>NZ_JBSFIE010000038.1:0-70454 GCF_053597395.1 Streptomyces sp. NPDC001415
TGCCGTCAAGAGGGTGTCTAAATCGGTCGTCACAACCCGATGTTGGACACCCTCCCCACGTCTGAGAACCCAGCAATCGGAACTACTCGTCTAGCGGTACTCCCCCGAGAACCACTTGCGTACCGCCTCCGTGTGCAGCGGGAAGGTCAACTCGGCTGGTTCACGCAGCAGTTCCCAGCCCTCGGTTTCCCCGGTGGGTCGCGTGGGCGGCAGCGTGTCAGCCGGGCGGGCGGGCAACAGGCCGAATACCAGGAGGTGTTCGGGGGAACTCAGGGCATCCGCCAGGCGGACCTCGCCGACCGGGGCCTCGATGCCGGTCTCCTCCTTGAGTTCGCGTACGACCGCGTCCTGCCAGGTCTCGCCGAGGTCGATGAAGCCGCCGGGCAGCGCGAGGCCGCCCAGGCGCGGCTCGATGGTGCGGGTGATGACGACGAGGCCGGTGCCGCGTGCGTCGACAACGGGCAGGAGCGCGATCGCGACGGGCAGCGGATTGCGGTACGCGACCGTGCCGCAGGCCGTACAGGAGCGGGGCCAGGCGCTGTCCGGCGCCGCGTACGGCACTCCGCACGCGGCGCAGTGGGAGTCCATGAGGGGCTGCTTCGGGGGCACGGTCACGCGCGGACTCTAGTCGATGCCCATTCCTAAACCGATAGCACCGATCGAACCAACCGCCCTTCCCCACCCACCAGTTGACCTGATAGAGGGTGTGCCCATGACACGACGTACCGAACGACAGGACACCACCGCCCGGCGGACGCCGTCGCGGGCGCTGCGGACGCTGCGCGGGCTCGTCGCCGGCGCTGCCGCGCTGCTCACCGTCACCGCCCTCACACCCACCGCCCAGGCGGCACCGGAGCCGAAGGCGCCCGAGGTGTTCGTGGCGCTGAGTTCCGTCGATCCCTCGATCATTCAGGAGATGCGCTACATCACCCCCCACGACTTCGTGGGCGAGCCGATCGACGGCTACCGGCAGCCGCTGTGCATCCTGACCAGGCCGGCCGCCGAGGCACTGCACCGGGCGCAGCTGAAGCTGCTGCGGCGGGGCTACTCCCTGAAGGTGTACGACTGCTACCGGCCTCAGCGGGCCGTCGACCACTTCGTGCGCTGGGCGAAGGATCTGGACGACGAGCGGATGAAGGCGGAGTTCTATCCACGTGTCGACAAGTCGAGGCTTTTCGCGGACGGGTACATCGCCGAGAAGTCGGGGCACAGCCGGGGCAGCACGATGGACCTCACCCTCGTGAAGTTGCCCGCTCTCCCCACCCGGCCGTACCACCCGGGGCAGCCGCTCGTGCCCTGTTACGCACCGAAGAACGAGCGGTTCGCCGACAACTCCGCCGACATGGGGACCGGTTTTGACTGCTTCGACACCCTGGCGCACACCGACGACCCGCGCATCCAGGGCGTACAGCGGGCGAATCGGCAGTTCCTGAAGAGCACCCTTCAGGCACAGGGCTTCGTCAATCTGCCCGAGGAGTGGTGGCACTTCACCTATCAGCCGGAGCTGTTCCCCGACACCTACTTCGACTTCCCCGTGGCGTGGCGGTCCGTGGCCGGGCACTGAGTTCCGGTTCGTCCGGTCATCTCGTCGCGGCCAGTGTGTATGCCTGCGGCACCTGATTCCGCTTGAGGATCGAGCGGGCGTCCGGGGCCACCCCCGTGGGTCCCGGGCGCCCGCTCTGTCTTCTCGGACGCGCAGCAGCCGTATCCGGTTCTCCGAAGAGCGATTAGGTTCTGCCGCATGACGAACACGACGGAGCCCACATCCGACGCGACGAAGCCCACGTTCGATTCGTACGAGGAGTTCTGGCCCTACTACGTGGCGATGCACTCCAGGGCCGCCACCCGCTGGGTGCATCTGACGGGCACCCTCACCGGGCTCGCGATCAGCGCCTACGGGCTCGCGCGCGGGCGGAAGCGGTACGCGCTCGCGCTGCCGCTCATCGGGTACGGGACCGCCTGGCCCGCTCACTGGTTCATCGAGAAGAACAACCCGGCCACCTTCGGCCACCCCGGCTGGTCGCTGCGCGGGGACCGGCAGATGATCTCGATGATGCTGGCCGGGCGCGACCGCGAGCTCGGGGAGATCGCCGCCAAGTGGCTGGCCGAGAACCGCTGAGCCGGGGCCCGGGCCCGACCGCCCCTCCCCAACTCCGGTTGCCCGTGGCACACTTCTGACGTTCCGTCAGAAGCCGGTGCCGGGAGGGGACTTGACAGACGCACGCACGCGCACGCCTGTAGTGGCGGGCTGGTTCACGGACGCGGAGGGACAGGACTTCCGGCTGCTCGGCACCCGGTGCGCCGCCTGTTCCTCCGTCTTCTTTCCGCGCGAGGACTCCTTCTGCCGCAACCCCGCCTGCTCAGGTGGTGAGTTGGAGGAGGTGCCACTCTCCCAGCGGGGTCGCGTGTGGTCGTACACCGACGGCCGCTACCGGCCGCCCGCACCCTATGTGTCCGACCCGCAGGTGGAGTGGGAGCCCTATGTGCTCGTCGCCGTCGAGCTGACGGCTGAGCGGATGATCGTGCTCGGCCAGGCCGCGCCCGGGGTGAGCACCGCCGATCTCGCGGTCGGGATGGAGGTCGAGGTGGTGCCCGGCGTGCTCAATGAGGACGCGGAGACCACCTGGACGACCTGGCACTGGCGGCCCGTGGAGGTGGCGGCATGAGCGGCGACATCGCGGTCCTGGGTGCGGGAATGCACCCGTGGGGCAAGTGGGGTCGGAGTTTCGTCGAGTACGGGACGGTGGCGGCCCGGGCCGCGCTCGCCGATGCCGGGGTCGACTGGACGGACGTGCGCTCCGTGGTCGGCGCGGACACGGTGCGCGGCGGCTACCCCGGGTATGTGGCGGGGGCGACGTTCGCGCAAGCGCTCGGCTGGCAGGGCGCGCGCGTGACCAGCGTGTACGCGGCCTGCGCCTCCGGCGCGCAGGCGATCAACACCGCGCGGGCGCAGATCCTGGCCGGGATGGCGGACGTGGTGCTCGTGGTGGGGGCCGATGCGGCGCCCAAGGGGTTCTTCGCGCCGGCCGGGGGCGACCGCCACGACGACCCGGACTGGCTGCGCTTCCGCGTGCTCGGCGCGACCAACCCGGCCTACTTCGGCCTGTACGCCCGCCGCCGCATGGCGCTGCACGGCGACACCGTCGAGGACTTCGCGCAGGTCAAGGTGAAGAACGCGGCGGCCGGCGCGCTCAACCCGAACGCCCGCTACCGCAAGGCCGTCACCGCCGAGGAGGTCGCCGCCTCGGCCGTCGTCGCGGACCCACTGCGGTTGCTCGACATCTGCGCCACCTCGGACGGCGCGGCGGCGCTCGTCCTGACCAGCCTGGACTTCGCCCGCCGGCACGGCGCCGCCGACCCGGTCCGCATCCGCGCCGTCTCGACGGTGACCCCCACCTACCCCAAGGCGGTCCTGGACCTGCCCGACATCGCGACCGACTCGGCGGCCGCCGTCGAGCCCTCGCCGCACTCGTTCCGGGCCTCCGTCGCGCGGGCCGCGTACGAAGAGGCGGGCATCGGGCCCGAGGACCTGTCGCTGGCCGAGGTGTACGACCTGTCCACCGCGCTTGAGCTGGAGTGGTACGAAGACCTGGGGCTGTGCGGCGCCGGCGAGGGCGCCAAGCTCGTGCGGGACGGGGCGACCGCGCTCGGGGGGCGGATCCCGGTCAATGCGAGTGGCGGATTGGCGTCGTTCGGGGAGGCCGTGCCCGCGCAGGCCATCGCCCAAGTATGCGAACTGACCTGGCAGTTGAGGGGCTCCGCAGGAGCACGGCAGGTCGCCGGCGCCCGGGTCGGAATCACCGCGAACCAGGGCCTTTTCGGACATGGCTCCTCGGTGGTGGCGGTGCGCTGAGCCGACATGCCCGACCACCTGGACACGTACCGGGCATCCGGCACTTACCCGCCCGTATACGCCACCCCGTATCCCAACAGCCCATGCTGTCGGCGACCTTGACGGTCCATCACGGCCGGTGAAAACTTCCCGTTGTCTCTCGGCATCGCCGTTTTCCGGCTCCCGGCCGCGCAACAGTCGCGCGGCTGTCCGGCGCCGCCGCCACGGGTGATTCCGCCACAGGGGCACGCTCGACGCGACGCCGGCCGGCGTCCGGGTTCGCCCCTCGGCCGGTCTTGCCGCCATGGGAAACGCGCACCGTGCACGGATACCGGGGCACACCCCGGGCGAGGGCCTAGGAGCCGCAATGGGCAACGGGGACATATTCGTCGGTGAAGTGCTCGGCACGTCGATCCTGGTCCTGTTCGGGGCCGGGGTGTGTGCCGCCGTCACCCTCAAGCACTCCAAGGCGAGGGCGGCCGGCTGGGTCGTCATCGCGTTCGGCTGGGGCTTCGGCGTGCTCGCCGGGGCCTACACCGCCGGGCCGCTCTCGGGCGGTCAGCTGAACCCGGCCGTCACCATCGGCATCGCGATCGACACCGGCAGCTGGGACAAGGTGTGGATCTACCTCTGCGGTGAGATGACGGGCGCGGTGCTCGGCGCCGTACTCGCCTACCTCACCTACTTCGCGCAGTTCCAGGCCAACGCCGACAAGGACGACGCGCTGCCGACGCTCGGCATCTTCTCCACGATTCCGGAGATCAGGAACCCGGTCGCCAATCTGGTGACCGAGATCATCGCGACCGTCGGGCTCGTGCTGCCGGTCCTCTCCTTCGGCAACACCAAGGGGCTCGGCGAGTCCGGCGTGACAGTGCTTGTCGTGTCGCTGCTCGTGGTCGGCATCGGCCTCTCGCTCGGCGGCCCCACGGGGTACGCCATCAACCCGGCACGCGACCTCGGTCCGCGCATCGTCCACGCCCTGCTGCCGATCCCCAACAAGGGGACCTCCGACTGGAGTTACGCCTGGATCCCGGTGGTCGGGCCGCTGATCGGCGGGGCACTGGGCGGCCTCATCCACCACGCAGCCTTCTGACCCGCAGCCTTCAGAACCGCAGTCTTCAGAACCAGGGGTAGCCATGACGGACAAGTTCGTCGCCGCGATCGACCAGGGCACCACCTCCAGCCGCTGCATCATCTTCAACCAGGACGGAGCGATCGTCGCCGTCGACCAGCGCGAGCACCGGCAGATCTTCCCCAAGCCCGGCTGGGTGGAGCACGACGCCACCGAGATCTGGTCCAAGGTGCAGGCCGTGGTGGCGGGCGCGCTCGCCCGGGCCGGGCTGCGCGCGGAGCAGCTCAGCGCGCTCGGCATCACCAACCAGCGCGAGACGACGGTCCTCTGGGATCGGGCGACCGGCAAACCCGTGCACAACGCGATCGTGTGGCAGGACACCCGGACCTCCGCGCTCTGCCACGAACTGGGCGCCACCGACGGGCAGGACCGGTTCCGCGAGGCCACCGGGCTGCCCCTTGCGAGCTACTTCTCGGGGCCCAAGGCGGCCTGGCTGCTCGACAACGTCCCCGGGCTGCGGACCCGCGCCGAACGCGGCGAGATCGCGTTCGGGACCATCGACTCCTGGCTGATCTGGAACCTGACCGGCGGCACGTCCGGCGGTGTGCACGTCACGGATGTCACCAACGCCTCGCGCACGATGCTGATGAACCTGGAGACTCTGCAATGGGACCCCGAGATCCTCGCCGCGATGAACGTGCCCCAGGCGGTGCTTCCGGAGATCCGGTCCTCGGCGGAGGTTTACGGCACCGCCGTCGGCCAAGTGGCGGGCGTTCCCGTCGCCTCTGCGCTCGGCGACCAGCAAGCGGCGATTTTCGGACAGGCCTGCTTCGGCACCGGGACGGCGAAGAACACGTACGGAACGGGGAGTTTCCTGCTTCTCAACACCGGCACCCGACCGGTCCCTTCGAAGAGCGGGCTGATCACGACGGTCGGGTACAAGATCGGTGAACAGGCGCCGGTCTACTGCCTGGAGGGGTCGATCGCGATCACCGGGGCGCTGGTCCAGTGGTTCCGTGACCAGCTCGGCATCATCCGCAGCGCGGACGAGATCGAAGCCCTCGCCGCAAGCGTCGACGACAACGGCGGGGCCTACATCGTGCCCGCCTTCTCCGGGCTCTTCGCGCCCTACTGGCGCTCCGATGCGCGGGGCGTCATCACGGGGTTGACCCGGTACGTGACGAAGGCGCACCTCGCGCGCGCGGTCCTGGAGGCGACGAGCTGGCAGACCCGTGAGGTCGTCGACGCCATGTACCAGGACTCGGGAGTGCAGATCACGACGCTCAAGGTGGACGGCGGCATGACCGCCAACAATCTCCTGATGCAGCATCAGGCGGACGTGCTCGGGGTCCCCGTGATCCGTCCCAAGGTGTCCGAGACGACCTGCCTGGGGGCGGCGTACGCGGCCGGGCTCGCCACCGGCGTCTGGTCGGACCTCGACGAACTGGGGGCGCACTGGCAGCGCGATGTGGAATGGTCTCCGCGTATGGAGGGCCCGGTCCGCGAGCGCGAGTACGCCAACTGGCGCAAGGCGGTGGAGCGCAGCCTCGGCTGGCACGAGGAGGACGGCCGGTAGGCCCCCACGGACGCGCGGCCCGTACCCCGGTCGGTGGGGGTACGGGCCGCGCTGCACGCTCTACAGGAGAGCCTCAAGTGGCGGCGGGCTGACGGGCCTTCGCCGACATCGCCATGGCGTGCTCGACCACGCCGACGAGAATCTCCTTGACGGACTCGCGGACGCGCGCGTCGCACATCAGGAGCGGCACCTCGGGGTCGAGATCGAGGGCCGCGCGCACGGTGTCGACGGGGTAACGGGCCGCGTCGTCGAAGCAGTTGACGGCGACGGTGAACGGGATGCCGCGCCGTTCGAAGTAGTCGATGCCGGCGAAGCAGTCCTCCAGGCGGCGGGTGTCGGCGAGGACGACCGCGCCGAGCGCCCCCTGCGCCAGCTCGTCCCACAGGAACCAGAACCGGTCCTGGCCCGGGGTGCCGAAGAGGTAGAGCACCAGGTCCTCGCGGAGCGTGATGCGCCCGAAGTCCATGGCCACCGTGGTGGTGCTCTTGCCCTCCACCCCCGCGAGGTCGTCGACCGGGCGGCCCGCCTCGCTGAGGCGTTCCTCCGTACGCAGTGGCCGGATCTCGCTCACCGCGCCGACCAGGGTGGTCTTGCCGACGCCGAAGCCGCCGGCGACGAGGATCTTGAGCGTCACCGGATCGACGTGCCGCTTCCTGCGGCTAGAGCGCCCGAAGGCCATTGATCACCTCGCGGAGAAGGGACTCGTCCGGCAGCTCGGCCGGCGGAACGGGTCGGGTTACATGCACCAGGGCGTCGGCGACGAGATCGCCGACCAGGACCCGGACCACCCCGACGGGGAGGTCGAGTCCGGCCGCGAGTTCGGCGATCGACTGCGGGGAGTCGCCGCACCGTTCGACGATCTCCACGTGCTCCGGTGAGAGCGTCTGGTCGCGGCCCGGGTCGTCGGCGGCGGGTTCCGGGACGACCACGGCGATCAGGTCGAGACGGTGCTGGCCGGCGCTGGTGGTGCGGCCGCGCGTCATGGCGTACGGACGCACCACCGGCCCCGCGTCGTCGTCGAACCAGTGGTGCGGCCGCCCGGGGGCCGCCGCCTGGTCCTGCGGCTGCCCCTGGGTCCGTTGGTCTGCGTCACTCATCGCGTCCCCCGCTCATGACGTACCCCACTCACCCTCCGGTGTGCAGGCCGGTCCGTGGTGCGGTGGTCAGATGGGCGCCGACCCGCTTGACCATCAGCGTCATCTCGTACGCGACCTGGCCGACGTCGGAGTCGGCGTCGGACAGGACGGCCAGACAGCTGCCGTCGCCGGCGGCCGTCACGAAGAGGAAGGCGTCGTCGAGCTCGACGACGGTCTGGCGGACCTTGCCCGCCTCGAAGTGGCGGCCGACGCCCTTGGCGAGGCTGTGGAAGCCGGAGGCCACGGCGGCCAGGTGCTCGCCGTCCTCGCGGGTCAGGTCCCGCGAGGTTCCGGTGGCGAGGCCGTCGCTGGAGAGCACCAGCGCCTTGCGGATGGAGCCGACGCGGTCGACCAGCTCGTCGAGGAGCCAGTTGAGTTCGCCGGAACCGCTCCCTGCGTTGCGTGCTGCGGCTGAGTCCTGTGGCGCGGTCATCGACCGTCCCCCTCCGGTGTGGTTCGTCGTGCGGTGTCGCCCCGGGCGGGTGCGGATGGTCCTTCCGCGGTGTCCGGTGCGGCGTTCTGGCGGCGGCCGCGCTGCCAGCCGCGCTGCAGTGCGGCCATGCGGTCACGCACCTCGTCGGCGTCGCGCTCCGGCTCGGGCCCCTCGTCGGGCGCGGGGTGGCGGCCGTCGGGGGCGTCCTTGAGCTGGGGGGCCAGGCTGGCCTGGCGGACCCGGCGGGGCAGCCCGCCGAGCGGGGCCTCGTCCTCGGGCCGCTGCGGTCCGGGGAGGCTGCCCCAGGACGGTGCCGAGCTGGGCGCGCCCGGCAGGTCGGCCGGGTTGGCGGGCCCCGGCCCGGACGGCTCGGCCAGGCCCGCGGGCTTCACCGGCGTCAGTCCCGACGGCTGCGGCGCGGGCCGAAGGGGCTGCGGGGCCTGGGGAGTTGAGGGCCGGGGCGGCTGGTGCGTACGGCGCTCGGGAAGGCGGTTTCCGAAGGCGCGGCCCTCGGGGGCCGGGTCCGGCTCGGGGGCCGGATGGCCGCGCCCGGGGCCGTCCACGCGGCGGCCGTTGTCGCTGACCAGGGTCGGCACCCGGTGGCGGCGCGGCAGCGGCACGGGGCCCTGCTCCTCGCCCTCGTCGGCGGCCTGCTGATGCTGCTGGCGGTCGTCGGCCGGCTCGGGGACCCGGCGGGCCGAGCGGAGGAGTCCGCTGCGCGACGCCTCGATCTCGTCGAGGCCCGGGGGCGCTTCGAGTACGGAGGGCACGTCGAGGCCCAACGGGTCGAGCGGGGGCTCCAGTTCGACCGGGCCGTCCAGGACCGGCTGGCCCGGAATGCCGGCGGGCAACGGGGAGAGCGCGCGGCGCGGGGCGTCCGGGACGCTCTTGCCGTCACTCTTGGCTGCCTTGCGGTCGAGCCGGAACCCGGTGCCCTCGGTGTCGGGCGCGTCGGTGAGCAGTGTCGCCGGGATGAACACGACGGCGGTGGTGCCTCCGTACGGAGACGGCTGGAGCGAGACGCGTACGTTCTGGCGCTGGGCGAGCCGACTGACCACGAAGAGGCCGAGCCGGTCGGTGTCGGAGAGCTCGAACTCGGGGGTCTCGGCGAGCCGCAGGTTCGCGTCGAGCAGCACTTCCGGGGCCATGCCGAGGCCGCGGTCGTGGATCTCCAGGGTGAAGCCGTTGGCGACCCGCTCGCCGTGCACCTGGACGGCGGTGTGCGGGGGCGAGAACACCGTGGCGTTCTCCAGGAGTTCGGCGATGAGGTGGGTGAGGTCGGCGACGGCCGGGCCGCCGACACCGAGCCGGGGCAGCCTGCGCACCTCGATGCGCTCGTAGTCCTCGACCTCGGCTACCGCGGCCCGTACGACGTCCATGAGCTGGACGGGCTTGCGCCACTGGCGGGAGGGGGCGGCTCCCGACAGGATCACCAGGCCCTCGGCGTGCCGGCGCATGCGGGTGGTGAGGTGGTCGAGGCGGAAGAGGTCGGCGAGCTCGTCGGTGTCCTCGGTGCGGCGCTCCATGGTGTCCAGGAGCGTCAACTGGCGGTGCAGGAGCACCTGGTTGCGGCGCGCGAGGTTGACGAACACCTCGGAGACGCCGCGCCGCATGTCGGCCTGCTTGACGGCGGCCTCGACGGCGGCGCGTTGCAGGGTGTTGAGGGCCTGGCCGACCTGGCCGACCTCGTCGCGTTCGTAGTCGAGGCGCGGCGCCTCGGTCTCGACGTCGACCTGTTCGCCGGCGGCGAGGCGGCGCATCACGCTCGGCAGCCGGACTCCGGAGACCTCGTGGGCGTCCTTACGGAGGCGGGTGAGGTCGCGGATCAGCTCGCGGCCGATGCGTACGGACATGAACAGCGAGATCAGCAGGGCGAGGAAGCCGAGCACACCGGCGAGCCCCGCCTTGATCAGGACGTTGAAGGCGACCGGCTCGACGCGGTCCTGGTAGCGGTTGCCCGCCTCGGTGCCCATCTGCGCGAGGTGGTCGAGGACGGGGGTGGCGGTCTGCTGCCAGCGGGCGGCGTCGATGTGCCGGGGGTCCTTGGCGGGCCCGGCGTCGATGATCGCGGCTTCGGCGGTGCGCAGGGCCTCGGTGTCGGGGCCGCGCCAGTACTGCTCGAAGACGTCGCGTTCGGCGGCGGGCAGGATCTCCAGCTCGGTGTCGTACAGGAGCTGCCGGTTGGCCACCAGGTCGGATATACGGCGCAGTTCGGGGGCCGTCGTCTTCGGGGTGATCAGGGAGGAGGCGACGAGGGCGTCCTCGCGCGACAGCATCTCGCGGGCCCGGGTGATGCCGACGAGGGCCCGGCCCTGCTTGTCCATCTCCACGTTCTCCAGGGCATGGAGATTCATGAGGAAGCTGTAGCAGGGGTCGATGAGTCGGTTGTAGAACTCCAGCGCCTGCGCCCGGTCGACACCGCCCTGGTCGATGGACCGGCGAAGCGAGGCCATGGAGTCGAAGCCGTCGAGCACGGCCTTGAGACGGGCCTTCGCGACGGGCTGGAGGTCACCGCGGACGTCCGAGTCCTGTGCCGCTGCCCGGATTTGGGCCATCGCGCCGTCGGTGGCGGACCGGCGGCCGCGGAGCGCGGCGAGGGCGTCGGAGGGGCGCTCGTCGGCGAGGTAGACGAGGGTCTGGCGGCGCTCCTGCTGGATGACGCGGACGGTGTCCTCGATGGGGTAGCCGACCTTCTTGACGATGTTCGCCACGTCCATCAACTCGTTGGCCTGCCGGCCGGTGAGATAGGTGGAGAACCCCCACAGCGCGGTGAGGGAGACAAGCGGCACGAGCAGCAACGCCACGATCTTCCGGCGGATGGACTTCCCGCGAAAGCGCATGGCCTCCCCCAGATCAACCGTCAACAAACGGCGTGAGCCTACTACTGACACACAGACAACTCGAAGGCACGTCCGGACGATTTTCGGCCGCCGGCCCGAGCGGTGATCATGAGTTGTCCTGGTATTCCGGGAGATGACGACCCGGTCCGCAGCCGATGACACCCGTCATGGCGCCTTTTCGACCACTGTGGCAGATGGCTGGAATTCTGCGTTCCGGGCAAATCCCGGGAATCTTCGGGGAGTTCCGTTCGTCTGTCTGTGCGGGAGGTCTGTTACGAGCTGTTGCGGGATGTTGCGGGATGCCTGTTACGGGGTGTCTGTCGGTACGGGCCGGACGGGCGGCAGGATCCGTGGGTACGGGATGGCGTGGGTACGGGGTGACAGTGAGCCGGGGCCTGAATGTGGGTCGGGGGCGCGGTGGGGCGAGGCGTCGGGGCGCCGTGGGTGGGGAGGAATGAGGGCATGAGCGTTGAGCAGCAGCCGTTGTGGGTGGAAGAGCCTGCCGTGCGACCGCGGCTGCCCGACCCGGTCCGCACCGCGGCCGTGCGCGCCGTCATCATCGTCGCGGCCACTCTGATGCAGGCGATGGTCGCCTTCCTGTGCACACTGGCCAGTTCGTGGCTCGCTTTCCCCATGGTGCTGAGCAGCGTGGGGAGCACGGTGCTCGCCACCTGGGGGGTGCTCGACGTCTGGGTCACCCGCCAGGTGTGGAACCAGCGCAACGGCGTGGTGTCGATGCCGAGCAGCACGGCGCGCAAGCTGCGCAAGGAGCGGCGCCGGGCCCGGCGGGCGGCCCGTACGGCCGAGCGGGCGGCGCGAATACGGTCCGCGGACGGCGCGGGCCGACGGCTGTCCGGCGTCTGAGCCGCCCGGCCACCGCTTCCGCCGTACCGCGCCACGCCGCTAGGTGCGGCGCCTCAACCCCTCGGTCAGGCGGGCTTCTTGAACATGCGCGTCGCGGTGATCTCGCCGTGCACGGTCTCGCCCGCGGTGTCCTGCTGGGGCAGGCCGGGCCGCAGGTGCTCCTCGACGCTGATGTACTTCAGGCCCGCCCTGAGGTCCGCGTCGTTGCGCAGCCGGATCACCAGGGGGAACTCGGCGAGCGCCGTCGTGTCGAACAGGCCGGTGGTGTAAAGGAGTTGGACACCGAGCGCGTCGGACACGGCCCGCTGGAGCTCCAGGAGGTACGTCGCGTTGGCGCGGCCGATCGGGTTGTCGAGGAAGAGCGTCCCGGCGTGCCGGTGCTTGTCCCGGCCGCGGTCGTTGCTGCGCAGCGCCGCCATGGTGCAGTAGAGCGCGATCGCGGCGGTGAGCAACTGGCCGCCGGAGAACACGTCGCCCATCTGCCCGACGGGCACGCGCTCGGCGCGCAGCACCGCGTCCGGCTTGAGGATCTCCACGGAGATGCCGCGCGGCTCAAGCGCCGCCTGTACTCCGCGCAGCAGCAGGGACATGCCGTCCCTGCGCAGGTCGGAGTTCTTCTTGACGGCGGCGCGGGTGGCCTCGTCGATGACCTCGCCGAGGCGTTCGGTGAGGGTGGCCTGGTCGGGTTCGTCGAAGCGGATCCGCAGGAACTCCTGCCCGGACCATTCGCCGAGGCCTTCGGGGAGCTGGGAGAGGCGCTGGGCGGAGCGGAGCGTGGTGAGCGCCGACTCGACGAGGCCGCGCAGCCGGTCGACGATGGAGTCGCGGTTGCGTTCCAGCTGCTCAAGCTCGTCGGTCAGGACGCGCAGCCGGGGTTCGAAGGCGGCGGCCCAGGCGGCGGCGTGCTCGGGCAGGGACGCCGCGGGCAGTTCGCGGATCTGCTGGCGGGCCGGGGTGCGGACCTGCTCGTAGCGGGTGGCGTTGGCGTGCCGCACCAGGATGTCGGACGCCTCACGGACCGCGGAGTCGGCGGCCGAGAGGTCGCCGGAGCAGCCGCGCAGGGAGCGGCGGGCCTCGGCGGCGGACTGCCGGGCCTCCTCCAGGGTGCCCGGGTACGGCTCGGGGGCGGTGTCCTCGTCCGGGCCCTGGCTGTTGTCCCGCAGCAGGTCGCGAAGCAGCGCGGCCGTCTCGTCGAAGCCGCCGGCCGCGTCCTCGGCGGCCCGGTGGGCGGTGAGCAGTTCGGCGTGGGCGGCGCGGGAAGTGTCCAACTCGTCGGTGCGCGCGGCCAGTTCGGTGGTGGCGGTACGCAGCAGGGCCTGGGCCTGCTCGGCGTCGGCGGGCACCTGGTCCTCGGGGAGCTCGGTGTGTGTCTCGCCTTCGGCGGGTGCCAGGCGTTCGGCCTCGCCGCGCAGCCGGCCGAGTTGCTCGCTCGCCGTGGATGCCCGGGTCTCCAGCATCTGGACGAGCGACTCGGCGCGGGCCGCGGCGGCCTGGCGGGAGGGGCCGTCGGCTCCGTCGGTGCCTTCGAGGAGGGTGGCGGCGCGGGTGCGCACCTTGTTGGTGAGCCGGTCGAGCTCGGCGAGGGCGGCGCTTTCGTCGCTCTCGGCGCGGGCCTGCTCGGCGCGCAGATCGGCGCCGACGCCGACCTTCTCGTACAGCTGGGACGCGGCGCGGTAGGCCTCACGCAGGGTGGGCAGCGCGGCGCGCGGGGCGTCCGCGTCGGGCTCCGGAAGGTTTTCGGGGGCGCCCGCGATCTCGGCACGCTCGGCGCGCAGCGCGCGGGAGGTGCGGTGGGCGTCGTCGGCGGCGCGCTGGGCGGCGCGGCGGTCCTCGTCGGCGGCCTTGGCGCGCTCCAGGAACGTCTGGGCGCGGGCCTCCGACTCGGCTGCCTCGTCGGCGAGTTCGCGGAGCTTGACCTGCCAGCCGGCCCGCTCTCGGAGCCGGTAGGCGAGTCCGGCGAGGGCGTCGGCGGCGCGCCGGGCGCGCTGGGCGACCTCCTGCCGTTCGTCGCGCACCCGCGCGGTGTCGGCGGCCGCCTCGTCCGCTTCGGCCCGTAGGGTGCGGGCCTCGGTCAGTTCCTGTGCGGCTTCCTTGGCGGCCTCGCGGGCGCCGTGGGCGGCGGTGGCGAGCTCGGCGAGCATGCCGGGCGGGCAGTCGGCGCGCCAGGATCCGATGCGGGCGGCGAGCGAGCGGTCCCCGGCGAGCCGGGCGGCCAGCGTACGGATCTCCTCGTCGCGGGCGGTGGCGCGGGCGCGCAGCGTCTGGCGTTCCTCGTCGGCGGCGCCCTCGTCGTGCATGGCCGGGTTCGGCGGCACGAGGAAGATGCCGCTGTCGCTGCCCGAGTCCGCGGCCGGAACGGGCGCGAGCAGTGCGGCGGTTGTGCCGACGGCCACCGCGGAGCGCGGCAGCAGGGCGGCGCTCGCGAGAGCTTCGCGGGCTCGGGCGTGCGAGGCGGGGTCGGTGATCACCACACCGTCGACGAGCTCGGGTCGGGCCGCGAGCACGGCGGCGTGATCGGCGGGGGCCACGGCCTGGGCGAGGTAGCGCCAGCCGGGCAGCGCCGGGATGCCGTGCTCGCCGAGGTACTCGACGGTGGCGAGCACGTCCGGGCTGGGCGGAAGGAGCCCGCCGTCGCCGAGGGCGCCGAGGATCCGCGAGTCGTCGGCGGCGGCCGTGCGCAGTTCGAAGAGCTGACGCTCGGCGGAGGCGATGCCCTGGTCGAGCAGAGCGCGCAGTTCGTCGGCGCTGCGGTCCAACTCCTCGGCGGTGAGCGGGGTCTGGGCTCCCTCGCCGTCGTGCCTGCGGGGCTCGGGCACGGCGCCGGTGGCTCCGGGCAGGCTGAGCAGTTCGGCCAGGCGCTCCTCCGCGGCGAGCGATTCGGCGGCCCGGCGCTCGGCGTCGTAGGCGTTCTCGGCGGCGCGGGCGGCGTCCTCGGCGCGGGCCGCGGCCAGTTCGGCGCGGGCCTCGACGGAGGCGGCCTCGCGGGCCCGGTCGGCGGCCGTGCGGGCGGCTTCGCGGGCCGCGTCCCAACCGGCCACCGCGGTCTTCTCGGCGTCGCTGGCGGCGAGGGCCGCGCGGGCCGGGTCGGCGTCCGGCGCGCTGTCGTCGAGCCATCCGGCCCGTACGGCCTCGGCGGTCTCCTGCTCGACCTCCGCCAGGCGCTGGCGCAGGTGCCCGGCCTCGCTGCGGGCCCGCTGGGCCTCGGTCGCGGCGGCGGTGGCGTCGCGGTGGGCGGCCTCGCCCGCCTCCTGAAGGGCGGCTGAGCGCTCTTCCTCCTCGGCCGCGACGCGCTCGCCGTCCTCGGCGGCCGCGTGCAGCGCCCGTACGAGATCGGCGGCGGCCTTGGCGCGGGCCGCGAGGGCGGGGGCGGCGTCCCGTTCGGCTTCCTGGATGGCGGCGGCGACGCGGGCCGAGCGGTCGGCGGCCGCGCGGTGGCGGAGCACGGCCTCGGCGGCCTGCCAGGCGGAGTGCAGGGTGCGGGCGTCGGCCAGTTCGCGGCGCTGGGCGGTGGCGGCCTTCTCGGCGACGGCGAGCGCCAACGAGGCGTGCCGGTAGGCGAGTTCGGAGGCGATCAGGGAGCTGCGGCCGCGCGCCTGCTCGGCGAGCGTGACGTGGTGGGCGGCGGCGGTGACCTGCTGGGCGAGGTCGGTGGCACGACCCCGCTCGGCGGCGGCGCGGGCGGAGAGGCGGCGGGCGAGGGTGCGGGTGCGGCGTTCGGCCCCGGCGTGGACGTCGCGGGCCCGCGCCCGGCTCTCGGCGGCTTCGACGATCCGGTTGAGCAGCTCCACGGAGCCCGCGGTGAAGTCGCGTTCGGCGGTGAGTTCGGCACGGCGGCCGAGCTTGTTGCCGAAGCCGCTCACCAGGTCGGCGAGTCCGTCGGTGTCGCGGGTGTCGGTGACGGCGCGAAGGAGCAGGTCGGTGAAGTCGGAGTCCTTCTTGACCGCGAACAGGCCCGCGGCCTCACCCTCGTCGGCGTTCATCTCCCGCTGGTAGCGGAAGAGTTCGGGGTCCAGACCCAGGTCGCCGAGGTGTTCGTTCCAGCGGTCGTGGATGTCCTCCCAGTACACCTCCAGGTGCGGGTACGCCTTGGTCGCCTCGGTGATCGCGTCGCGGAAGCCCTTCATGGTGCGGCGGCGGCCCTGGGCGCCCGAGGCGCCCTCGGCGGACGGTCGCATCGCGCTGGACTCGGCGACCGGCAGCGAGTCCAGGCTGAGCCCGGGGCCCGGCCGGAACGAGTACCAGGCTTCGGCGAACTTCCGCGGGTCGTTGGAGACCTGGCGGCCGCGCCATTCGCTGACCTTGCCCACCACGACGAGCTCGCCGGTGAGGGTGTGCTGCCACTCCAGGGCGACGTGCCCGCAGTCGTCGGCGAGCAGGAACTTGCGCAGCACGCCGGAGCTCGCGCCGCCCAGGGTGTTGCGGTGGCCGGGCAGCATCACCGAGAAGATCAGCTTCAGGAGTACGGACTTGCCGCCGCCGTTCTCCAGGAAGAGCACGCCCGCGGGTGCCGGGCGGCGCGGCGGGCCGACCGGCTCGTCCTCGAAGAACTCGGCCTGCGCGGGGGCCGGGTTGGGCACGGGCGCGCCGACTCCCCGCAGGTCGAGCACGGTGTCGGCGTAGCGCGCACCGGCAGGCCCGATGGAGTAGAGGCGGACCCGGGACAACTCGTACATGTCGGCGGACTCTCGTGGTGATGGGGGGCGGGAGGCGGGGTCAGGAGTGGAACGGCAGCCCGGCGTCGGCCGCCAGTTCCAGGTCGTCGGCGTCGGACGGCGGCAGGAGGGTGGCGCCGCCGTCGCTGACCGCGACCACGCCGAGTTCGATCAGCTCGGACAGGGCGGCGCTGCCCGCCATGTCGCGGACCTGCAACTGATAGCGGGCGGTGGTGCGGTAGGCGCCGCCCGCGTCGTCGCCGGTCCGCTGGAGGAAGCCGGATTCGGTGAGGAAGGCGACGGCCTTGGCGACGATGCCGGTCGTCGAACCGGCGAGCCGACGGGCGTCCTTGGTGGCGCCGGTGGAGCTGCGCCGCGCGTAGATCCGCCAGGCGGCCTCCAGGCCCGGGGCGCCGCTCT
Organism: Streptomyces sp. NPDC001415; assembly: GCF_053597395.1. Classification (NCBI taxonomy): domain Bacteria; kingdom Bacillati; phylum Actinomycetota; class Actinomycetes; order Kitasatosporales; family Streptomycetaceae; genus Streptomyces; species Streptomyces sp. NPDC001415. The sequence continues at coordinate 16,826 of NZ_JBSFIE010000038.1, forward strand.
CGGGGTCGGTGTTCTCGCCGGTCTCCTCGGCCCGCTCCTCCAGACGGCGGCAGGCCTGCCGCACGAAGGCGTCCACGCCGTTGACGGTGATCCGCCCGATGTAGCCGTCGTCGGCGAGGTCCTCGGGCCGGGGGAACGCCATGGCGGCGACGGCGAGATGGGCCAGGCCGTGCAGGAAGCGGTCGGCGGAGTCGGGGGCGGCGGCGCGGCGCGCGTAGTCGCCCATGCGGACGGCGAAGACCGAGTCCTCGGCGGCCGTCACGGCCATGCCGGCGCGGGGCGACACCTCCAGGACGATCAGGCCGAGCCCGGCCGCGACGGCGTCGGCGAGGCGCGCGAACGCGGGGTCCTCGCGGTGCCGGCGCAGCAGCTCGCCGTATTCGGCGTCCCTGGCCGGCAGCAGCTTGGGCTGCAGGCCGAAGGCGACGAGCCGGGCGGCGTCGGCGGCGTCGGCGGGGGTGATCCGGCCTTCGCCGCCGGCGCCGGGTGCGGCGGGCGCCGCGGCCTCGGCGTCGTCGCCGAACGCGGGCTCGGGGTGGTGGTCGGTCACGGGTGCTTCTCCTTGGTGCGTACGTTGCTGGGCGCGGCGGGGTGGGCGCCTGCGGCGGACCTCTTCCCCACCCCGCCCCTTCCCGAGACCCTCCGGGGGTCGGATGGGAAAGGTGTGGTCCCGGGGCTCCGCCCCGGACCCGGCGGGGGCTGCGCCCCCTGCACCCCTGCTGCGGGGCCGAGGGGCGCGGCCGCCATGGGAGCCCGGGGGCGAAGCCCCGGGAACCTCACGCCGCCTCCGTTCGGCCCGCCGCCATCCCCGCAGCGTCCAGCAGGGCCGTCCCCACGATCAGGTCCGCCCCGCCGAACTCCGGGTCGTCCAGCTGCGTGCCGTCGTCCACCGCGAACAGCAGACGCTCCTCGCCCTGGCGGTACGCCGTGCCCACCGGCGGGCTCGCCGCGTGGACCGCCAACAGGGCGACCAGGTACGGCAGTTCGGGGTCGAGGCGGCGGGCCTCGGCCAGCAGGCCGGAGAGGCGGCGCGGGGCGTCGTGCTCCAGGTCGAGCAGTTCCATGGCGGCGGCGAGCTGCTCCTCGCTGAACCGGCTGTCGTCGGGGGTGGCGATCAGGTCGGGCTCGGGCATCTCCGCGCCGAGGTGCTCGCGCTCCAGGGGCGGCGTGAGCAGTATGTCCACGAGGTCGCCGACCCGGACGGACACCGGTGTGCGCAGGCCGGTGCCGCGGGCGAAGAAGGCGTCGGTGACGCGGATCGCCTGTTCCACCGGGAGCGGCAGTACGGGCGCGACCAGCTGTCCGTACAGGTCGAGGCCGGAGCGGGCGGCCGGGCGGGCGAAGGCCTGGCGGTCCTGTTCGGCACGGAAGAGCGGGCCGGCCTCCAGGAGGCGGGACTGGAGCTGGGTGTGGCGGCGGATGCAGTCCTTGACGATGTCGACGAGCTCGGCGGCGCGGCGCTTGTGCTCCGGGTCCTCCGCCTCGTCGCGGGCCTTGCGGATGTTGGTGAGGATCGCGTTCTCGTGCCGGTAGCGGTCGGCGACGTGGTCGAGGGCCTCGGCGATCATGTCCGGCACCGCGTTGAGCCAGTCGACCGCGCGCACGTTGCGCCGCGTGGCCTCCAGGGTGCGTCGCAGCGTCTCGGCGTACTGGACGGTGCGGTAGCGGGCCTGTTCGGCGGCGAGCTGGGCGTCGGCCAGGCGGCCGCGGCTGATCAGGATCTCCAGCTTGACCTCGGCCGCGATCTGGGCGCTGGTGACGTCGGTGTCGAGGGCGCCCACCAGGACGTTGACGGCCTCGTCGGTGGTGCGCAGGTACACGGCGCCGCCGTACCCGGGGACCTCTTCGAGGAGCTTGAAGTCGTAGTCCCTGCGGACATAGACCCCGTCCGGGTTGAACGTGCCGTACACCGCGCGGAAGCCGCGGTCCACGCTGCCCACGTTGATCAGGTTCTCCAGGACCCAGCGGGCCACCCGCTCGTGCTCGGCGGCGGGCCGGGCCGGTGCCTGGGCGGCCACGCGCGGGATGAGCCGGGCCACGATCTGCTCGTGGTCGGCGCCCGTGTCGAAGTCCATGTTCAGTGTGACGAGGTCGATGGAGGCGAGGGCCACCTCGGCCATCGCGTACACCGAGTACTCGCCCGCGAGGTTGGCCTTGCGCACGTCGAGGTCGTGCAGCGGCGCGGTGCAGGCGAGCGCGCGCAGACGCCGCGCCAGACCCTCGTCGGCGGCCGGGCCCGGTGCGGGGCGCGCCGCCGCGCTGAGCTGGGGCGGAACGGGTTCCGTCGAGGCAGGCGAAGTCACGGTGGACAGATTAGGTCCTCGCACTGACAACGGTCGAAACGGCGCAGATCAGCCCGCTGCCCATGGCCTCCGTATGCGGCTAGGCGAGGGCGTCCGCGACCAGTTTCCCGTAGGCCTCGACGAGCTGGGCGCGCGAGTCGTCGAGGTAGTCGGCGAGAAGCCGCCGAGCCCGCCCCCGCTCGCCCGCGCGCAGCGCCTCCAGGATCTCCCGGTTGCGTACGAGGTAGGGCTGGTGGAGGCGGCGCGGGTCGTCCACCACGTGGAAGGCCAGGCGGAGTTCGGCCAGGACGCCGCGCATCAGCTCGTCGGTGCGGGCGCTGCCCGCGAGGCCGACGAGTTCGCGGTGGAAGTGGATGTTGGCGGTGGAGACGCCCTGCCAGTCGCCCTCCTCGGCCGCGCGTTCGCCGCCCGACACGGCCGCGTCGAGCCCTTCGAGAGGGTAGGGCGGCTCGCCGAGCCCCTGGACGACGGCGCATTCGACGAGGCGCCGGGTGCGGTAGATGTCGGCCACGTCCTCGACTGCCAGCACCCTGACGAAGACCCCGCGATTGAGCTCGTGAACGAGGAGCCGTTCGTGGGTGAGCAGCCGGAACGCCTCGCGCAGGGTGTTGCGCGACACTCCGAGGGCCTTGCCGATGGCGTCCTCCGCGAGGCGCTCCCCCGGAGGGAAGAAGCCTTCGGCGATCCGGGTGCGCAGGATGTCCGCGACCCGCTCAGCCGTGCTGGTTCGGCCAAGCAGCGCACGGTCCTCGGCAAGTCCACCGAGTCCGGAGTCCGTTGTCGCCACAGCGCCCTCTCTCCCCCGCCGGCCGTTCCCGCCGACGCGTGGCCCCATCGTAGAAGCATCGCGAGGACATGGGGACATGGGGACACGAGGACATGGGGATGTGAGGAAGCCAGAACGTCCCGGCATGAGTCTTGTCGGATCGTTCAACAATCCCCTACGTTGAGAGGAACCGCACACGGGCGCCGCACACCGGAGCACCACACCGGAGCCCCACTCCAGAACCGCACCCCGGACGCGCGCTCAAGGAGCCCCACGACCGGACCCGCTCTCCGGACCCGCACAGTCTCGGCAGCCCTCTCATCCCCTCCCGCGAGGTGCACATGAGCACGACCAAGGCACAGCCGCAGCACGGTCAACACCCGCACGACAACGGCCCGTTCGGATGGCTGCGCGCGCTCGGACCCGGTGGGCGCCGCGCCTTCGGAGGCGCCTTCGGGGGCTACGCCCTCGACTCGTACGACTTCTTCACGCTCCCGCTCACCATGGTCGCGATCTCGGCCTACTTCGGGCTCGACACCGGCCAGACGGGGCTGCTCACCACGGTGACGCTGGTGGTCTCGGCCGTCGGCGGCGCGTTCGCCGGGGTGGTCGCCGACCGCATCGGCCGGGTCAAGGCGCTGATGATCACCGTCGGCACCTACGCGGTCTTCACCGTGCTCTGCGGGTTCGCGCCCAACTACGAGACGCTGCTGGTGTTCCGGGCCCTGCAGGGTCTCGGCTTCGGCGGCGAGTGGGCGGTCGGCGCGATCCTGGTCGCCGAGTACGCCTCGGCCAAGCACCGCGGCCGGACCCTGGGTGCCGTGCAGAGCGCGTGGGCGGCCGGCTGGGCGCTCGCCGTCGTCGTGTACACGCTGGTGTTCCAGTACGTGGACGCCGACACCGCCTGGCGCGTGGTGTTCTGGACCGGGGCGCTCCCGGCCCTGCTGCTCGTCTACGTGCGCCGCAATGTCAGTGACGCCCCCCAGGCCACCGAGCGGCGCCTCGCCACGGCCGCCACCACGAGCGGCGCCGCCACCTTCGCCGCCATCTTCCGGGGCCCGCTGCTGCGCACGACCCTCTTCGCGGTGCTGCTGTCCGCCGGTGTCCAGGGCGGCTACTACACGCTCGCCACGTGGGTGCCGACCTTCCTCAAGAGCGACCGGCACCTCACGGTCGTCGGCACCGGCGGCTATCTGGCGTTCCTGATCTCGGGCGCCTTCATCGGCTATCTGACCGGCGGGTACCTCACCGACCGGCTCGGCCGGAAGAAGAACATCGCCCTGTTCGCGGTCCTGTCGGCCCTCTGCATCCTCGCCTACACACACCTTCCGTCCGGGGCGAACACCCTCCTTCTGGTGCTCGGTTTCCCGCTCGGCTTCTGCATGTCGGCGATCTTCAGCGGCTTCGGCTCGTTCCTCAGCGAGCTGTACCCGACCGCTGTGCGCGGCACCGGCCAGGGCTTCACGTACAACACCGGGCGGGCCGTGGGCGCGTTCTTCCCCACCCTGGTCGGCTATCTCGCCGACAGCTGGGGCGTGGGCGGAGCCCTGGTGTTCGGCGCGGTCGGCTACGCCATCGCCGTACTGGCCCTGCTGGGACTGCCCGAGACCCGCGGACAGGAGCTGTCGTGAACGCCGTGGATCCCACCTCCTTGTTGTCTCCGAGTGCGGCCCGCGCCCTGTTCCGTTCGGGCACGGACGTGCCGACCGCGGGCTGGGCGCCCGGGCACACCCAGGTGAACCTGATCTCCGTACCGGCCGACTGGGCCGAGGACGTACGGCTGTTCTGCGAGCGCAATCCGCAGCCCTGCCCGGTCCTCGACGTCACGGAGCCCGGCTCCTTCAGGACGCGGCTCGCCCCCCATGCCGACCTGCGCTCGGAAGTTCCCCGCTACCGGGTGTGGGAGGACGGCGAGCTGATCGCCGAGCCGGCCGACGCCACGGGCTTCTGGCGGAACGACCTGGTGACGTTCCTCATCGGGTGCAGCTTCACCTTCGAGTCCCGACTGGCCGCCGAGGGCGTGCCGTTGCGCCACGTCGAGCAGGGCCGCAACGTCTCGATGTACGTGACGAACCGGCCCTGCAGGCCCGCGGGGCGGCTCAGCGGCCCGCTGGTGGTGTCGATGCGGCCGATCCCGTCCCCTCTGGTGAGCACGGCCTGCCGGGTGACGCGGGCGATGCCCGCGGTCCATGGCGCGCCCGTGCACTCGGGCGATCCGGCGGCGCTCGGCATCGGCGACCTGTCCCGGCCCGACTTCGGGGACCCGGTGGAAGCCCGGCCCGGTGACGTGCCGGTGTTCTGGGCCTGCGGGGTCACGCCGCAGGCGGCGGTGATGGCGTCCCGGCCGCCGTTCGCGCTCACCCACGCGCCGGGCCGGATGTTCCTCACCGACATCCGCGACGAGCGGTACCGCACGCCCTGACCCGCGCCGGCCGAGCGCCCCGCGCCCGCCCGGGGCAGACTGCACCACAGGACCACACACCGCCTCGAACAGGAGATCCCGCACCCATGACCCGGTCCGCGACGACGTCGATCGACCTCAATGCCGACCTCGGCGAGGGCTTCGGCCACTGGCGGTTGACCGACGACGAACAACTTCTGTCCGTTGTCACCAGCGCCAACGTGGCCTGCGGCTTCCACGCGGGCGACCCGGCCATCATGCGGCGGGTCTGCGCCCTGGCCGCGGAGCGCGGCGTACGCATCGGCGCCCAGGTCTCCTACCGCGACCTGGCGGGCTTCGGCCGCCGCTCCATGGACGTACCGCGCCATGAGCTGGCCGCCGAAGTCGCCTACCAGATCGGCGCGTTGGAGGTCTTCGCGCGCGCCGCGGGCAGCCGGGTCTCCTACGTCAAACCGCACGGCGCGCTCTACAACCGCGTCGTGCACGACGAGGAACAGGCGGCCGCCGTCGTCGAAGGGATGCTGCTCGCGGGCGGGGCGCTCCCGGTCCTCGGGCTGCCCGGCTCCCAACTGCTCGCGGTGGCCGAGGAGGCTGGGCTCGGCATCGTCACGGAGGCGTTCGCGGACCGCGCCTACACCGCGCACGCCACGCTGGTGCCGCGCGGCCGCGACGGCGCCGTCGTCAGCGACCCGGATGCCGTGGTGGCGCGCGCGGTCACGATGGCCCTGGACGGCACGGTCGTGGCCGAGTCCGGCGAGCCGGTCCCCGTCGGCGCGGGCTCGCTGTGCCTGCACGGCGACACCCCGGGCGCGGTGGACCTGGCCCGCCGGGTGCGGGCGGCGCTTGAGTCGGCGGGCGTCCGGGTGGCGGCGTTCTCGTGAGCACCCTGCGCACCCTGCCGGTCGGGGAACACGCCCTGCTGGTCGAGCTGGAGAACGGTGAGGCGGCCGGGGCGCTGCACGCCGAACTGCTGCGCCGCCGCGCCGCCGGAACACTGCCTCCGGTACGGGAGATCGTGCCCGCGGCCCGCACCGTACTGCTCGACGGCGTGAGTGATCCCCCGGCGCTGGCCGCCGAGTTGACGGCTTGGCGCATCCCTCCTCTGGAGGCGGGCACCCAGGAGACGGTCGAGATCTCCGTGCGCTACGACGGCCCCGATCTCGCGGACGTCGCGGCTCTGTGGCAGGTCTCGGAGCGGGAGGCGGTACGCATCCACTCCTCGGCCGAGTTCCGGGTCGCCTTCTGCGGGTTCGCGCCCGGCTTCGCCTACCTCACCGGGCTCGGGGAGCGGTACGCCGTGCCGCGCCGGGACACGCCGCGCACCTCGGTCCCGGCGGGCTCGGTCGCGCTCGCGGGCCCGTACACCGGTGTCTATCCGCGCTCCTCCCCCGGCGGCTGGCAGCTGATCGGCCGTACGGACGCCGCCCTGTGGGACCCGCACCGCGAGCCCGCCGCCCTGCTCACCCCGGGCACCCGGGTCCGTTTCGTCCCCCGGGCGGCGCGATGACCGACCGGGCCCTGTCCGTCGTACGGGCCGGAGCGCTCACCTCCGTACAGGACGAGGGAAGACACGGCCACGCGCACCTCGGGGTGCCGCGTTCGGGCGCGCTGGATCTGCCCGCGAGCCGTCTCGCCAACCGCCTGGTCGGCAACGCCATGGGGGCGGCCCTCCTCGAAACGACCCTCAACGGGTGTGCGGTACGGCCGCGTTGCGCGGTCACCGTGGCGGTGACCGGGGCGCCCTGCCCGGTCACGCTGGACGGCCGGCCGGTGGCGTGGGGCGCCCCGGTGCGGGTGCCCTCGGGGGCCGTGGTCGAGGTGGGCGCGGCGACCCGCGGGGTGCGCTCCTACCTCGCGTTCGCCGGCGGCATCACCGTAGAGCCGGTGCTCGGCAGCCGCTCCACCGACCTTCTGTCGGGCCTCGGCCCGGCGCTGCTCAGGGACGGCGCCGTACTGCCGCTGGGCCGCCCGGCCGGCGCGTACCCGCACGTGGACGAGGCGCCCGCGCCGGGCGTGCCGGAGGAGTTGGTGCTGCGCGTGCGCCCGGGGCCGCGCGCGGACTGGTTCACGGCGGACGCCACGGCCGTTCTGGCGGGTGGACGCTACCGGGTGTCCTCGTCGAGCAACCGCATCGGGCTGCGCACCGAGGGGCCCGCGCTGCGGCGTGCCGTGGAGGGTGAACTCCCCAGTGAGGGAATGGTGTTGGGCGCGGTCCAGGTGCCACCGGACGGACGGCCGGTGGTCTTCCTCGCCGACCATCCGACGACCGGCGGCTACCCGGTGATCGGCGTCGTCCCCGAGCCGGATCTGGCGGCCGCGGCTCAGGCCGCCCCCGGCACGCCGCTGCGGTTCGCGCCGGTAGGGCGGCCCTGACCCGGCGATACGGCCGCCAGCGCGGAGGTGAGGGTCTCGGCGGCATGCAGATCGAGCCGCGCCGCATGGCGCAGCTCCTCGCCCGCCAGGCGCAGCAGCTGGGGCAGCAGGTCGGTGGAGCGGCGGGCCAGCCAGGCGGTGCCCGAGGTGGCCAGCCAGTACAGGGACGCGGCGGCGCCCGGCGGCTGACGTTCCGGCTCTACGGAAGGTGGCGCACCCGGCGCGAGGCCGCGTTCGGCGAGCAGCGCGTGACAGCGGGCCGCGATCAGCCGGTGTCCGCGCTCGCCCGGATGCAGCCGGTCCGCGCTCCACAGGGCCCTGTCCTCGACCCAGGCGGGGTCGGCGAGGTGCAGATGAACCGCCCCGTACCGCGCGGACAGGGCGTGCACCACGGCGTTGACGGCCCGCTGTCTCCTGGCGAGCGGGCGGGCGAGCGGCCCCGGCAGCCCCAGCATGGCGCCCGGGTCGGGCAGACAGGCCGTGAGCAGCACCGCTCCCGCTCCGGCGAGGCCGCCGTACACCGCGTCAAGGCGTACCGCGACGCGGTGAATGTCGTAGGAGCGGCGCAGTGTGTCGTTGACGCCGACGACTACGGAGGCGAGGTGAGGCGCGAACTCCCTTGCCATAGGCGCCTGTTGCTCAAGAACGTCCAGGGTCAGCGCTCCGCTGGTGGCGAAATTCCGGAACTCCCACCCCGGCTGATGGTTCGCGAGCAGCGTCGCCCAGCCGCGCCAGGCGCCGGACACGGGGTCTCCGACACCTTCGGTGAGCGAGTCGCCGAGCGCCGCGAACCGCAGCTCCCGCAGCGGCAGTTCAATGGCCTCACCGGCGAAGGCCATGGCGGTCACGCGATCACCCCCGGCGCTTCCCGGACGGTGCCGGTCCGCACCACCGGCGCCTCGTGCGCGGCGAGGAAGGCCGCCACCGAGGCGTCCCAGCCGAACAGTTCGGCCCGCGCCCGCGCGGCAGCCCTGCGTCCCGGCTCGGGCCTGGCCAGCAACTTCCGGACGGCTGCGGCGAATTCCTCACCCGTTCCCCCGGCCGCGAGACCCGCGTCGCCGATGACCTCGGGCAGCGCGGACGACGCGCTGCACACGACGGGGGTCCCGCAGGCCAGCGCCTCCAGGGCCGAGAGGCCGAACGTCTCCGCCGGGCCGGGCGCCAGGCAGACGTCGGCGGCGGCCTGGAGGTCGGCGAGCGTTTCGCGGTCGGCGAGGTGCCCGAGGAACTCGACCGGCAGCCGTTCCGCGGCCGCCCGGCGCTCCAGGCTCCCCGTCAGCGGGCCGTCCCCCGCGACCACCAGGGCCGCCCGCACCCCCGAGTGCCGCAGCGCGGCGAGCGCGTCCAGGGCGAGGCCGGGCCGCTTCTCCACCGAGAGCCGCGAGCACATCAGGAGCAGCACCCGGGCGCCGCGCGCGTGCCGGGCCCGCAGTACCGTCGAGCGGCGCCCCGGCCTGCACTGCGCGAGGTCGACGCCGAGCGGCGCCCTGACCACGTTGCGCACGCCGATCCGCACGAACTCGCGCTCCGCCCACTCCGTGGTGCACACGATGCGCGAAAACGCCCAGCCGGTACGCCTGTTGAGCCGGTCGGCTGCGCCGCGGGCCATCGCTTCGGGCAGGCCCCAGGTGCGCAGGACCCCGTCGGCGGTCTCGTGCGAGACCATCACGGAGGGGACCCGGGCCCGGCGCGCCCACTCGCCGGTCCAGCGCAGGGTGGTGCGGTCGGACACCTCGATGCGGTCGGGCGTGAGGTCTTCGAGGACCTGGCGCACCCGGCGCCGGTCGGCGAGCACCCGGTAGCCGCCCGTGCCAGGCAGTACCACGCCCGGCAGCGTGATCACCCGCCCCTGCTCGGTGAGTTCGTCCTGCTCGCGCCCGCCCGGCACGACGAGCACGGGTTCGTGTCCGGCCGCCAGATAGCCCCGGCCGAGCTCGCGCAGCGCCGTGCGCAGGCCGCCGGAGGCGGGGGTGACGAAGTTGGCGAGCCGCACCATCCTGAGGCCGCTCATGCCGCCACCGCCGCGCGTGCGCCGAGCACCTCGGCATAGTGGTCAAGGAGCAGATCGCCGACGGCGGCCCAGGTGCGGTCGCGCACCGCCTCCCGCCCGGCCTTCCCGTAGGCGCCTCGCAGCCCCGGATCGGCGAGCTTCAGAACGGCCTCGCGGACGGCCCCCGCGTCCCTCGGCGGCACGAGCAGACCCGTACGTCCGGGGCATACGAGATCGAGCGGGCCGCCCGCCGCGGGCGCGATGACCGGCACCCCGCTCGCCATGGCCTCCTGCACGGTCTGGCAGAACGTCTCGTACGGGCCGGTGTGCACGAAGACGTCCAACGAGGCGTAGATCCGGGCGAGTTCGTCGCCGGTGCGGCGGCCGAGGAAGACCGCGCCGGGCAGGGCGCCGCGCAGGGCGGGCGCGCTGGGCCCGTCCCCGGTGACGACGACGCGTACGCCGTCCAGGGCACAGACGTCCGCGAGGAGCTCGACCTGCTTCTCGGGGGCGAGCCGGCCGACGTAGCCGACGATCAGTTCGCCGTGCGGGGCGAGTTCGCGGCGCAGCGCGGCGTCGCGCCTTTCCGGCCGGAAACGGTCGGTGTCCACGCCGCGCGGCCACAGCCGCACCCGCTGGACGCCGTGCTCCTCCAGGTCGCGCTGGGCCGAGGTGGAGGGGGCGAGGGTGCGGTCGGCGGCCGAGTGCACGGCCTTGAGGCGCCGCCAGGCGGTGCCTTCGCCGGTGCCCATGTAGGTGCGGGCGTACCCGGCCAGATCGGTCTGGTAGACGGCGACGGCGGGGACGTCGAGGCGGGCCGCGGCGGCCATGCCGCGTACGCCGAGGACGAAGGGGCTCGCCAGGTGGACGAGGTCGGCCCGGTGGGCCGCGATCGCGGCGGCGACCCGGCGGCTGGGCAGCGCGAGGCGGACCTCTGGATAGCCGGGCAGCGGAAGCGAGGGCACCCGTATGACGGGGCACGGCGCGTCAGAGCCCTCCCCCGTGGCCGTGGCCGGGGCTATGACGAGCGGTTGGTGACCGCGTGCGGCGAGATGCCGGGCGGTCTGCAGGGCGCAGTGGGCCACGCCGTTGACGTCGGGCGGGAAGGATTCGGTGACGATGACGACACGCATACCCGTGTTGTCGTCGCGCCGGACGTGGCCCGGCCGACTTGGATCTTTCCGCCCGGGGAACGTCCCATGAGCGTTGTCTCACCCGGGGGTCCGGCCGTGGATCGCACGGCCCCGCCTCCGGTTGCCGTGGGTCACACGGCCGTGGGGTCCGGGCCGAGCCGGTCGTGGATGGCGCTCTGCACCTCGGCCTCCTCGGCCGGGTCGGCGGCGAGCCTGCGCAGTCGTTCGGCCACGCGGGCGTCGACGAGCTCGGCGTACTGGGCGGCCACTTCTCTGGTGGTCTCCTCGCAGTCCCACAGGCACTCGACGGCGAAGCCGGTCGCGAAGGAGGGGTCGGTCGCGGCGAGCGCACGGGCGGTGCGGCCGCGCAGCTCTGAGGAGGCGGTCTCGCGGTAGACGTGCCGCAGAACGGGGGCGGCGCAGCAGATGCCGAGCCGTCCCGCCCCGTCGACGAGCGCCCGGAGCAGCGGTGCGTCGGGGCCTTCGGCGCGTACGGTCTCGCGGAGCGCGCCGAGCACCAGCTTCTCGTCGCCGGCCTCGCCGCGTGACGCGAGCACGCTGGCGGCGGAGGCACCGAGTTCGTCGGGGCGCTGGACCCAGCCGCGGGCCCGGTCGACGGCCTCGGGGCCGCACATCCGCTCGAAGGCGTGGACGGCGGCTTCGGCGGCGATGCGTGAACCGGTCGAAACGGCTGATTCGATCAGGTCGAGCACACGGGCGTCGCGTGACTCGGCGAGATAGTGCAGGGCGGCGCCGCGGGCCCCGTCGGTGCCGGAGCGGGCCGCTTCGACGATGGCGTCGCGGTCCTCGGGCCCGGCGACGGCGCCGAGGCACCTGGCCGCGGGCAGGTGCAGGACCGCGCCGCGTTCCAGACCTTGGTCGGCCCAGTCGAAGACGGCCTGGACGCTCCATCCGGGGCGGGGCCCGGACGGCCGCATCTGGCGCTGCCAGCGGTCGAAGGAGCCGGTCTCCTGGGCGGCCCGCACCCGGGCGCCCACGCTCTCGCGCGGATCCTCGGCCCACAGCCGCCAGGGGCGCGGCTCATAGGCGTCGCGCACGGTGGCGGCGAGCTCCGCGTCGCCCTCCGGAGTGGCGGGGAAGCGGCCGAGCACGGGCATGGCAAGGGCGCGCAGGCCCGCGTCGTCGTCGCGCAGCGCGAGCTCGTCCAGGGCCCAGGCCCAGTTGGAGCCGGTCGCGGCGTAGCGGCGGAGCAGCGCGAGCGCGTCGTTCCTGCCGTACGAGGCGAGGTGGCCGAGGACGGCGAGGGCGAGCCCGGTCCTGGAGTCCTCGGTGTCGAGGATGTCCTCGGCGCCGAAGAGGTGGTGCTCGATCTGGTCGAGCCCGCCGTCGAGATCCAGGAAGAGGCGCGCGTAGTACAGCGAACGGTTCTCGACCTGCCAGTCGTGGCGGGGGTCGCTCAGTACGCAGTGGTTGAGGGCCGCCAGGGCCTCGTCGCGCGGGGCGGCCAGCGCGTGCAGGGTGCCGTCGCCGCGGCCCCGCTGCAGCAGACCGAGCAGCGTGCCGCTCGGCGCTATGACTGGATCGAACATGGAAATAGCCTCACATCAAGCTGTCGACGCAACCGGGGATTCGTGCCTTGCCCTAGGCCGCGCAGCAACATGAGGGGTCGCCCGCCGTCTTTTGCTTGGTGTAGACCATCTTCCTGCCTTTCGTCGCGGTCCCCGATGTAGGGACCCTGCCCCCGATGTAGGGGTTCGACGTCATGATGACCCAGCCATTTCGCCATCGCGACCACATTTACGGCGCCCCTCTCAGCGGGCTCTTCGGTGGATCCCCCGTAAACGCTTGGTGGACGGTCAGTTGGCCCCGAACAGGGCGAGCAGGTCCGTCTTGCCGAACATCCTGGCGGTGTCGACCGCGGAGGGCGTCCCGGCGGAAGGATCGGCTCCGCCGGCCAGGAGAGCCTTGATCACGGCGTCCTCGCCCTTGAAGACGGCGCCGGCGAGCGGGGTCTGGCCGCGGTCGTTGGCGCGGTCGGCCTCGGCACCGCGGGCCAGCAGGGCGGCCACCGCCTCGGCGTGCCCGTGGTAGGCGGCCAGCATCACGAGGGAGTCGCCGCGGTCGTTGGTGAGGTTCGCGGGCACCCCTGCGTCGATGTAGGCGGCGAGCGTCCCGGCGTCACCCTGACGGGCCAGCTCGAAGATCTTGGCCGCCAGCTCGACCACCTCGGGATCGAGTTCCTCGCTCATCGAAAACTCCTTAGGGGCAACGGAACAGACCCGCACGGCGACAGAGCCGTACGAGTGAATCGACAGGGTACTGCCCGACGGGCGACATGACGTGGCACAACGGCGACAACGATCACCCCGGGTGACGGTTTCGCGTCCTGGCGGCGCACAGTGTCCCGATCCGGCACGCTCTTTCCTGTCCGCCACTCCAGTGAAATTGAAAGAATTTCACCCATTTGCACCTTTTATCCCATAGATACTTCCTGTGAGCCTGGAAGAACTCATGGTGACCGTCCCCATCAACCAGGAGATCCCCAAATGGTCCTGTCCATCTCAGGCGTGGTGCTGCTCGGAGTCATCTGCTTCCTCTTCTTCAAGAAGGACGGACTCAAGGCCTCGCACGCGCTCGTGTGCGCGCTCTTCGGTTTCTACCTCGCGGGCAGTGCCATCGCCCCGAGCATCACCGCCGGGGGCGCGAGCCTCGCCAGCATGCTGAGCGGAATCAAGTTCTGATCCCCCGCCGTCCTCCGTACGACGCCAGACGGGGCCGCGGAGACCTCCGCGGACACAACTCCAGGAGAACGATGTGGCCCGGCGACCGCTCCCCCGCATTCTGAGCAGCAGCGCACCCCTCGTTCGCAGCCGCGAGATCGCGCGCACGGCCGCCGACAGCGCCACCGACGTTCTCCATCCGCTCATCACGATCAGCCGCGGCCTGCGGCTGATCGCCGCCGCCCTGCGCGGCAAATGGGCCGCCACCCCCAAGGAACGGCGTGGTCCCGCGCTGTTCCTCACGGCGGCCGTCGCCCTGGTCGTCGCGCTCATCCCGTACGGGCCGCTCCTCGCCCTGATCGCGGTGATGGGCGCGGCCGCCTGGCAGGGCCGGGAGAGGCCCGTCGTCAAGACCGGCCCCGACGAAGCGGAGCTCGCCCGCCTCCAGGCCCTCTACGAGGCGCTCGTGCCGTACTTCTCCGTCCCCGAGGACCCGAACCCGCTCTTCTCCTACGGAGGCGAGTGGGACGGGACCTTCAGCGAATACGAATTCGACGACGACGGCCGCCTCACCCGGCTCCAGGTGCGCTACCCCACGTACTTCACCGACGGCGAGGCCGCCTCTCGGGCCCGCATCGAGCAGCTTCTGCACGCCAAGTCGGGGCGCGGCCGCGAGTACCACTTCGCCTGGGACGAGGAGGGCAACCAGCTGGTCATGAGCGTGCTCGACGCGCTGCCCACCTCGATCGCCGCCCAGCGCTTCGTGACCTCACCGGGCGAGACCGTCCTCGGCTTCACCGACGCGGACGCCGTGCAGCGGACGGTCCCGGTGACCGCGGGCGAGGAGAGCCACGACGCCCCGCCGGTGGTCTGGCGCACCGGGCCCCGCTCGACCGAACCCCACCTCCTGGTCGTCGGCCAGCCCGGCTCCGGCACCACGACCCTGCTCCGCTCCATCGCGCTGCAGGCCCTCCAGCACGGCGACCTGCTGATCGTCGAGGGCAGCGGAACCGGCGAATACGCCTGTCTCACGGGCCGCTCGGGCGTCCTCGCCGTCGAGTGCGGCCTCGTCGGAGCGCTCGCCACCCTCGAATGGGCCTCGCACGAGACCGAGCGCCGGCTGATCGCCGCGAACCGGGCCCGCCAGGCGGGCCATCCTGCGCCCGAGGACACCAAACGGCCGCTGTGGATCCTGCTCGACCAGCCCAGTGCCCTCGCCGACCTGGCCGCGGCCGACGGCCGCACCGACCCCCAGCACCTGCTCCAGGTCCCGCTGCGGCACGGCCGAGCCGCCGGAGTGACGGTCGTGGTCGCCGAACAGTTCGACACCCTGGACGACCTGCCAGAGCTCGTACGCTCCCACACCCGGGCCCGCGTGGTCCTCGGCGAGGCCTCGCTCGGCCAGGTCGAGTCAGTACTGGGCGTCCCGCCGCACACCACCCCAACCCCCGACGTCCCCCCGGGCCGCGGCTACGCCCGCCTCGGCACGGGCCCGGTCCTCCGCCTTCAGGTCCCGGCGACCCCGGACCCGTACGACGACGCGACGACGGAGGCCCATCGCCGGGCCGTCCTGGACCTGCTCCCGGCGCGGGAGGCGCCGGTGGAGGCGGCAGGGTGATTCCAGCGGAAGGGTGAGAGTGTCCGTCGGCCGGTTCCGGCGGAGGGGGCTGAGGGGTGTCCGTCGGCCGGTTCCGGCGGGGGGCTGAGGGGTGTCAGTCGGCCGATAGCAGATGACAGATGGCCGATGTCAGATTCCAGAATCCGTCAACCGCCAATCCAACCCCCACCGCCCACCGCTCCACCACCCTCAAGCCACAAACGTCCGCGGCGGCTCCGCGCCCCCCGAACCTCCACCCGTCTCCACGAGCCGCGCCGCCGCGGCCAGCCGCACCGCGGCCTCCTCGGCGACCGGGCCGCCCACCGTGAACGGCAGGCGTACATAGCCCTCGAAGGCGCCGTCCACTCCGAAGCGGGGGCCGGACGGCACCCGCACTCCGACGCGTTCGCCGACCTCCGCGAGGCGGGATCCCGACAGGCCGCCCGTGCGGACCCACAGCGTGAGCCCGCCGCGCGGCACGTGGAACTCCCAGTCGGGGAGTTCGCGGCGCACCGCCGTCACCAGGGCGTCGCGGTTCTCGCGGGCCTGGGTGCGACGAAGCTCGACCGCCTGCTCCCAACCCCCCGTCGCCATAAGCCAGTTGACGGCGAGCTGCTCAAGGACCGGGGTGCCCAGGTCGGCGTACGCGCGGGCGGCGACCAGTGAGCGGATGATGTCGGGCGCGGCCCGCACCCAGCCGATGCGCATGCCCGCCCAGAACGCCTTGCTCGCCGAGCCGACGGTGAGCACCGTGGCCCCGGCCGGGTCGAAGGCGCAGACGGGGCGCGGCATGTCGAGGTCATCGTCGAGCCACAGCTCGCTCATCGTCTCGTCGACGACGAGCACCGTGCCGGCCGAGCGGGCCGCGTCCACGAGCTGGCGGCGCTGGTCCTCGTCGGCGAGCGCGCCCGTGGGGTTGTGGAAGTCGGCGACGACGTACGCGAGCCGGGGCGCGGCGTCCCTGAGCACCTGGCGCCAGCGGGGCAGGTCCCAGCCGGTGAGCCCCTCGGCCATGGCGATCGGCACGAGGCGGGCGCCCGCCTCGCGCATCAGCTGAAGGATGTTGGCGTACGAAGGTGATTCGACGGCGATGCGTTCACCGCGTCCGGCGAACAGATGACAGATGGCGTCCATCGCCCCCATCGCGCCGGTCGTCACCATGATCTGCTCGGGCATCGTCGGGATGCCGCGGGCGGTGTAGCGGTCGGCGAGCATCTGGCGCAGCGCGGGCAGGCCCGCCGGGTAGTCGCCGTGCGTGTGGGCGTACGGCGGGAGCTCTTCGAGCGCGCCCTGTACGCCCCGGGTCAGCCAGGGCTCGGGGGCGGGAAGCGCCGCGCAGCCGAGGTCGATCATCGAGCCGAGCGACTCGGGCGGCAGTGGTTCGAGGCCCCGGCCGGGCAGCGGATGCCCGGCCGGGACGGCGGTCCAGCTGCCCGCGCCGCGCCTGGATTCGAGGAAGCCCTCGCCGCGCAGCGCCTCGTAGGCGGCGGCGACGGTCGTGCGGCTCACCGAGAGGGCGAGGGCCAGTTCTCGCTCGGCGGGCAGCCGGGCGGCGGCCGGGACGCGGCCTTCGAGGACGAGCAGCCGGATCCCGTCGGCCAGCGCCCGGTAGGCGGGCGGCTTGCGCAGTCCGGTGCCGACGGGGCGTGGCTGCTGTGCGTTGAGCTGGCGGGCGAGCTGGGCGGGCCCGATCGCCGAGGTCCACTGAGCCATGAAGTCAGTCCACCTTCCTCGAATTGGCCATGGGCGGGGTCCATTTCCCCGCCACAGAGTGTCATGAGTCAGTCCACTACCACCACACAGGATCCACTCAGGGGGCACCATCTTGTCCACGCACCTCACGCGGAGGCTGCTGCAGCTCTATGTCGGCCTCGCGTTGTACGGCGTCAGTTCGGGGCTGCTCGTCCGCGCCGGGCTCGGTCTCGAACCGTGGGGGGTGCTGCACCAGGGTCTCTCCGAGCACACCGGCATCTCCATCGGCGTCGTGTCGATCATCGTCGGGGCGGCGGTGCTGCTGCTGTGGATCCCGATCCGGCAGCGGCCGGGGCTCGGCACCGTGTCCAATGTCTTCGCGATCGGCATCTTCATGGACGCCACGCTCGCCGTGGTCCCCGATGTGCACGGGCTGCTCGCGCAGGTTCCGCTGACGGTGGCCGCGATCGTCTGCAACGGGGTGGCGACCGGCCTCTACATCTCGGCCCGCTTCGGCCCGGGCCCGCGCGATGGCCTGATGACGGGCCTGCACAAGGTGACGGGACGCTCAATTCGGCTGGTGCGTACGTCACTTGAGGTCGTCGTGGTGGCGACCGGGTTCCTGCTCGGCGGCTCGCTCGGCGTGGGCACTGTCCTGTACGCGCTGGCGATCGGGCCGCTGGCCCAGTTCTTCCTCCGTGTCTTCGCGATCCCCGAAGCGGGCAAGGAGTCCGCGTCCGAGGTCACGTCCCCGGCACCCGCGCGCGGCACGGCCGTCGTGGAGCCGACACCGTAGCGCGCGATACTTCCCCGGTGACTCGCGTACGCCACCCCTATCTGGACCATCCGTCGCCGATCCCGTTCGCCCATCGCGGCGGGGCGGCCGACGGCATCGAGAACACCGCGGCCGCCTTCGAGCGGGCCGCCGAGGCCGGCTACCGGTACTTCGAGACCGATGTGCACACCACGGCCGACGGGCGTCTGGTGGCCTTCCACGACGCGACGCTCGACCGCGTCACCGACGCCCGGGGGAAGATCGCGGAACTGCCCTGGGGCGAGGTCAGGCAGGCCCGGGTGGCCGGGCGCGAGCCGCTGCCGCTGTTCGAGGAGCTCCTCGAAGCCTTTCCCGAGGTCCGCTGGAACGTCGACCTCAAGGCAGAGTCCGCGCTCGTCCCGCTGATCGACCTGATCCGCCGCACCGGCGCCTGGGACCGGGTCTGCGTCGGTTCGTTCTCGGAGGCCCGGGTCGCCCGCGCGCACCGGCTCGCGGGCCCGCGCCTGGCCACGTCGTACGGCGTGCGCGGGGTCGCCGCGCTGCGCCTTCGTTCCTACGGGATCCCCGTGCCGCTGCGCGCGGGCGCCGTCAGCGCCCAGGTTCCCGAGAGCCAGAGCGGCATCCCGGTGGTGGACCGCCGGTTCGTGCGGACCGCCCACGCCCTTGGCCTGCAGGTCCACGTGTGGACGATCAACGATCCCGATCGGATGAGGGCTCTCCTGGACCTGGGAGTGGATGGCATCATGACCGATCATCTGGAGACGCTGCGCACGGTACTGACCGACCGGGGAGTCTGGCACTGACCCCGGCAGCCACCGCTCGCGTACGGGGACACGAGCAAGGGGGCGCGGGTTGAGCGCTGAGATCGCCGACATCGCGGGCCGGGCGGAACAGCCGGTGAGCACGGCCGACCGCAAGCGCGAGCAGCGCGGCTGGTACTTCTACGACTTCGCCTGCTCGGTGTATTCGACGAGCGTGCTCACGGTGTTCCTGGGCCCGTATCTGACGTCGATAGCCAAGTCGGCGGCGGATCCCGACGGGTTCGTGCATCCGCTGGGCATCCCGGTGCGGGCGGGCTCGCTCTTCGCGTACGCCGTGTCCGCCTCGGTGATCCTCGCGGTGGTCCTGATGCCGATCGTGGGCGCGGCCGCCGACCGCGGCGGCCGCAAGAAGCCGCTCCTGGCGGCCGCCGCCTACACGGGCGCGACCGCCACGGCCGGGATGTTCTTCCTGGACGGCCACCGCTATCTGCTCGGCGCGGTGCTGCTGATCGTCGCCAACGCGTCGCTCTCGGTGTCGATGGTCCTCTACAACGCCTATCTGCCGCAGATCGCGGGCCCCGAGGAACGCGATCGGGTCTCGTCGCGCGGCTGGGCCTTCGGCTACACCTCGGGCGCCGGAGTCCTCGTCCTCAACCTGATCCTCTACTCGGGCCACGACGGCTTCGGGGTGTCGGAATCGACCGCCGTACGGATCTGTCTGGCGTCGGCGGGGATCTGGTGGGGCGCGTTCACGCTGGTGCCGCTGAGGCGGCTGCGCGACCGCAAGGTGGCCGCCGTGGCGGCGGCCGAGGGGAAGGTCGGCGCGGGTTGGCGCCAGTTGATCTCGACCCTGCGGGACATGCGGGCCCGTCCGTTGACCCTCGCCTTTCTGCTCGCGTACCTCATCTACAACGACGGCGTGCAGACGGTGATCTCGCAGGCCTCGGTCTACGGATCCGAGGAGCTGGGCCTGAATCAGGACACGCTCATCGTGGCCGTGCTCCTCGTGCAGGTCCTGGCGGTGGCGGGCGCGCTCGGCATGGGGCGCCTTGCCCAGACGTATGGCGCGAAGCGCACGATTCTGGGCTCGCTGGCCGTCTGGGCGGTGATCCTCGGGGCCGGCTTCTTCCTGCCGGCCCGCCAGCCCGTGCTCTTCTTCGTGCTCGCGGGGGCGATCGGGACGGTACTGGGCGGCAGCCAGGCCCTGTCGAGGTCGCTCTTCTCACACATGGTGCCGAGCGGCAAGGAGGCCGAATACTTCTCGGCCTACGAGATGAGCGACCGGGGCCTGAGCTGGCTGGGGCCATTGGTGTTCGGTCTCGCATATCAGCTGACCGGGAGCTATCGGGATGCGATCATCTCGCTGGTGGTCTTCTTCGCGGCCGGTTTCGTGCTGCTCGCCCGGGTCCCGGTGCGGGCCGCCGTGGCGGCCGCCGGGAACCCTGTTCCGGCACGGATTTAGACGTTGAAGTGAAAGGCCGGTAGTGTACGCCTTTGGCCTGCCAGGCGGACCGTTACTGCGCGCTTAAGAAGTGAAGACGCTGGGTGACATCTGCTGTCAGAT
Source organism: Streptomyces sp. NPDC001415 (assembly GCF_053597395.1). Lineage (NCBI taxonomy): Bacteria > Bacillati > Actinomycetota > Actinomycetes > Kitasatosporales > Streptomycetaceae > Streptomyces > Streptomyces sp. NPDC001415. Next base: position 36,862 of record NZ_JBSFIE010000038.1, read on the forward strand.
GTGACAAACCGGTCACTGGTGGGTACAACAAGGGGCGGCACGACGGCGACGCATGACCCAGAACGGGAATCTTTACCGCCGACCGGACGTTGACCGGATGACGACGACAGTGACACCTGTCCTGTGGGCGACAAGCCCGGGAGGCACGATTCATGAGTGAGCGAGCTCTTCGCGGCACGCGCCTCGTGGTGACCAGCTACGAGACCGACCGCGGCATCGATCTGGCCCCGCGCCAGGCCGTGGAGTACGCATGCGAGAAGGGACATCGCTTTGAGATGCCCTTCTCGGTGGAGGCGGAGATCCCGCCGGAGTGGGAGTGCAAGGTCTGTGGGGCCCCCGCACTCCTGGTGGACGGCGACGGTCCTGAAGAGAAGAAGGGCAAGCCCGCGCGTACGCACTGGGACATGCTCATGGAGCGGCGCACCCGCGAGGAACTTGAGGAGGTTCTGGCCGAGAGGCTGGAGGTCCTTCGTTCCGGCACCATGAACATTGCCGTGCATCCGCGGGACAGCCGCAAGTCCGCCTGATCGCGCAGTTCGGCGATACAGCGCACGAGAAGCTGAGGGCCGGTCACACCATCTGGTGTGACCGGCCCTCAGCTTTTGCCTGGGTGCCGGGGTGCCTGAGGCGTTCAGGGAGTCAGCGGCGGGCGCGCGCCCCGGTCCTCGCGCGGCGGGTACGAGGACGAGCCGTCGTCGCGGATGACCTCGCCCGGCACGACCTTGCCGTCCGGGTAGTGGATGCGGGCCTGCTGGAAGGCGTCGCCGAAGCTGCCGGGAGAGGCCGTCCGCATCCGCTTCTCCAGCGAGCGCTCGGCGAAGCGAGCCACGGACTTCCGCACCGGCGGGAGCAGACAGAGCAGCCCCAGCGCGTCCGAGACGAATCCGGGGATGATCAGGAGCAGGCCGCCCAGCATGGTCAGCGCGTTGCCCTCGCTGCCGGGCTTGGCGGCGGCGGGGGCGGCCCCGGACTGCTGCTGCTGAAACGTCTCCGTGAGATTGCGGAAGGCGCGGCGCCCGGCCCGCTTGATGACGTAACTGCCGAGCACCAGGCCACCGATGAGCAGCAGCAGGACCGTGAGCCCGCTGGTCGCGCCGGCCACCACGGTGAGCAGCCAGATCTCCAGGACCAGCCAGGCGGCGATCCCCAGGGGTACGAAGGTGCGTGCGCGCGAGCGCTTGGGAACTGTCGGAGGCGGAGTGCCGGTCGTCATGCTCCCAGTGTGCCTGGGAGCCGATCCGGACGGCGTAAGGAGAAGTGGCGCAAGGAGAAGTGAACGTAAGGAGCGGTGACGTAGGGAGCGGTTCAGTACGTCCTGGTCATGACGCCCCGCTACGAGCTCTTGCGGCCCAGGAGCTTGTTGGCGCGGGAGCCGACGCCCCAGGCGGTGACCCGCCAGAGCGCCTCGACCAGGATGTCGTTGCTCATCTTGGAGTCGCCTCGCTCGCGCTCGACGAACGTGATGGGCACCTCGACCACGTGGAAGCCCGCGCCGACCGCGCGGCGGGCCAGATCGACCTGGAAGCAGTAGCCGGCCGAGGCGACCTCGTCGAGGCCGAGGCCTTCGAGGGTCTCTCGACGGAAGGCGCGGTAGCCGCCGGTGACGTCGCGGATCGGGACGCCGAGGAGCAGCCGGGAGTAGGTGGAGCCGCCGCGCGAGATGAACTCGCGGTACTTGGGCCAGTTCACGATCCGCCCGCCGGGCACCCAGCGGGAGCCGAGCACCAAATCGGCGCCCTTGAGGGCGGTGAGCAGCCGGGGCAGCTCCTCGGGCTGGTGGGAGCCGTCGGCGTCCATTTCGACGAGTACGCCGTAGTCGTGCTCGATCCCCCAGCGGAAGCCGGCGAGATACGCCGCGCCGAGACCTTCCTTGCCCTTGCGGTGCAGCACGTGCACCTGGTCGTCCTCGGCCGCGATCTCGTCCGCGAACTTGCCCGTGCCGTCGGGGCTGTTGTCGTCGGCGACCAGAATGTGGGCCTCGGGGACCGCCGCTCTGACGCGGGCGACGATGGGCTTGATGTTCTCCGCCTCGTTGTAGGTCGGAATGATCACCAAGGCTTTGCCCAGCGGGCCGTACTGCCTCTGACCGCCGTCGTTCACTGCTGCCCCTAATTTGTCCGTACTCAGGGGTCCACCATAGCGAGCGGTCGTGATCAGCCCGTACCGCGAGGGTGTGTGGTGTCGGATGCGCCCGGATGGCGGCGGGGATCCGCCGGAATGCCGGATGTCGGGACGGTGTCGCGAGGGGGTGGGAGTGGCAGTGGGTCGGTACCGGGGCCCGGCGCCCTTCGGGCCGACCTGGGACCCGCTGGCTGCGGGCGACCGAGAGCCGTTGTCTACTGAGCGTCCGGGCCCCACCCGGGTCGCACCTTCCCCCGGGCCCCACGGGGCAGGGGGGACGCCCTCGCGGCTGGAACCTCCCTCGCCCCCGAGGCGCGGGCGCTGAACCTGGCTCCCAGTGACGGTGTGCCGGTGCGGCACACCACCCCATGACCCAGCGGCGTTCGACGACTGCGTGGAGGTGTAACCGGTCGGACGTCCTGTGGTGGACTCGGCCGAACCTACCGGCCTGCGGCCGCTTTCTGTCAACAGCCGTTTGAGCTGCGACGTTTTTTCAAACCACCAGGTCAGTGCCGAAGATCCGCAGGTCGTGGCGATGCCGTGACGGTCGCCCGCCAACGGTGCGAAATGCCCCTATCTCACTCGTTCGGCCGCGCGAATACCGTTTGTCCGAACACCACGGTACGCAGGCAGACCGGCAGCGCGGTGCCCGGCGTGAGGTCGGGCAGGCCCGGGGTGCCCGAGCGGGGGTCGGTGGACCAGCGGGCCACCCGGTCGTCCGGGGCCTGGACCACGAGGTCCTCGGCGCGCCAGACCGCGTAGTCGGCCGGGGCGCCCGGCACCAGGGTGCCCGCGTCGTCCCGCCCGAGCGCGCGCCAGCCGCCCCGGGTGTGGGCGGTGAAGGCGGCGCGGGCCGAGATGCGGTGTTCGAGGGTGCGGTGGAAGGCGGCCGCGCGGACGGTCCCCCACGGGTCGAGCGGGGTCACCGGGGAGTCGGAGCCGAAGGCGAGCGGCACTCCGGCCTTCAGGAGGGCGGCGTACGGGTTGAGGGTGCGGGCCCGCTCGACACCGAGCCGCTCGGCGTACATGCCCTCCTCGCCGCCCCACAGCGCGTCGAACGCGGGCTGCACGGAGGCGGTGAGGCCGAACTCGGCGAAGGCGGCGATCGTGTGCGGGGTGAGCATCTCGGCGTGCTCGACGCGGTGCCGGGCGGCACGGATCCGGGCGAGGCCGACCCGCTCGGCGGCGGCCCGTACGCCCTCGACGACGGCGGTGACGGCGGCGTCCCCGATGGCGTGGAAGCCGGCCTGGAGTCCGGCCTCGGTGCAGGCGGCGACGTGGTCGGCGACATCCGCCGCGTCGAGGTGGCCGGTCCCGGTGTGCGGGGCGTCGGCGTACGGGGCGTGCAGGCAGGCGGTGTGGGAGCCCAGCGAGCCGTCCACGAAGAGGTCTCCGGCGGCGCCGACCGCCCCGAGTTCGCGGATGCGGTCGGCGTCCTTGGCGCCGGCGACGCGCTCGGCCCAGTAGCCGAAGACCCGCGGTCCTGCTTCGTCACGGGCCAGGGCGAGCAGCGAGGTGAAGTCGTCCTCGTCGGAGATCTCGGGGCCGCCGCACTCATGGACGGTGCCGATGCCGAGCGAGGCGGCCTTGCGGAGCGCGGCGCGCTGGGCCTCGGCGCGCTGGCGCGGGGTGATGGCGCCGTGGGCCGCGGCCCGCACCGCGTGGTGCGCGGCGCCGGTCAGCGGCTCACCGCCGCGGAATCCGGGCAGGTCGCGCACGCCGGGGACCAGGTCGAGCAGGGCGGTGGTGACGACGGCCGAGTGGACGTCGATGCGGGGCAGGTAGAGCGGGCGGCCGCCGGTGGCCGCGTCGAGTTCGGCGCGCGAGGGGTGGCGCCGCTCGGGCCAGCGGGCGGCGTCCCAGCCGTGGCCGAGCAGCACCTTGTCGTCGGGGCGGGCGGCGGCGTGGGCGCGGACGGCGTCGAGGGCTTCGGCGAGGGTGCGGGCCGAGGACAGGTCGAGGCCGGTCAGGGCGAGGCCGGTGGCGGTGGTGTGCACGTGCGCATCGGTGAAGGCGGGGGTGACCAGGGCGCCTTCGAGGTCGATGACCTCGTCGACCCCACTGGCGAAGGCGTCCGCGGCACCTTCCGAGCCGACCCAGGCGACGTGCCCGCGTTCGACGACCATCGCGGTGGCGAAGGGGTCGGCGGGGCTGTGCACGTCACCGCCGCGCAGCAGGACGGTGCGGTGGGCGGTGTCTTCGGGTGCGGAACTCGCGGAACTCATGGAGGACAGCCTAGATATGCGACGGCCCCGCCTCGTACGGGGTGGACTAGATATGCGGCGGCCGCGCCTCGTACGGGGTGGACAGGACGACGGTCGTGCGGGTCGAGACGCCGGCCAGGGTGCGGATGCGGGTCAGCAGGTGCTCCAGTTCCAGCGGGGTCGCCACGCGCACCTTGAGGATGTAGTTCTCGTCCCCGGCGACGCTGTGGCAGGCCTCCAGCTCGGGTACGCCCGCCAGGCGCTCCGCGATGTCGTCGGGGGCGCTGGGGTCGAAGGGCTTGACCGAGATGAACGCGGTCAGCGGCAGGCCCACCGCCTCGGGGTCCACGACGGCGGCGTATCCGCGGATGACCCCGCGCTGTTCGAGACGGCGTACCCGCTGGTGCACCGCCGAGGTGGACAGGCCGGTGGCCTTGCCCAGGTCGGTGTAGCTCATCCGCCCGTCCTTGACGAGCAGATCCACAATCTGACGGTCCAGCTCCTCCATGGCGATCAACCTATTGCCCCCGGTCGCTTCCGGCACAGTCGGGCGCCGCACGAATCAGCACTTGCGGGCGGCATGTGACGAACGCCACAGGTTTGCGGACGGCTCTGCGGGGCCCGCGCGGTTATCGCCGGGGCTTGGCGGGAAGTGCTTGCTTTGGTCGCGGCCACGGCGCAAATGCCGGCCCACCCGAGGGGGAGTGTCCCAATGCAGAATTCCAAGCGCACCGGACGTACGGAACGTGAACGTACCGAACCGGAGCCTGTCGATATCACCGACCTGACCGACGAAGAGGTCTCGCTCGACGCGTACGACACCTTCGACATGTTCCGGGTGATCTGCCCGGACTGCGCCCAGCCGATCGCGCTGCTCGCCGATGAGGACGAGCTGCCCGAGCACGCGCTGTGCCCGAGCAAGTGGAACCCGTTCGTCCTGACGGTGTGCGCCGGGACCGGGCGCCCCGCCGGGGACGCGAAGGCGGCGGACGAGTCGCTCGACGTCCAGGAGCAGGACACGGCGCTGCTGCTCACGCTCCCGCAGGGGCTCGACTGGCGCACCCAGCCGTTCTCGCACGTCGGCGGCCCGGGCTCGCGCCCGGTGCGCGTGCCGCAGATGCGCCGCGCCGCCTGAGAGCTTCCGTACGGGCCGGACGCCACTGGGGGGCGTCCGGCCGACGACCGCTCAACTCCAGTACGTACCGCGCACCATGGCCTCCAGACTGGCTCGGTGCATGATCAGCGCGTCCGGGTCCGTGGGCGGTTCGACCTCGCCGAAGTGCAGCTGGCGGTAGGCGATGCGCAGCATGACCACCGCGTGCCGCAGTGCCGCGTACAGGGTGTGGAACTCCATGTCGTGCGGGGTGTGGCCGGTGAGTTCGGCGTAGCGGCGCTCGATGTCGTCGCGGCGCAGGAAGCCGGGGAGGCCCGGCTGGCCGAAACTCACCGTCAGGTCCTGGAAGAACCGGTGCAGATAGACGGTCCAGCCGAGGTCGAGTTCGCGGGGGCCGCAGGCGGCCATCTCCCAGTCGAGGACGGCCGCCGGTTCGAAACCGTCGTAGATGATGTTTCCGATGCGGGCGTCGCCCCAGTTGAGGACCGAGGGACCCTCGTCGTCGGGCCAGTGCGCGTCGAGCCAGTCGAAGGCCGCCTCTATGAGGGGCGAGCGAGGAACGCCGTCAACCACCCATTCGTAGTAGTCCCGTTGGGCGGCGACGTGCCGGCTCAGGGCCGAGCCCTTCGGAAAACGGTCCGGCAGAAGGAACTCGGCTTCCTGGGGCGGGAATTGGTCGTGCAGGCGGGCGAGGACGCCGATGGTGGCGTCCTGGAGGCGGGCGCGTTCGGCGTCGGTGGCCGAGTGCAGCCAATTGCCCTCGTACGTATAGGGCATGACGTCCGGCGGTACGTGCCCTTCGGCCCGGTCCATCACGAAGAACGGGGCGCCCAGCGGCTCCGGGTCTTCTTCCAGCCAGCGCACGCGCGGCACGGGGACGTCGGTGTGTTCGGCGACCAGGCGCATGACGCGGTGCTGGCGGCCCATGTCGTACACGGGGAAGACGGTGTACGCGGCCGGGTCGGCGGCGAGCCGCAGGGCGCAGGCGCGGACGGGGGTTTCGGGGTGCTCGATGTCGAAGAGGAGGGTCTCGCTCGACATGCCGTTCGAGGCCGGGACCCTTATTTCGGTGACACGGGCGCCGGGCAGTCGGGCGTCGAGCCAGGCGGTGAGCCGGCGGCCGACGTCCTCGGGGTCGCGGGTGGAGGTGCGGGGGCGTGGCGCGGTGGCCAAGGCGGTGCTCCCTTCACTGCGGACGGACGGCTGGTTCAGGGGGCGACGGAGGTGTAGTCCGTGAAACCGCTGGGGTCGTGGCGGCCGAAGCTGCCGTGCTCGAAGATCCCGTATCCGGTCTGGCCGTCGAGGGTGAAGCGGGCGGCGTGGTCGGTGACGCCGTACGCGGCCATCGGGTGGGCGGCCGGGTCGGACACGTCGTAGACCTGCCGGTCGGTCCAGCCGCGGCCCTGCCAGGTGCCGTGCTGCCAGCCGTCGGCGGGCGGGTAGCCGGCGCCGACCGCGAGGGGCGAGGAGGCGAGGACCTCGACGCCGAGTTCGAGGGGTTTGCGGGACTGGTCGGTGAGGTGGATGACGGCGCGTTCGGGGTGGCGGGTGCCGGAGCGGTAGGTGATGTCGGCCTGGGGCCAGCCGAGTTGGGCATCGGGACGGCCGTCGCGCACGAGGACGGCCTCGTTGAGGGTGCGGTAGCCGTCGGCGTCCTCCTGGGCGATGATCATGACGAACCGGTCGTCGAACCGGGCGGGCACCCAGAGCCAGTGGAAGCCCTCGGGCCGGTACTCGTCGCCGCGCCCGGCCTCCTCGCCGGGGATCGGCCGCACCCCCCAACTGCGGTCGCGCGTCCCGGTCCACTCCCCCGCCGTGACCGGTATCTCCTCGCCGCCGACGCGGATCACGCCGCCACACCGGCCCGCCTGCACGAACCGGCGCCCCTCCAGCGTGAGCCGGTCGCCCCTGCGCTGCACGTGATGAGGTTCCCACAGCGCGGGGAAGTCCGCGTTCCAGACGATTTCGTACGAGAGTGAATTCGGGTCGTCCGGATCGGGAGCACAGTGCAGTGTGAGGCGGCGCAACGGGGCGTCGACGGTGATCCGCAGGGGACCGACGCTGAGGTTCATACGGTCATCGGTGAGCGCGTCGGAGGCCCGGACGGCGTGCAGTCGGTCGCCTACGCGCAGGGTGGCGTAGGCGTCGATCACCCCGGTGTTGGGGTAGACGCCGAGGCCCGCGATGAGCAGGGCGCGGCCCTGGTGGTCGAAGACGTGGAAGATGCAGCGGTCATAGGCGTTGCGGTCGCCCGTCGCGACGTGCTTCATCGAGAGCGGGGTCTGGTGGATGGGGTACTCGTCGAGGGGGATGGGGCGGTCCATCGGCAACCTCCGTGGAATCAGCGGAAGCTGACGGTACGTCAGCTCGGCTTGCCTCGCCATACCCCGAGCGGGGGCGGGCTCCCTGGGGCTCCGCCCCAGACCCCGGGGGTTTGCCCACCCGCCCGCCCGTGCAGGGGGTCGAGAAGGCCGACCCCTGGGGCTGCGCCCCAGACCCCCTGCGGGGACTCCGTCCCCGGCACCCCTCTTCGGTGGCTCCGCCCCCGGCCCCCCGATCGCGCCTGAAGGGCGCTCGTCCTCAAACTCCCCCAAGGCCTCAAGGGCCAGGGGGACCCCCATGACAGGCCGGGAGCGGGCTGAAGCCCGCGATCGTCGGCAAGCCGACGGCATTCGCATGCGCACCCCGCAAAGGCCAACCCTGCCAGGGGCGCGGGGAACTGCGCGAGCAACCACGCACGGTCCGCGGCTCACAGCCGTCTCGGGGCCGGGCCGCGGGCCGGGGGAGCCGCACCACACCCGGCCCAGGGGCGCGGGGCCCGGGCGGGCACCCCCGCCCCCTGGAGGGATCAGCGGGTTTCCGGGCCCGCGAGGTGGCGGGCGATGACCATGCGCTGGATCTGATTGGTGCCCTCGACGATCTGAAGGACCTTCGCCTCGCGCATGAAGCGCTCGACCGGGAAGTCGGCGGTGTAGCCGTAGCCGCCCAGGACCTGGACCGCGTCCGTGGTCACCTTCATCGCAGCGTCCGTGCAGAACAGCTTGGCCATCGCGGCCTGGCGGGAGAAGGGGCGTCCCGCGTCGCGGAGCCGGGCGGCGGCCAGGTACAGCGCGCGGCCCGCCTCGATCTGGGTCGCCATGTCGGCCAGCATGAAGCGCAGGCCCTGGAAGTCGGCGATGGGACGGCCGAACTGCCGGCGCCCGGTGGCGTAGGCGAGGGCTTCGTCGAGGGCGGCCTGGGCTACGCCGATCGCGCAGGCGGCGATGCCGAGCCGCCCGGAGTCCAGGGCGGAGAGGGCGATCGCGAAGCCCTGGCCCTCCTCGCCGATGCGGCGCGCGTCGGGGACGCGTACGCCGTCGAAGTGGAGCTGGGCGGTGGGCGAGCCCTTCATGCCCATCTTCTTCTCGGGGGCGGCCGCGCTCAGGCCCTCGGCGTCGCCGGGGACGAGGAAGGCCGTGATGCCACGGGCGCCTTCACCGCCGGTGCGGGCGAGGACGGTGTAGAAGTCGGCGATCCCGCCGTGGGTGATCCAGGCCTTGGTGCCGGTGATGACCCAGTCCGAGCCGTCCCGTACGGCCTTGGTGCGCAGCGAGGCGGCGTCGGATCCCGACGAGGGCTCCGAGAGGCAGTACGCGCCGAGCAGGCCGCCGCCGAGCATCGCGGGCAGGTGCTCGGCCTGCTGCTCCTTGGTGCCGTAGCCCGCGAGCGCGTGGCAGGCGAGCGAGTGGACGCTCACGCCGAGGCCGACCGTGAGGCGGGCCGAGGCGAGCTCTTCGAGCACCTGGAGGTAGACCTCGTAGGGCTGGTCGCCCCCGCCGAACTCGGAGTCGTAGGGGAGGCCGAGGAGGCCGGATTCGGAGAGCAGGGTGAAGATCTCGCGCGGAAAGCGCCCGGCGTCCTCCTGCTCGGCGGCCTGAGGCGCGATCTCCCGCTGGACGATGTCGCGCACCAGCGCGACAAGGTCCCGGGCCTCCTCGGTGGGCAGCTGTCGTTCCACCGGCTGTGGGGCACGGTCGGGCATGGCGGCGCTCTCCTCCCTGTCGGGCGCTTCGGCGGACGCACGCGCAGGGTGTGGCGGCGCCGCCGGTGACTCTGCTCTATGGCCGATACCTTCCCTTCCGGGTCACGGAAGTAGCAGGCGGGCGGCCGTGGCGCTGTGAGTATGCCCGATCGGACGCGTCCCGTCACTGGCTCCAAGATCACGATTTACCCGCGCCCCGGCCCGGCTCCACGCCGGACTCCCCGCCGGGCTCCGCCCTGGAATCGAGCGCTCCGGAATTGGTCCGAACCATTGACCGCACTGGTCTAGTCCTTCTAGCGTTCCCCGCAACGACTTAGTGCGTTCATGTCAAAGCAGTGCCCGGTCCCCACTCTCCCCTCCCCACGAGGAGATCACGATGCTCGGACCCCGTCCCCCACTCTCCAGGTTCAAGGCGCTCGCCGCCGCCGCGTGTACCGCCGCGCTCGGCGTCACCCTGCTCGCCGGCGCGGGCAGCGCCACCGCCTCCCCCGAGAAGGCCCCCAAGACTGCACCGCAGGCGGCCGCCGCCGGTTCCAAGGTCGTCGGGTACTTCACCGACTGGGGCGTCTACCAGCGCAACTACCACGTGAAGAACATCGAGACGTCGGGCTCGGCCGCCAAACTGACCCACATCAACTACGCGTTCGGCAATGTCACCGGCGGCAAGTGCGCCATCGGCGACGCCTACGCCGACTACCAGAAGACCTACGACGCCGCCTCCAGCGTCGACGGCACCGCCGACACCTGGGACCAGCCGGTCGCGGGCAGTTTCAACCAGCTCCGCGAGCTCAAGAAGAAGCACCCCGGGCTCAAGGTCCTCTGGTCGTTCGGCGGTTGGACCTGGTCGGGCGGGTTCGGCGAGGCCGCGAAGAACCCCGCCGCGTTCGCCGACTCCTGCTACAGCCTGGTCAAGGACCCGCGCTGGGCGGGCCTCTTCGACGGCATCGACATCGACTGGGAGTACCCCAACGCCTGCGGCCTGTCCTGCGACACCAGCGGGCGCGAGGCCTTCAAGAACCTTCTGGCGGCGCTGCGTTCGAAGTTCGGCGGCTCCGGTCTGGTGACCGCCGCCATCACCGCCGACGCCTCGGCGAAGGGCAAGATGGACGCCACCGACTACGCGGGCGCGGCGCGTTACGTCGACTGGTACAACCCGATGACGTACGACTTCTTCGGCGCGTGGGCGGCGCAGGGCCCCACCGCCCCGCACTCCCCGCTGACCTCGTACAGCGGGATCCCCACGCAGGGCTTCAACACCGACGCCGCGATCCAGAAGCTGAAGGGCCTCGGCATCCCGTCGAGCAAGCTCCTGCTCGGCATCGGGTTCTACGGGCGCGGCTGGACCGGCGTGACGAAGAAGGAGCCGGGCGGCGCCGCGACCGGGCCGGCGGCCGGAACGTACGAGCAGGGCATCGAGGACTACAAGGTACTGAAGACGAAGTGCCCCGCCAACGGGACCGTCGCGGGGACGGCGTACGCGTACTGCGGCAACAACTGGTGGAGCTACGACACCCCGTCCACCATCGCCGGGAAGATGACCTACAAGAACAACCAGGGTCTCGGCGGCACCTTCTTCTGGGAGCTGAGCGGCGACACCGGCAACGGTGAGCTCATCAAGTCGATTGGCTAGAGAGGGAGTTGGAGGGCCGGGTGGCGACAGGCCGCCCGCCCCTCCGGTGTGCCCGGGTCCTACGACGGTTCCGGGGAGGGGCAGGACGGCTCGAACTCCTCGATCGTGTCCAGGGTGCGCCGCAGCATCCGCACCAGGAGTTCGCGCACGGTGTCGCGCGGCGGCTCCATGGTGGCGAGCCAGTCCAGGGTGACGCTCTCCACGCTGCCCAGCCAGCCGAGCAGCGCGAGCCGGGCGGTCACCGGTATGTCCCGGGTGCCGTAGGCGCCCTCGGCGATGGTGGCTATCAGCTCTTCGCGCACCGCGTCCCGGATGGCCTGCACCTGGGTGTCGAAGCCGACCCCGCCGGTGACGATCGTCCGGTACGCCGCCTGGTGGTGCTGGGCGTACAGGAGGTAGCCCTCGATGGTGCGGTGGACGCGTTCGGCGCGAGGCAGGTCGGTGTCGCTGCCGGCGCGGGACACCAGGTCCGCGACGGAGTCCTCGACGATGGCCAGGTAGTAGCCCCGTTTGGACTTGAAGTAGTAGTAGATGAGGCCCTTGGCGACCCCGGCGTGCTTGGCGATGTCGTCCATCGACAGCGCGTCGTACGAGGTGTCGGCGAACAACTTCCGGCCAGTTGCGATGAGTTCGGAGCGACGGACCTGGGATCTCTCGGTCGTGCCGCCCTGTTGACTATTATTCAAATTCGGCCCTAGTCTCCAACTGCCACAGGATGCCCGCAGTATGGCAGACCTGCATTCGCACTCCCCCTGCACCGCTGGACCACGTGTCGTACGGGAGGATCAAGTGAGCGCAGCCAAGCGGCCGTTGGCCGAAGGCAGAACCGCCTGGAAGAAGACCGCGGTCGTCGCCCTGCCGGCGGTCGTCGCGGTCGGGATCATGGCCAATGTGATGGCCGAGGGCGCGCTGGCCGCGTCGTTCGCGGTCTCCGGGACCAGTTTCCAGGTGGCGTCGGGGAAGCTGACCAGTTCGGGGCTCTCCTCGTACGTACAGACCGACAAGTCCGTCGACGGGAAGGGCCACCCGGTGGCGCTGCTCGGCATCGGCGACGCGAGGCTCAGCGACATCTGCCAGTCGGCCGAGGTCAGCACGCCCGTCGGCAGCGTCGTGTTCAAGCTGACGGCGGGCGGCGACGCGGGCGAGGTGACGGCCAGCAATCTGGTCATCGACGGCGAGGACCTGGTCGGCGACGCCCGGTTCGGCACGGCCCAGATCGGCCGGGACGCCTCAACTCTCGACGCGGTCAAGGGAGTTCAGGGCGAGCCGGGCAAGTTCGGGCTTCAGGCCGGGGACATCGAGGTGAACGGCGTGAGGTCGCATGCCTGGTCGGCGACCGGCGGCAACTTCCGGCTGAAAGGGATGAAGGTCGATGTGAGCATCGGCGGCAAGAAGTGCTTCTGAGACGACTCGGGCTGCTCAGGTTCCCCCGCGACGATGCCGCGCCGCCCCGGCCGCCGGTCCGGGTGCAGGGTGTTCCGCGAGCTCCTCGGCCGGGCGACGACGTCGGTCCGCACGCCGGGTTCGGTGCCGGCGCGCGGACCGGCCAGGGTGCGGGGCCCCGCACCAGTGAGGGGACGGGGCCCCGCACGGGCGATCCGAGGCGTGCTTCCTGGGGCGAGCCGGGCGAGAGCGGGGTGCGCTTTGCGGCGCTCGACGAGCGGCTGCCGCTGCCCGAAGCCCGGCGGGTGTTACGGGGCTGGCGGCGGACGCGGCCGTTCTGGGCGGGGCTCTTCCTCGTCCTCGGCGGGCTTGAACTGCTCGTGGTGCCGCTGTCGCCGCTGACCATCCTGGTCAGCCTCGGGCTCGGCGGGATCGCCGCGATCGGCATCGGACTCGCCCTCGTCGCGGCCGGGCTCTTCCTCTGGTTCCTGCCGCACACCCGGCACTACGTGTCGATCAACGCCCTGATCCTGTCGGTGCTCTCCTTCGCGGCCACCAACCTCGGCGGGTTCCTGGTCGGGATGGCGCTCGGCATCACGGGCAGCGCCATGGGGTTCGGCTGGACGCCGAAGGAGGAGGCGACGCGGCGGGTGCCGAACGTCCGCACCCAGCGCACGCTCGCCGCCGCTCTGCCCCTCGCCCTCCTGGCCACGCTCGGCGGTCGACATGTCGAGCAGGCGCCGCAGCCCGGTCCGGTGACCGCCCCGGCAGTGCCGCCGACCGTCACCACGACCCGCTTCTCCCCCAACGGCTTCCTGCTCGCCGGCGTGACGACCGTGCCCACCGTGCACGGCCCCGTAAAGGTCATGGTCCTGAAGATGAACTCGGCCTCGCTCACCGACTACCGCCTGAGCACGCGCGACGGCCACGACGAACTCGCCCTGGGCGCAAGCTCGTTGGACCTCAGCGGACACGTGACGCTCTACCTCACCAAGTTCAGCGGCTGCCTCGAAGGGCTGCTCTGCATCACCTTCGACCCCGACACCCTGCCGGTGCCGCCGATCGTCCCGCCGTTCGTCTTCATGACCAATGTGACGGCCGAACAGGCCCTCGTCACCTCGGACTCGATCGTCGCGAACGGACTGACGCTGGGGGCATCGTGATCCAGATCCAGGCCGCGCTCTTCTGGGCGTACGGAACCGGGGCGGCCTTCGCGGTCTCGGCCGCCCGCCAACTCCAGTGGTGGCAGCGCTCGGTGCACGAGGAAGGGGTACGCACCCGCAGTCGCGCCGCCAACCCGTACCTCATGCTGACCGTGCTGTTCGCGGCCGTACTCCTGGTGCCCACCGGTCTTTTCATGATGTGGCAGAACCCGTCGTGGGCGACCATGCAGGTGGCCGGCGAACACCGGGAGATCTGGGCCGGGTTCGTGCTGTTCTACGCGGGCGGCACCGTCGTCGCAGCACTGCTCGGGTTCCTCGTGGCGCAGGCGCTCGTGCTGGTGGGGGCGGGCTACTGGGCGTATCTGCAGAGCGTGGGCGCGCACTTCCTGCTGTTCGCGGTGCTGGTCCACGGGTGGGACGGGACCGGCTACCGGCGGCTGCTCACCACGGGCCGGGGGGCGCTGCGGGACTGGCCGAAGGACAGCGTGGTCAACAACGTGCTGCGCTTCCTGACGTCGGGGACGTTCCTCGCGCTGCTCGTCCTAGGGGCCGCCGTCATCGGCACCATGCTGATCACGGAGATCGGCTGGCTGATGGAGGGGTGGGAGCTGCCGGGGGCGGACGAGGACCGGAAGGTGCCGCGCGTCCTGGCGGTGGCCATTGCGGCGGCGGGGGTTTACGGGCTGCCGTTCCTCGGCGCGATTGCCGCGAGCGGGCTGGTTCGCCTTGCGGGGTGGGCTCTGGGTCTCGCACTCTTCGCCGTGCTGGCGGGGCTGGTTCTGCTGGCCCGGAGGTCGCCGGTGCGGGCGCTTTATGGCCTGGTCGGCATCCCCCATCGGCACTGGAGGGCTGACCTGGAGCTCACGTACTAATGGTTCGACCGCGAGCCGTGGTGGGCTGGTCGCGCAGTTCCCCGCGCCCCTAGCAGTGCGATGCCGCCCAGCATGCGTAGCTTTCAGGGGCGCGGGGAACTGCGCGAGCGGCCAGGCAGACCTGCACCCGAAGGCAGGGCTGCGGGAGCGGGGCCACGCCCCGAGGGTGCGACTACATCAGACCGGTCTGCGTCACCAGCATCGCGATGACCACCACGAGGGTCCAGCCCAGGACGTGCTCCAGGATCTGGGGGCCGGTGTCCTTGGGGCCGCCGGTGCGGGCGCGGAGCTCGGCCAGGGCGCGGGGGTCGTCGGCGGTCGTGGCAGGCAGGGTCATGGCAACTCACTCGGTCGTGTGGCGGTGCACGGTCCCCCCGGTGACCGTTCCACGGTGCCATCGGACGGGGCTCCCGGGGTAGAGACGTTCGTCACTGCCCCGGGGCGCCGGCGGTCCGCTCAGCGGATGCCGACGGCCGCGAGTGCCTTGCGCTGACCGGCCGTGGGGTAGGCGGGCCAGTAGAGGTAGCAGACGCCTCCTGTGCCGGAGACCACTTTCCCGCTCGCGTTGTACCGCTTGGTCCGCAGCCAGATGTTCTCGAATTCCCGCCGCTTGTAGACGCGGCGCACGCCGGCGTCGTCGGGAGCCGCCGGGTCGTGGGCGATCACGTCGCCGTCGGCGGTGAACCCGGTCACCGTCATCAGATGCCCCGAGGTGCCGTAGCCCGCGCCGGTCAGCTCGGTGGCCAGGAAGGACTGGGACGTTATGGCCGGGATGCCCGCGCGGACCAGCGTCTCCACGTCGTTCAGCGACCGCAGCCGGGTCACGACGGAACTCATGTCCCGGTACGTGGCGGCGTACGCGGCGTTGAAGGGCCAGTTGCCGCAGCCCGCGTACTGGTAGTCGTAGGTCTGCCGGGCGGCGTGGCAAACCTGCGGGTCGGCGTAGGACGGGTCGACCCAGGCGAGGTCGGCCGGGCTCGGCTTCCGCCCCCAGTACTCGATGATCATCTGCGAGGAGGTGGGGCTGCACCAGGCCTCGCCGCCGTTGTCGTACTGGGGGTACTGGCCCTTGTGGATCTCCTGCGAGTAGCTCGGCACCGCCAGCTCGCCCGCGAAGGCGGGGGTCGAAGCGTCCACCGTGAACCGGTCGGGGATGTCGGAGGCCATCGCGCCGAGCCGCCACACGGTCGGCGTGAGCCCGCTGCCGGGGAGGCGGTAGAGGGTGACCCGCAGCTGGTAGGAGACGAGGCGCAGGCCGGTGGCGGGGGTGTCGATCGCGAAGGTGTCCGTCGAGATCGAGCTCTTGCCGTCCTTCTGGCCGTCGAGGGATGTGCGCCGGATGTCGGTGTCGCCGTCGCCCGCCGTCCAGCGGCCCATGACGTACGCGGGTGTGGCGGTGCCGTCCGTATAGGTGCCCAGCAGCTCGACCTGGAGCCAGGTGCCGGCCGGCGTGTGCGCGTTCCAGTGGGCGACGGCCTCGGTGGCGGGGACGGTCGAGCGGTGGACCGGGGAGGTCCAGCTCGCGTACTCCCAGGTGGCGGTCTTGTTGGTGTGCGGGTCGGTGTAGGAGGTGGTTCCGGCGGGCCGGTCGATGACGATGCCGGGGCGCCGGCCTCCTTCTGTGCGCACGCCGTGCCCGGTGCCCGAGCACCAGTCGGCGTGCGAGGTCCAGGCCTGGTTGTCCACGAGCTGCCGTCCCTGATTCGGCCGGGCCGGGCCGCCGGACGCGGCCGCGGGTCCCGAGGAGGCGGTCACGGCGGCACCGGCCACGACGGCGACGGCCGCGGCGAGGACGGTTCTGCGCGGGGTTGAGCTGGTCATGGTGAGGACCCCCAGTCGGTCACGGATGGGGCGGCGAGTTCACGACAGCGGGCCAACTATCTCGGGTCCGGGGCCCTTGGGCCAGTGATTCGGCACGCGTCCCGCTCCCAATATTGGCCTCGGCCACTGGCGTGACCTGGGAGGGAGCCGGGCCGTGGAGAACCGGCCGGGACGGCCCCGGCACCGCGCGGCGCGCCCGGGCACCGGGTACGGTCGAAACCGCCGTCCCCGGGAACATCAGCCGCCGGCCCCCGCACCACCAGGCAGGACGCATGAACAGCACGCCGCACCCCGGCACCGCCGTGGCCGAACTGGCCACCCTGGTAAGGGAGTTGCCGCCTTCGTGTGGGCCGGTGCGACTGGTCGGGGTGGACGGGCACGCGGGCTCCGGCAAGTCCACGTTCGCGGCCCGTCTCGCTCAGGCGCTGGGCGGGGCTCCGGTGCTGCACCTGGACGATCTGGCCACGCACGAGGAGTTCTTCGGCTGGACCGGCCGGTTCCGCCGCCAGGTGCTCGACCCCTTCGCGCGCGGCGAGCCCGCGCGCTACGACCCGTACGACTGGCATCTGCGGCGCTTCGGGGACGCGCTCGACCTGGAGCCCGCGCCCGTGGTGCTGATCGAGGGCGTCGGGGCCGGCCGCCGGGCGCTGCGGCCCTCGCTCGCCCTGCTCGTATGGATGGAGCTGGACGCCGAGACCTCCTGGGGGCGGGGCCGGCGCCGCGACGGAATCGGACTCTCCGCTTTCTGGGACGAGTGGACGGCGGCGGAGATACGCCATTTCGCCGAGGACCCGTCGAGACCCTTTGCCGACACCCTGGTACGCCAGATGCAGGAGGGGTACGAGTGCCGCCCGGGGCCCGATTCGGCACCCCGCACGGATCGTTTCCTCACCCACCGTGACGACCTCGCCCCACCGGACTGAACAGTCGCAAAACAGCCCACCGAGTGCCTCAACTCCGCTTGACCCGGGGGCCATACAGGTCTTACGTTCTCAATGTGCGGCTTTCCGAAGCCGCCGCGGACGCGAAGCCCCCGGTTGTTCCCCCGTGATCGGGGGCTTCGTTCTGCCCCTTCGCCCTCAACCGGGCCGTCACGCAGGGCATTTCACTCACCCTGCGTCACCACCGATGCTCCCCCCGCGCCCCCTTCGGCAGCGGGCCTTCCCGCAGGTACGATGCACATCGGTGCGGTCAACTCCCGTCAATTCCGTTGTGTGAATGGGCGGTTCAGCACGGGGCACGGTGGTGGGGGACGTGATGGACTTCGGCACTACGGGCGCACACGCCCCGGCCGATCTCGCCTGGCTGCGCGGTGTGGACGCGTACACCATGGGCGCGTATCCGCAGGCCGAGGAGGAGTTCCGCACGGCGGTGCGGCTCGATCCCTCGATGGCGGACGGCTGGCTCGGACTGCACGCGCTGCGCGTGGACACGACGACCGCGCTGCTTCGCATGTACCGGCACCGCGAACGCTTCGGCGAGCAGCGGACGGGCCACCGACGGACCCTCAACTCCTGGTACTGGCTCGGCTGGTGGGTTCAGCCGGTCCTGGAGAGCCCGCGCGATCTGCTGCTCGCCCACGCCTCGCACTGGCTGGACGGACGTCATGTCCCGGAGCTGGACCGGGCGTTGGCCGGGCTGCCGCCCGTGGACACCGATCCCCAGGTCCGCTTCCTGCACGCGTGCCGCGCCTACCTGGTCAAGGACTGGGATCAACTGGTGCGCCACACCGAGCCGTTGGTCGACGACCCGTTGCTCGGCATCGAGGCCGGTCTGTTCGGCGGGATGGCCCGGGTCCGTCTGGAGATGTTCGGCCAAGCCGAGCCTCTGCTCTCGGCCGCGCTGATGCGCTGCCGCAGCGAACAGCCCCAGCGCAAGGAGCTGCGCTACTGGCTGGCCCGCGCCCACGAGGGCACCGGCCGCTCGGCCGCGGCGCTCCCCCTGTACCGGGCCGTGCACCGCGTCGACCCGGCGTTCATGGACACCGCGGCACGGCTCACCGCGATCACCGAGAACGACGGGTTCGACGGCTCGGAGGACTCCTCCGACCTCGCCGCGGTCGCCCTGTCCGGCTTCGGCGACACCGCGGAGGCGGAGGCCGAGTCCGCCCTCGGCGCGGATCAGCCCGAGGGCCGCGAGCTCCGGCTCGGCAGCGAGCCGCAGGCGCCCCTGCCCGGTCCGCCCGAGGCCGCGCGCGACGGCGTACGGCACAAGCCGGGCGTTCCTGCGCAGTCCGGCCCACCGCAGTTCCCGGCCGGGCCCACCGATCCCGTGCTGCTCGCCGAGGCGCTGGCCGAGCTGGAGCGGATGGTGGGGCTCGAACCGGTCAAGCGTCAGGTCAAGGCGCTGTCCGCGCAGCTCAACATGGCCCGGCTCAGGGCCAGTCAGGGCCTGCCGGTGCAGCCGCCGAAACGTCACTTTGTCTTCTCCGGCCCCAGCGGCACCGGCAAGACCACCGTGGCGCGCATCCTGGGCCGGGTCTTCTACGCGCTCGGACTGCTCGGCGGCGACCACCTCGTGGAGGCCCAACGGGCGGACCTGGTGGGCGAGTTCCTCGGCCAGACCGCTGTCAAAGCCAATGAACTGATCGACTCGGCGCTTGGCGGAGTACTCTTCGTCGACGAGGCGTACTCGCTCTCCAACTCCGGCTACAGCAAGGGCGACGCGTACGGCGACGAGGCGCTCCAGGTGCTGCTCAAACGCGCCGAGGACAACCGGGACCACCTGGTGGTGATCCTCGCCGGCTATCCCGAGGGCATGGACCGGCTGCTCGCCACCAACCCGGGCCTGTCCTCCCGCTTCACCACCCGCGTCGACTTCCCCTCCTACCGGCCCCTCGAACTCACCTCGATCGGCGAGGTGCTGGCCGGTGAGAACGGGGACGCCTGGGACGAGGAGGCCCTGGAGGAGCTGCGCTCGATCAGCGGGCACGTCGTCGACCAGGGCTGGATCGACGAGCTGGGCAACGGCCGCTTCCTGCGCACCCTGTACGAGAAGAGCTGCGCCTACCGGGACCTGAGGCTGTCGATGTACCCGACGACCCCGACCCGGGACGACCTGTCCACCTTGCGCCTGCCCGATCTGATGCAGGCGTACGGGGAGGTCCTGTCGGGTCGCGGCCCCACGCGCCGCGACCCGCAGGATCCCCTCTGATCAACCCGCCAGCGCCTGCTGGGCCTGTTCGCCGCGAGGCTCGGCAAGCCGGGCCAGCGGGGTGGGCTCCTCGCGGTGGGCGGGGTCGCGGACCTCGCCGACCAGCTTTTCGAGGACGTCCTCCATGGCGACCAGGCCGAGCACCCGGCCGGATCCGTCGACGACCTGGGCGAGGTGCGTCGCCGCGCGGCGCATCACGGTGAGGGCGTCGTCCAGGGGCAGTTCGGCCCGCAGGGTGGCGAGCGGCCGCCACAGCTGCTGCGGCACCGCACGTTCCCGGTCCTCCACGTCGAGTACGTCCTTGACGTGCAGGAAGCCCATGAAGGCGCCGCCCTCCGCGCAGACCGGGAAGCGGGAGTATCCGGTGCGTACCGTCAGCTCCTCCAGCTCCCTCGGTGTCACCGAGCAGCCGACCGTGACCAGGGACGCCCGGTCGAGCAGGACGTCCGTCACCGGGCGGCTGCCCAGCTCCAGGGCGTCCTCCAGGCGTTCCTGGGCCTCGGGTTCCAGGAGCCCGGCCTGGCCGGAGTCCTCGACGAGGCGGCCGAGCTGGACGCTGGTGAAGACGGCCTCCACCTCGTCCTTCGGCTCGACCCGGAACAGTTTCAGGATGAGCCGCGCGCAGGCGCCGAGCGCGATGGTCACCGGCTTGCAGACCCGGGCGAAGGCGACCAGGCCCGGGCTGAACCAGAGCGCGGTCTTCTCGGGCGCCGCCATCGCGAGGTTCTTCGGGACCATCTCGCCGATGACGAGGTGGAGCGAGACCACCAGGGCGAGCGCGATGACATAGCCGAGCGGGTGGACGAGGCCCTCGGGGATCCGGGCCGCGTGGAAGACGGGCTCCAGGAGCCGGGCCACGGTCGGCTCGGCGACCGCGCCGAGCGTCAACGAGCAGACGGTGATGCCGAATTGGGCGGCGGCCATCATCTGCGGCAGGTTCTCCAGGCCGTGCAGCACCCGGCGGGCCCGCGCGGAGGCGGCGGCCAGCGGTTCGATCTGGCTGCGGCGCACGGAGACGAGCGCGAACTCGGCGCCGACGAAGAAGCCGTTGGCGAGCACGAGCAGCAGCGCGAAGACAAGCTGGAGCAGGCTCATCGGGCCGCCTCCAGGGCCGGCGCGTCGGCCGACCGCACGAAGCGGACCCGCTCGGCGCGATACCGCTCGACTTGGCGGACCTGGATCCGCCAGCCGGGCAGCTCGACCCGGTCGCCGGGGACCGGGATCCGGCCGAGCAGGTCGGCGACCAGGCCGGCGACGGTCTCGTACGGGCCCTCGGGTGCTTCGAGGCCTATCCGGCCGAGCGAGAGGACGCGGCAGCTGCCGTCGGCCTCCCAGGCGGGCCGGCCGTCCTCGCCCGCCACCACGGCGAGTTCGGGCCGGGCGGCGTCGGCTCCGTCGTGCTCGTCGCGGACCTCGCCGACGAGCTCCTCGATGATGTCTTCGAGGGTGACCACGCCGGCCGTGCCGCCGTACTCGTCGACGACGACGGCTATCGGCTGTTCGCTGCGCAGCCGCCCCAGGAGCTGCTGCACGGGCAGCGTCTCGGGGACCAGCAGCGGCGGCACGGCGATCAGGCCGACCGCGGTACGCAGCCGCTCGGGCGGCCGGACCGCGAGCGCGTCCTTGAGGTGGACCATGCCGACGACCTCGTCGATCCGCTCCCGGTACACCGGGAAGCGGGACAGGCCCGTGGCGCGGGTCAGGTTGAGGACGTCGGCGGCGGTCGCGGTGGTCTGCAGGGCGCTGACCTTGACGCGCGGGGTCATCACGTTCTCGGCCGTGAGGTGGCCGAGCGAGAGGGTCCGTACGAAGAGGTCGGCGGTGTCCTGTTCCAGGGCTCCGGCCCGCGCCGAGTGCTTCACCAGGGAGACCAGTTCGCCGGGCGTGCGGGCGGAGGCCAGCTCGTCGGCGGGCTCCACGCCGAGCGCCCGCACCAGGCGGTTGGCGACGGTGTTGAGCAGGGCGATGACCGGCCGGAAGAGCCGCGAGAAGCGGTCCTGCGGTCCGGCCACGAAGCGGGCCACCTGGAGCGGCTTGGAGACCGCCCAGTTCTTCGGTACGAGCTCGCCGATCACCATTTGCACGGCGGCGGCGAGCAGCATGCCGAGGACGACGCTGATGCCGGAGACGGCGCCGGCCGGCAGGCCCGTGGCGCCGATCGGCCCGTCGAGCAGGTCGGCGAGCGCGGGCTCGGCGAGCATGCCGACGACGAGCGAGGTGATGGTGATGCCGAGCTGGGTGCCGGAGAGCTGGAAGGACAGCTCGCTCAGGGCGCGCACCACGGCGCCTGCCCTGCGGTCGCCGTCGGCGGCGGCGCGCTCGGCGTCCGGCCGGTCGACGGTGACCAGGCCGAACTCGGCCGCCACGAAGAAGCCGTTGGCGAGGATCAGAAGGAAGGCCGCGAAGAGCAGCACAAGCGTGATGGTCATGCCGCCGCCTCCTGGGAGGGGGCGGCGCAGGTACTACCGGACGATCCGTCCATTGCTGGAGGGAGTCACTCCTCGGGTCGCAGGTGCCCCGCGGCCGATGACGCAGGCCCGTGTGCGGGGCGGGGCGCGCTCGGCGCCACCGACATCAGGGTAATCAAGATGCTGCCAGGTGGGGCAGGGGGCTCAGCCGTTGTCGCTAGCCGTGCCGGGTGAATCGGCGCCCGTGCCGTGGGTTTCGGCGAGTGCGCGCAGCGCCTTGGCGTCGCGGATGGCTCGCGCCTTGCCGATTCCGGGCTGGATGCCCAGCGCGGGCAGGCTGGTGCCGTCGCTGAGGTCGAGGAAGACCCAGGGGTCGCCGGGGCGCAGGTTCACCCGGAGGATCTCCGCCCAGGCGAGGCGGCGCCTTGTGGTGAGGTTGACCACCGTGACGCCTGTGTCGTCGGCGACGACCTTGGGCCGGCTGAGCAGCACGAGCACCCCGGCGAACAGGGCGGCCATCAGGATGAAGCTGCCCCGCTCGCCCCCGCTCAGGGTCTCCAGGAGCAGCGACATCACCGTCATGGCGACGAACATGGCGGCCGCGCTGATCAGCAGGACGGCCCGGGTGCGGGTCGGCCTGAAGGTGACCGGCAGGGCGGGGGGCTGGGGCGCGGGGGCGGACACGGTGTCGTTCGCTTTCGTCGCTGGTCTTTTCGCCGCTGTCGTCTTCGGCGCTGTCTTCGGCCGGCCGGTCAGAGGCGGCAGGCGTGGATGGCCGTGGTGAGGATCGCGCGGGCGCCGAGCTCGTACAGGTCGTCCATGACCCGCTGGGAGTCCTTGGCGGGGACCATCGAGCGGACGGCGACCCAGCCCTCGTTGTGCAGCGGGGAGATCGTCGGCGACTCCAGGCCCGGGGTGAGGGCCACGGCGCGCTCCAGGTGCTCGGCGCGGCAGTCGTAGTCCATCATCACGTAGCTGCGGGCCACCAGGACGCCCTGGAGGCGGCGCAGGAACTGCTGCACCTTGGGGTCGTCGGCGTCGGCGCCGGTGCGGCGGATGACGACGGCCTCGGACCTCATGATCGGTTCGCCGATGACTTCGAGGCCCGCGTTGCGCAGCGAGGTGCCGGTCTCGACGACGTCCGCGATGACCTGGGCGACACCCAGTTCGATGGCGGTCTCGACGGCGCCGTCCAGGTGGACGACGGAGGCGTCGACCCCGTTGTCCGCGAGGTGCTTGGCGACGATGCCCTCGTAGGAGGTGGCGATCGTCATGCCGCCGAAGTCGGCGATGCCGCTCGCCGTGCCGGGCTTGGTGGCGTAGCGGAAGGTGGAGCGGGCGAAGCCGAGGGGCAGGATCGCCTCGGCGTTGGCGCCGGAGTCGACCAGGAGGTCCTGGCCGGTGATGCCGATGTCGAGCTTGCCCGCGGACACGTAGATCGCGATGTCCTTGGGGCGCAGGTAGAAGAACTCGACCTCGTTGACGGGGTCGACGAGGACGAGCTCCTTCGACTCCTTGCGCATCTGGTAGCCGGCCTCATGGAGCATCGCCGACGCAGGTCCGGACAGTGAACCCTTGTTGGGGACGGCGATGCGCAGCATGAGGTCAGCTTCCTTCTTGTGCTCAGGGGTTGGGAGTGCGGACGTGCTTAAAGGTGGGCGTAGACGTCGTCGAGGGAGATCCCGCGCGCGACCATCATCACCTGGACGTGGTACAGCAGCTGGGAGATCTCCTCGGCGGCGGCTTCCTTGCCCTCGTACTCGGCGGCCATCCAGACTTCGGCGGCTTCCTCGACGACCTTCTTGCCGATGGCATGGACGCCCTTGCCCACCAGCTCGGCGGTGCGAGAGGTGGAGGGGTCGCCATGGGCCTTGAGCTGGAGCTCGGTGAAGAGCTCTTCGAAGCTCTTGGGGGGTTTGTTCGCCATGATGCTTCTTAGGGTAAGGGGTGGACCCCGTCGCTCAGCGCCAGGGTTCGCTGACCGTGCGCAGCGTGGCCGCGGTGGCCACGGCGGCGGTGACCGCTTCATGACCCTTGTCCTCGTTCGACCCTTCGAGGCCGGCCCGGTCCAGGGCCTGCTCCTCGGTGTCGCAGGTCAGCACGCCGAATCCGATGGGTACGCCGGTGTCGACACTGACCTGGGTGAGGCCGTTGGTGACACCCTGGCACACGTAGTCGAAGTGCGGGGTACCGCCCCTGATGACGACGCCGAGTGCGACGACGGCATCGTAGCCGCGGCCCGCGAGGACCTTCGCCACGACGGGCAGTTCGAAGCTGCCGGGGACGCGCAGGAGCGTCGGCTCGTCGATGCCGAGTTCATGCAGGGCGCGCAGGGCGCCGTCGACGAGTCCGTCCATCACCTTCTCGTGCCACTGTGCCGCGACCACGGCGACACGGAGGTCTCCGCAGTTGCGTACGGACAGTTCGGGTGCGCCCTTGCCACTCACGTGCTCTCCTCAGGTGTTTCGGGTGTGCTCACTGGCTTACTGGGTTACTGGTTGCCGCAGGCCGACATCGGTGTCGGCGCGCCGTCGAGCCACGGCAGGTCGTGCCCCATGCGGTCCCGCTTGGTGCGCAGGTAGCGCAGGTTGTGCTCGCCCGCCTGGACCGGCATGGGCTCGCGCCCGGACACGGTCAGGCCGTGCCGCACCAACGCGGTGATCTTGTCGGGGTTGTTGGTCATGAGCCGCAGGCTGTGTACGCCGAGGTCGGCGAGGATCTGGGCGCCGGCCGCGTAGTCGCGGGCGTCGGCGGGCAGACCGAGCTCCAGGTTGGCGTCGAGGGTGTCGCGGCCGCGCTCCTGGAGTTCGTAAGCGCGCAGCTTGGAGAGCAGGCCGATGCCGCGGCCCTCGTGGCCACGCAGGTAGACCACGACGCCGCGGCCGGCCTCGGTGATGCGTGCCATGGAGGCCTGGAGCTGGGGGCCGCAGTCGCAGCGCAGCGAGGAGAAGATGTCGCCGGTCAGGCACTCGGAGTGGACGCGGACCAGGACGTCCTCGCCGTCCCCGATGTCGCCGTGGACCAGGGCCACGTGCTCGACGCCGTCGACGGTGGAGCGGTAGCCGTACGCCGTGAACTCGCCGGTGGCGGTGGGCAGTTGGACCTCGGCCTCGCGGCGCACGGTCGGCTCGGCGGAGCGCCGGTAGGCGATCAGGTCCTCGATGGAGATGATCGTCAGGCCGTGCTTGCGGGCGAACGGGACGAGTTCGGGCAGGCGCAGCATGACGCCGTCCTCGCCGGCGATCTCGACGATGGCGCCGGCCGGGGCGAGCCCGGCGAGCCGGGCGAGGTCGACCGCGGCCTCGGTGTGTCCGTTGCGCACGAGCACGCCGCCGGGCTTGGCGCGCAGCGGGAAGACGTGGCCGGGGCGTACGAAGTCGCCGGAGGCGGAGCGGCCGTCGGCGAGCAGGCGCAGCGTGGTGGCGCGGTCCGCGGCGGAGATGCCGGTGCTCACGCCGTGGGCGGCACTCGCGTCCACGGACACGGTGAACGCGGTCTTCATCGACTCGGTGTTGTGGTCGACCATCTGCGGCAGTTCGAGCCGGTCGAGGTCCTCGCCCTCCATGGGTGCGCAGATCAGGCCGCGGCACTCGCTCATCATGAACGCGACGATCTCGGGGGTCGCCTTCTCGGCGGCGATGACGAGGTCGCCCTCGTTCTCGCGGTCCTCGTCGTCGACGACGACGACGGGCCGGCCGGCCGCGATGTCACGGATGGCCTGCTCGACCGGGTCGAGGGAGAGGTCCTCGCGGTTGTCGGTGGAGTACCAGGTGGGTGCGTGCGTGGTCATGCCGTCGCTCCTTCCAGGACGGGCTTGACGCTCGTGCGCGAGCGCAGCCACCAGTCGCGCATGCCCCACAGGACGAGCGCGCCGTAAATGACGTAGACGAAGCCGGAGAAGGCGTATCCGTTGGCGAAGTTGAGGGGGACGCCGACGACGTCGACGAGCAGCCAGGCGAACCAGAACTCGACCATGCCGCGGGCCTGGGCGAACATCGCGACGACGGTGCCGACGAAGACGTAGGCGTCGGGCCACGGGTCCCAC
The DNA here is from genome assembly GCF_053597395.1 of Streptomyces sp. NPDC001415. NCBI lineage: Bacteria > Bacillati > Actinomycetota > Actinomycetes > Kitasatosporales > Streptomycetaceae > Streptomyces > Streptomyces sp. NPDC001415. The sequence goes on from NZ_JBSFIE010000038.1 coordinate 62,797, forward strand.
GACAGTGCGGGGTAGGCGGTGAACAGGCTCGCGACGGCGACCGTGCCGGCCGCGGCGCCGCCGAGGAGGTAGGCCCGCTCGCGCCAGGTCGCGAAGCGCACGGCGATGGAGCCGTCCTGCGCCTGCCGCCTGCCCCGGCTCCAGGCGAACCAGCCGCCGGCGGCGACGACCATCACCACGACCTGCTTGCCCGCGCTGCCGGAGAGGTGCCCGGCGGCGAAGGCGACGAACAGGATGAGGCCCGACACGAACTGGGCGGGCCAGGTCCATATGGACCGGCGCCAGCCGAGCGCGAGGGCGATCAGGCCGATCGTGTTTCCGATCATGTCCGACCACTTGATGTGCTGTCCGAGGACCGTGAAGGCCTCGCCGTTCAGCCAGTTCACTGCGCTCACTTGTCGTTCCCCCCGTGGCTCGCGCCGAGCAGCCGCTCGACGTACTTGGCGATGACGTCGACCTCCAGGTTGACCGGGTCGCCGGGCTGCTTGATGCCGAGCGTGGTCAGCGCGAGGGTGGTCGGGATGAGGCTGATGGTGAAGTAGTCGGAGGCGGCCTCGACGACCGTGAGGCTGACGCCGTCCACGGTGATGGAGCCCTTCTCGACGACGTACTTGGAGAGGTCACCGGGAAGGGCGATCTTGACGATCTCCCAGTTCTCCGAGGGAGTGCGGGCGAGGACCGTGCCGGTGCCGTCGACGTGGCCCTGCACGATGTGCCCGCCGAGCCGGCCGCCGACGGCCATGGGCCGCTCCAGGTTGACCCGGGAGCCGACCTCCAGGGCGCCGAGGCTGGAGCGCTTCAGCGTCTCGTCCATCACGTCGGCGGTGAACTCGCCGTCGCCGAACTCGACGACCGTCAGACACACGCCGTTGACGGCGATCGAGTCGCCGTGCCCGGCGCCCTCGGTGACGACGGGGCCGCGCAGGCGGAAGCGGGAGGCGTCACCGAGGTTCTCGATGGCGGTGACTTCGCCCAGCTCTTCGACGATTCCGGTGAACACGTTCAGCGCTCCTTGGCGAGAGGGGTGGCGGTGATGCGCAGATCGGGGCCGATGCGCACGGTCTCGGTGATGTCGAGCCGCAACGCCTCGGTGATGGTGGAGATTCCTGCTCCGGCGAGCGCGGTGGGTCCGGCGCCGAGCAGGGCGGGTGCGAGGTAGCCGACGACCTTGTCGACCGTGCCCGCGGCGACGAAGGCTCCGGCCAGCGTGGGGCCGCCTTCGAGGAGTACGGAGCGGACGCCGCGCGCGTGCAGGGCGGCGAGCAGCGCCGGGATGTCCAGACCGGTGGCGGTGCGCGGGATGCGCAGGACCGCCGACTCGGGCAGGTGGGCCGCGTCGGCGTCCTCGGCGACCGCGATCAGGGTGGGCGCGGCGCCGTCGAGGATGCGGGCGCCCGGCTTGACCGCGGTGGCGTTGGTGTCAACTGCCAGGCGCAGGGGCTGAGTTGCCCCGTCGATGCCGCGGACGGCGAGGTGTGGGTCGTCGGTGCGGGCGGTGCCGGAGCCTACGACCACGGCGTCGGACTCGGCGCGCAGCCGGTGGACGTCGGCGCGGGCTTCGGCGGAGGTGATCCAGCGGCTGGTGCCGTCCTCGGCGGCGGTCCGGCCGTCGAGGGTCGCCGCGTACTTCCAGGTGACGTATGGGCGGCCCAGCCGTACGGAGGTGAGCCAGGCCGCGTTGACCGCTTCGGCCTCGTCCGCGAGGAGGCCCCGCTCGGCCTGGACGCCGGCCGCGCGCAGGGTGTCGGCGCCGCCGGTGGCCTGGGGGTTTGGATCGCCGACCGCGTAGAAGACGCGGGTGATGCCGGCCGCGATGAGCGCCTGGGCGCAGGGGCCGGTGCGGCCGGTGTGGTTGCAGGGTTCGAGGCTGACGTACGCGGTGCCGCCACGGGCGCGCCCGCCTGCGGCTTCGAGGGCGTGGACCTCGGCGTGCGGGCCGCCGGCCCGCTGGTGGAAGCCCTCGCCGACGACCGCGCCGGAGGCGTCGGTGATGACGCACCCGACGACCGGGTTGGGGCTGGTGGAGCCGAGTCCGCGCGCGGCGAGCTCAATGGCTCGGCGCATGGCGTCTGCGTCGGCTGCGGTGGCCACCGGGTCCTCCTGCCTCTTCGGGCACGGACTCCGGGGCCTGTCGATGACGACAGAGAGCGGGAAAACAGACCATCGCGCACAGCTCACGCCACGGCCGAAAGAGACCGGTGCCTTGGACGGCGACCGGTAACAGACGGCCGACGCGACCGTGGAACGGTCCGCCCGCCGCGCACTGCCTCCCATCCGGACTTTCACCGTCGGTCCAGGAATTTCACCTGGTCAACCGGCCGCTGGATGCGGACGGGTCGCGGACTATTACCGCCGGTTCGGAATTACACCGACCCCGGAGTGCGCTGCTGCTGGTACAGGGCCAGTGTGCCACGCCTGATCGAAGGCCATGCGGGCGAGTGACTGTGGCCTGGCTCACAGGATGGCCGGATTCGAGCGGCACTCCAGCGGGGACCCGGCGGCGGGCGAGCGGCAGGGGCTCTCTTTGGTCCACACCTATTGACGCACTGGTCTAGTCCTTTTAATCTCTGCGTCACCTCCGAGGAGAGGCCCGCCGGTGTGCGCACGCCGGGGCCGTGCACGACCACCGCCATGTTCGTTGTGTTCCGCCCGACCTCCCAGGAGGAACTGCCCGTGCTCTCCCCCACCCGCAGACGGGCCGCGCTGCTCACGACCGCCACCGCGGTCGCCGGGCTGCTGCTCGGCTCGCTGGCCACCGGCGTCTCGCAGGCCGCCGTCGACAACGAGGCCTGTCGCCCCGACGGGCTCTACAGGACTCCGGGCGTCGACGTCCCGTACTGCTCGGTGTATGACACCGACGGCCGCGAGAAGATGGGCGCCGACCACCAGCGCCGCGTCATCGGCTACTTCACCGGCTGGCGCACCGGCCAGGACGGGACGCCCGCCTACCTCGCCTCCGACATCCCGTGGGACAAGGTCACCCACCTCAACTACGCCTTCGCGCACGTCGGTTCCGACAACAAGATCTCCGTCGGAACGGACAGCGAGAAGAACGCCGCGACCGGAATGACCTGGCCCGGCGTCGCCGGCGCCGAAATGGACCCCTCACTCCCCTACAAGGGCCATTTCAATCTGCTCAACAAGTTCAAGAAGCAGCACCCCAATGTGAAGTCCCTTGTTTCCGTGGGCGGCTGGGCCGAGACCGGCGGGTATTTCGGGGACGACGGAAAGCGGGTCGACTCCGGCGGCTTCTATTCCATGGCCACCAACGCGGACGGCTCCGTCAATCAGACGGGTGTCGACACGTTCGCCGACTCGGCGGTCGCCTTCATCAAGAAGTACGGCTTCAACGGCGTCGACATCGACTACGAGTACCCGACGACGATGAAGGACGCGGGCAACCCGCTCGACCTGACCGTCTCCAACGCCCGCCGGGCCGGCCTGGTCAAGGGCTACGCGGCTCTGATGAAGTCGCTGCGCGAGAAGCTCGACCGCGCGGGGGCGGCCGACGGAAAGCACTATCTGCTGTCGGTGGCCGCGCCGTCGTCCGGCTATCTGCTGCGCGGCATGGAGACCTTCCAGGTCCAGCAGTACCTGGACTACGTCAACATCATGTCCTACGACTTGCACGGCGCCTGGAATCAGTACGTCGGCCCGAACGCCTCGCTCTTCGACGACGGAAAGGACGCGGAACTCGCTGCCGCCGGCGTCTATTCCACGTCCCAGTACGGCGGGATCGGCTATTTGAACGCCGACTGGGCCTATCACTACTTCCGCGGTTCCATGCCGGCCGGGCGTATCAATATGGGCCTGCCGTACTACACCCGCGGATTCCAGAACGTGCAGGGCGGCACGAACGGGCTGTGGGGCAAAGCGCCCTCGACCACCTGCCCGGCCGGTTCGGGCCTCACCGCCTGCGGTGACGGCGCCGTCGGCATCGACAACCTCTGGCACGACCTGGACGCGAACGGCAAGGAGGCGCCCGCCGGCTCCAACCCGATGTGGCACGCCAAGAACCTGGAGAAAGGCGTCGTCGGCGACTACGTCAGCAAGTACGGCCTGTCCGCCGACACCAAGCTGACCGGCACCTACGCCCGCCAGTACGACGCGACGCTGGTGGCGCCCTGGCTCTGGAACGACCAGAAGAAGGTCTTCCTGTCCACCGAGGACGAGCAGTCCGTCAACGCCAAGGCCGACTATGTCGTCGACAAGGGCATCGGCGGGACCATGGTGTGGGAGCTGGCCGGCGACTACCGGTGGAACGCGGCCAAGGGCCAGTACGAGCAGGGCTCGACCCTGACCAGCGCGATGTACGACAAGTTCAAGTCGGCCACCCCGTACGGCAACAAGCGCTCCACCATCGACCTGCCGACGCAGGCGCTGAACATCGGGGTGGACTTCGGGCAGTTCCCGCTCGGCGACTCCAACTACCCCATCAGCCCCAAGGTGACCCTCACCAACAACACCACGGCGACGCTGCCCGGTGGCACGGAGTTCCAATTCGACTACGGCACTTCGGCACCGGCCAACGCCAAGGACCAGTCCGGCTTCGGCACGACGATCGTGCGCGGCGACCACACCGCTGCGAACAACATCGGCGGGCTCAAGGGCGACTACAACCGCGTCTCGCTGAAGCTGCCGAGCTGGCAGTCGCTTGCTCCGGGCGCCTCGGTCACCCTCGACTTCGTCTACTACCTGCCGGTCTCCACCCCCTCGAACTGGACGGTGAGCTTCGGTGGCAAGACCTACGCACTGGCCGGCGACCACACCCGGGGTGCGGTCGTGAGCGACCCGGGCAGCGCCTCGCCCTCCCCGACGCCCTCGGGCTCGACCAGCCCTTCGCCGTCGCCCACCCCGCCGGGCGGGACCTGCGCCGCGCCGCTCTGGTCGGCGGGCTCCGAGTACGGCGGCGGCACGACCGTCTCGTACAAGTCGCGCACCTGGAAGTCCAAGTGGTGGACGAAGGGCGAGGAACCGGGTACTACCGGTGACTGGGGAGTCTGGCAGGACCTCGGCGCCTGCTGATCCGGCTTCCCGCCGTATACGCCCGGCGGCGGTCTCCCGGCCCTTGGCCGCCGTCGGGCTCCCACACCTGAAGTGCTGTCACACATGAGGCACCGTTCTGAGGCGCCGTCACCTGTGAAGCGTCCTACGCCTTCGGCGCGAAGAGGTCGTCCTGGGCCGCGTCCCGCGCGGTCAGCAGGGCGCCGCTCAGGACCGCGCCGTCGCCGAGCTCGCTCGGTCTGACCTCGGTTGCGAGGGGGGTCAGGGCGGCCAGGGCGCGCTGGACCCGGGCGGCCAGCAACTGCCCTCCCGCATGGCCCAGTTCGCCGCCCAGGACGATCAGGCCCGGGTCGAGGACCGCGACCACGCCCGCCGCTCCGATCGCGAGCCGCTCGGCCAGCGCGTCGAGGAAGGGGCCGTCGGCATCGCGTACGGCTTCTTCCGCGCTGCCGGGCCGGCCGTGCGCGGCGGCGAGGCGGGACACCGCGCCCGCGTGCACCAGCTCGTGGAAGCCGCCTTCGCAGTCGGTCGCGGACGGCAGCCGGCCGGTGCCCGGCACCGGCAGGAACCCGATCTCGCCCGCGCCGCCCGAGGCGCCCCTGCGCAGCTCCCCGTCCAGGACGACGGCCGCGCCGATGCCGTGCCCGAGCCACAGCAGCACGAAGGTGTCCTGGCCGCGGGCCGCGCCGAGCCGCTGCTCGGCCACGGCGGCCAGGTTAGTCTCGTTCTCGACGAGCACGGCGGTGGGCAGGCGGCTCGCCAGGACGCGGACGAGTTCGCGGTGCCAGGCGGGCAGCCCGGCAGTGTCGCGCAATTCGCCGCTCGCCGGGTCGATGAGGCCGGGAGCGCCGATCCCGACGCTGTGCAGCCGCTCGGCGCCCGCCTCCTTGGCGGTGCGTTCCAGGAGCGCCACGACCTGTTCCACGGCGGGCTCCGTCCCGGTCTCCGGCTCGATCGGCAGGGTCGCCTCGGCCAGCGTCCTGCCCAGCAGATCGGCGACCACGAGGGACACGCCGCGGGTGCGGACGTCCAGAGCCGCGAGATGGGCCCGGTCCGCGACGATCGCGTACAGGCGCGCGTTGGGGCCGCGCCGCTCTGCGCCCGACTCCCCCACGACGTGGACCAGGCCGGAGTCCTGGAGGCGTTCGACGAGGTCGGCCACGGTGGGCCGGGAGAGTCCGGTGAGCGTCTTGAGCCGGCCTGCCGTCAACGGGCCCTCGTCCTGCAGGAGGCGCAGGGCGAGGCGGTCGTTGATGGCCCGGGCGGTGCTCGGGGATGCGGGCATGCCGGGAATCCTTCCAGATCACCGAAAGCGGGTTGCCGCCCGTTCTATTTATCAGGCAGGGTTCCTGATAGTTTACGGCGCGGCGGCAGGGAAGCCGCCTCCGAGGGAGGGGAACCCGCTCGATGGCAGCCGAACTGGCTCTGGATCAACGGCAGTTGAGGCGGGCACGGATCGCGATCGCCGCAGTGTTCTGTGTGCACGGCGCGGTGACCGGCAACTTCGCCACCCGGGTCCCCTGGATCCAGGAGCACGCCGGGGTCTCCGCGGGCCAGCTCGGCCTCGCCCTCGCCTTCCCGGCGATCGGCTCGTCCCTGCTGATGCCGCTGTCCGGCGCCATCACCCACCGGTTCGGGGCGCGGGGCGCTCTGCGCGGGCTGCTCGCGCTCTGGACGCTGGCCCTGGCACTGCCCGCGCTCGCCCCGAACGTCTACACCCTGTGCGCCGTCCTCTTCGCGTACGGGGCGAGTGCGGGCATGGCGGACGTGGCGATGAACGCGCTCGGCGTGGAGACCGAGAACCGGCTCGGCCGCTCGATCATGTCCTCGCTGCACGGCATGTGGAGCGTGGGTGCGCTGATCGGCTCGGCGGCCGGCACCCTCGCCGCGCACCTCGGGGCCGATGCCCGGCTGCACCACACGGTGGCCGCCGCCGCGCTGACCCTGCTCGGCCTGGCCGCCTGCCAGTCCGTGCTGGATCTGCGCAGCGCGCCCGACGAGGCGCCCCCGCCACGGTTCGCGCTGCCGCCCAGATCGGCGCTGGTCATCGGCATGGTGGGGTTCTGCGCGGTGTTCGCCGAGGGCGCGAGCCTCGACTGGTCGGCGGTCTATCTGCGCGACGTACTGGACGCCTCGGCCGGCACGGCCGCCGCCTGCACCACCGCGTTCACGCTGACCATGGCGGCGGCCCGGCTCGCGGGCGACAAGGGCGTGGACCGCTTCGGCGCCGTACGTACGGTTCGCGCCGGAGGCGTCCTGGCCACGCTGGGCGGCCTGCTCGTGGTGATCGCGCCGGGTCCGGCGGTGGCGATGGCCGGGTTCGGCCTGATGGGCCTGGGGGTGGCGGTCGTGGTCCCGCTCGCGTTCGCGGCGGCGGGCCGCAGCGGCCCCAACCCCAGCCAGGCCATCGCGGGCGTCGCGACCATCACGTACACCTCGGGCCTGGTCGCCCCCTCCGCGATCGGCGGGATCGCGGATCTGACCTCGCTGGTGGTGTCGTTCGGCCTGGTGACCGTGCTCGCGCTCGGCCTGGTGGCGGGCGCGCGGGTCCTGCGGGCGGGCGCCCGCCCCCCGGCCCCGGCCCGGACGGCGGACGAGATCGGAAGAGCGGCGGGGAGGGGAAGAGGGTCGTAAGCCCGGGGTAGATAGAGGGG
>NZ_JBSFIE010000039.1:0-69515 GCF_053597395.1 Streptomyces sp. NPDC001415
CGCAGAACCAGCAGTGCACCGAGAACTCGACCCAGGCCAAGGGCGACGAGCCGCTCTCCCACGTCCTGAACCGGGCCGCGCTCCTCTCCGGCAACGGTGACGACAAGCACTGAGCCGCGTACGCAGCCGCTCGGGCGCCGCGGTCGCCTCCGGACCGAGTCGGCCCGAGTTCTTTTGTGCGCCGAATTACTTTCGGGTAAAGCGCCGAAGAGCGAGAGCACCCCTTCCTGCCATTTGGGTGAGGAACTCGGCAGGGCTCTTCCTCTTCGGTTTCCTTTGCCTGGGCCGATCGTTACCCAGTCGTCAGCGGCTCCTGGGCGAAAGCTCTGGCTACGCGCCGTGAGCAACGACTGGTTGCGCGACTTTTTGACTGAGGGAAGGAAATACACGTGAAGTACATGAAGGCTGCGACGGCCATGGCCGGCCTGGCCATCGCCGCTGGTGGTGCCGCCGCTCCGGCGTTCGCCGACGCCAGCACCGATGGTGCCGCCATCGGCAGCCCCGGTGTCCTGTCGGGCAACCTGCTCCAGGTTCCGGTCCACGTGCCGGTCAACCTGTGCGGCAACACGGTCAACGTCATCGCGCTGCTGGACCCGGCGTTCGGCAACACCTGCATCAACAAGTGATGTAGCGCCAGGAGTCTCCACTCTGGCCTTTTGGGGCGTGCCCATCGCACGCCCCAAAGTCGGTTTCCCCCACCCTTCCCCTTTTCCCCGCGACACGGAAGACAGCCCATTGCGCCAGGTCATCAGCAAGACCCTGTTCACTGCCATGGCAGCCACGAGCGTCCTTTCGATGAGCGGAGGCTATGCCCAGGCGGCCGGCACCGACGCCGAGACCATCGGCTCACCGGGCCTGCTGTCGGGGAACGCGGTTTCGGCGCCGGTGGACGCCCCGGTCCAGGGGTGCGGGAACACGGGTGGTCCGGTCGGAGTGCTCAACCCGACCTTCCGCAACCACTGCGCGACGAACTCGCCGGGCGCTGAGACGGCCGCCGAGAAGGCTGCCGAGAAGGCCGCCGAAGAGGCCATCGAGAAGGCCGAAGCCATGGCCGACCGCGCGGCTGAAGAGGGGGCCCGTTACGGCTTCGACGAAGCGTACGGGGCTTCGCGCGACAGCTCACGAGAGCGCTCGCGCGAGAAGAAGGACGCGAAGGCGAACGAGCCCGAGCGCCACCGGGCCGCCGCCAGTCAGGCGCGTTCCGTGACGAGCGACTCCCCGGGTGTCCTGTCGGGCAACTCGGGGGCGGCGCCGATCGACGTGCCGGTGCAGGTGTGCGGGATCACGGCGAACGTCGTGGGCCTGCTCAACCCGACGATGGGCAACCACTGCCGGACCGGCCCGGGCGAGGCCCCGCATGAGACCGGTACGCACCATGCCCCGCCGGCGCATCACACGCCGCCCGCACATCACACGCCGCCGGTCCACCATGCCCCGCAGAAGCACCATGCACCGCACGTGCATCACACGCCGCCGGTCCGTCATGTGCCTCCGGTCCACCACGCCCCGCCCGTACATCACGTACCGCCGGTCCACCACGCCCCGCCCGTGCACCACGCCCCGCCTGTGCACCACGTACCTCCGGTGCACGAGGCCCCGCCGGTTCACCATGCACCTCCCGTGCACCACGTACCTCCGGTGCACCACATGCCTCCGGTTCATCACGCACCGCCCGTGCACCATGCACCTCCGGTGCACGAGGCTCCGCCGGTGCGCCACACACCTCCTGTGCACCACGTACCCCCGGTGCACCACGCGCCTGCGGCACCCGCAGCACCGCCCGTCCGGCACGCGCCCCCCGCACACCACACACCGCCTATCCACCACACGCCCCCCATGCACCACGTCCCGCCCGCGCAGTACCCCGTTCCCCACCCCGCGGTGCGCACCGCGCCCAGGGTCGTAGGACCGCCGGCCGCGGCGCACGCTCCCGTTGGGCCGCGTCTCGCTGACACCGGGGCCGAGTCGTCGCTTCTCGCCGCCGCGGGCGGGGCCGCCGCTCTTGTGCTCGGAGGGGGCCTTCTCTACCGGCGTGGCAGGGCGATGGCCGACGCCTGACGGTGTCCGCCAGGCCCCCATCCGCGGCAAGTGACGGCCGAGGGCTCGGGGTGGGGGCCGAGGGACGGCACCAGTAACTCCCACCAGTAATTCATTCCAGTAACCCCCTTATGAATACGGCCAGTTGGTCTGGCTCATGCGTACGTTGAAGGGCTCGGCTCCTCCTCAGGGGCCGGGCCCTTCGGCGTGCCGAGCCCCGGGCGTAAGGGTTCTGACGCGGCCTCGGAATGCCGTATTGCCCCGTACCCCCGCCCCGTACCCCGTTCGGGGGGCTTACGGCGTGGGCTGCTTATCTTCCCTATCGGCGCAATAAGAATATTTTCCAACCGGGAATCCGGGGAGGCCTCAGAACCAAGGGAGCGCGCATGCGTCAGCGACGTCATCGAGCGGCCACCTTCACGACGAGCGTTCTGGCGGCGGGCGCCCTTTTCAGTCTGGCACTGGCGCCCGATATCGATGTCCAGCGCCCCCGGGCGGGCAACGACCCTCCCCCCGCCCACCCCTCCGTCGCCGATTTCGGCGCCTTTCTGGATTCCGGCGCGCTGGGCGTGAAGCGCATCGCCGCGCTGGAGAAATGGCTCGGCGGGGCCGACATCCGGGTCGGGCACACCTATCTGCCCGGGAACACCTGGTCCGACATCGAGGGCGAGGTGGGGTTCCTCGGCGACTGGGCCACCTGGCGCCGCGAGCGCGCTGACCGCACCCTCGTCCTCAACGTCCCGATGCAGGCCCTCAACGAGGTCGGCATCCCCGACGCCCGCGTACGCCAACTGCTCGCGCACGGCGCCGAGGGGGACTACGACGCGCACTTCAAGAAGCTCGCCCAGCGGCTGGTCGAGCTCAAGGTCCCGGACACGGTCATCGTGCTGGGCTGGGAGATGAACGGCACCACGTACACCCATCGTTGCGGGCCGGATCCGGCGGCGTGGAAGAAGTACTGGAAGAACGCGGTCACCGCCATGCGTTCCGTGCCGGGGCAGAAATTCCGCTTCGATTTCGCGCCGAGCCGAGGCCGTGACGCCGTACCGTGGACCGAGTGCTATCCGGGCGACGATCTCGTCGACATCATCGGAATGGACTCCTACGACCAGCCCCCGGGCCAGGATTTCGACCAACAGGTCAAGGAGCCGTACGGACTCCAGCAGCACGTCGACTTTGCCGCCGCGCACAAAAAGCCCATTTCCTATCCGGAATGGGGGCTGTTCCGCAACGGCGACAACGTGGAATACATGCGGCGCATGCTGGCCTGGATGGACGCCCACAAGCCGGTCTACAACACCATCACCGACTACTGCCCGCACGGCGTGTGGGAGTGCACCGACAACCCCCTCGCCTCGCAGGTCTACCGGACGCTTCTGTACGGCCGCAAGGACCCCACCCCCCAGCCGTCCACCCCGGCGACCCCGGTCAGCCCCCAGCCCCCGACGGCGCCCAGCCCCAAGCCGGCCGAGCCGTCCGTCACGCCGACTCCTCCCGTCACGCCGACTTCGCCGGCGACGCCGACGCCGCCCGCCAACTGCTCGCCGCTCGACCTCAGCCCCTGGCTGGAGTACTGGATGGGAGGCAAGCTCTGCCTCCGCCTCGACTGGTACTCACGCCGGTCCTGAGGGCTCCGTGGCGGGGCGGCGCCTGCCGTCCCGCCACTGCCGCAGCGCCCGCAGCGCGACGCCCGCCCGGCGCCGCAGCCCCGCGTGCAGCGCACTGGCCCACAGCAGCGCCACGGTGCGCCGCCGCGCCAGCAGGAAGCGCTGGTTGAACCGGACTTCGGGCCGCCAGTGCTGTTTGTACGGCTCGTTGCCGCGCAGCATGCTCAGCGCGGCCCGGCCGCTGCCGTCGACGCGCTGGGCGCAGGCCCGCAGCAGCATCGTGGCCACGTCCACCTTGCGGCCGCGCAGCGCCGGGTGCGCCCCGTACAGGTAGCCGCCCGCGAGTGCGGGGGAGAGCAGGGTCAGATCGGCGGCGACGACCTCGCCGTCGAGGCGGAACTCGGTGACCACCGCGTCCCCCTGCCGTGTCATCTCGCCCACCGCGCGCGCCAGATGCTGCTCGAAGCGGGGCCGCGCGTGCTCCCGCGTCACCCCGCGGCCCTGCCACTGGAGCCCGTGCAGTTCGAGCAGCGTACGCAGCGCCCCGGGAACCTCCTCGGGCGGTACGTCGCGCTGCTCGATGCCCAGCGCGTCGATCTTGCGGAGCTTGGCGCGGGCCCGCTGGGCCCGGTTCGACGGCAGGCGAGAGAGGAGCGCGTCCATGCCCTCGGCGGGCAGCTCCAGACAGCTGGAGTCGCTCAACTGGCGCCGCACGGAAGGCCAGTTGGCGTGCAGGCGCTCGGCGCCGCCGCCCGGACGCACTTCGCCGAGGTCGATCAGGGCGCTTCGCGCCGATCCCATCAGCGCCCGGGTGAGGGCGGCCGCGGCCTCCTCGGCGCAGGTGTCGTCCAGGAGTACGTCCGTGAAGTCGGAGATGGTGCCGCCCAGCGGGACAAGGGCCGGAAGCGGACGCAGCACCCGCATGAGCGGCGCCGCCCCGACCAACTCGCCGTCCTTGTAGGCCAGATGGACCCGCAGCCGTCCCGCCACCCCGTACGACAGCCACCACGAATGCAGCCACGCGTGGCTCTGGAACGGGGTCGCGGTGCCGCAACTCCTGTGCAGGCGGTGCCAGTTGGGTGCCAGGTCGGCGAATCGCAGGTCGTCCGTGCAGACCTCCACGTGGAGCCGGGACACTAGCCGACCTCCTGCGGTACGGACGCCGCCCCGGCCGGGGCCGGTACCGCGGCGGCGAGTTCCGGCTCGCACGCGCGGCGGCGGCGCGGCCGGGCCAGGAGGGTGAGGCCGCCGAGGAGGCCGCCCGCGCAGCCGCCCACCAGCGTCGTCAGGGAGGCCGGCGGGGACGAGGGGGTGGGGGGCTCGGCCGCGCGCGCGAACTGCACCACCCGCACCCCGGTGGCGGCCTGGGTGTGCGTGCCGTTCAGGGTGAGGGCGCGGGCCACCGCGTTGGCCATGCCCGCGGCGTCCCCGGCCCGGGCCGAGGTGGCGGTGATCGCGACCATCGGCGCGTCGGGCGAGGTCGCCGTCCGCACGCTGTTGCGGAGCGTGGCCGCGCTGACCCCCGCCCACACCTGGGCGTCCCCGATGACGGCGACCTCGGTCGCGACCCGGCCGTACGCCTGCGCGAAACCGAGAGCGACCGACGGGTCGGCCTTCTCGGCGGGGGTGACCACGACATAGCTGGTCGCGCTGTACTCCGGGGTCTTCACCTCGCCGTACAGGCCGCCCGCCGTCGCGCCGAGCAGCGCGCACACGGGCAGCGGCCACCAGCGCGGCAGCGGCCGGGCGTGCAGCAGGCCGCGCATGTTCCGACGCTTCCATGGGCCGGGGAATCTGCTCATCTGGACCCTTCTTTCTCCGAGAGGTTCGTCGAGAGGTCGTGCGTCGGGGCGGCCGCCGGGGCCTTCGCCGCGTCCGGGGCCGCCGCCTTCGGTGCCGCTTCGGAGGCCGGGTGCGGCAGTGGCGCGCGGGCCGCGGCCGCCTCGTACACCTGGACCAGTTGGGCCGCGGTCGCGGTGACGCAGTAGCGGCGCACCGCGTCCGGGACGGGGAGGCGGGTGCGGCGCGAGCGCTGGAGTTCGCCCAGGGTGTCGGCGAACGCGGTGGCCGTGCGGCCGGTGCGCAGCGCGCCGGGTGCCGACGCGGCGGGCAGGTCGTCGATCGCCGGGCAGGTCACGTACGCCACCCGGAGTCCGGCCGCGAGGCCCTCCACGACGGCCAGGCCGAAGGCCTCCTCGGCGGACGGCGAGGCCAGGCAGTCCACCGCGGACAGGACCCCGGCCAGGGTGGGGCCCTGGCCCGCCGGGGCCGTGCCGTCCTGGACGCACTCGCCCGCGAAGACCACGCGCGCGCCCACGCCGAGCCATTCGGCGCGGGCCCGCAGCGCCTGTTCCTGCTCGCCGACGCCCGCGAACACCAGGCGGGCAGCGGGGAGTTCGGCGAGCGCGTCGATGAGAACGTGGAACCGCTTGCCCTCGGTCAGCCTGCCGACCGCGCCGATCGTGAACGCCCTTGCGGGCAGGCCGAGTTGGCGTCGTACGGAGGTGCGGGCGGTGGCGCTGAAGGCGAACTGGGCGCTGTCGATGCCGTTCGGCACCACCTGGATACGGCGCTCCGGCACGCCCCAGCGGGCCAGGCGGCGGGCGATGGTGGGGGACACGGCGACGGTCGTGGTGCCGAGCCGTTCGCTCGCCAGGTAGAGGCCGCGCACACCGGGGCCGAGCGGGCGCCCCTCCAGGTGGGTCTCGCCCAGGGAGTGCTCGGTGGCGACGATGGTGCGCACCCCGGCGAGCTTCGCCGCGAGGCGGCCGTACAGGCAGGCCCGGTAGAGATGGGTGTGGACGACGTCGTAGTGGCCGCGGGCGATCAGCCGGGTCAGCCGGGGCAGCGCGGCGAGGTCGCGGTTGCCCGCCATGTTCAGGTTCCGTACCCGGCCGCCGTCGCGGATGATGGCACGGGCCACGGCGCCGGGGTTGGTCAGGGTGACCACGTCGGCCTCGTACGGCAACTCCCTTAGCAGTGACCGGAGTTGGTGTTCCGCGCCGCCGACGCCGAGGCCGGTGATGATGTGCAGGACCTTCACGTGCCCTCCGGGAGGTCGGCGGGGTCGTGCCGGCGCCAGCGGTGCAGACCGCGTTTGAGGTGGAGCCGCCAGCTGGTGTCGCGCTCGTCGACGTGGACGCGCGGCAGGGCGTAGCGGCCGGTCAGCGGGCCCGGGTCGATGGCGCAGGCGTACTGGTAGCCGGCCGCGCGGACCGCGTCGACGGCGCGCAGGTCGACGGCGCCGTACGGGTAGCAGAAGCCCGCCACGTCGTGGCCGGTGAGGCCGATGAGGAGTTGTCGGCTCTCGTGCACCTCGCGGCGCAGTGTGTCCTCGTCGGCGTGGGTCAGGTCGAGGTGGCGCAGGCCGTGCGAGGCGACCTCCATGCCCCAGGTGGCGACCTGCTGGACGCCGCGCTCGTCGAGCAGTGGCTTGCGCGGACCGAGCGGGTCCCACTCGTTGGTGGAGCCGAGCAGGCCCGGCAGGACGAACACCGTCGCCGTGCACTCGTAGCGGCGGAGCAGCGCGAGGGCCTCGGCCGTGAAGTCGGCGTACCCGTCGTCGAAGGTGAGGCCGACCAGGCCCTTGGCGGTGCCGGCCGTGCGGGCCCGGATGAGTTCGGCCATGCTCACCCCCCTGAGGCCCCGTCTTCGCAGCCAGCGCAGCTGTCGCTCGAAGCGGCGCGGGGAAACGGTGATGCGGTACGGGTCGTGCGCGGTGTGGGTCACCGAGTGGTACATGGCCACCCACAGCGGAGCGGTAGGGCGCGGTCGCGAACCAGTCAGTGGGCCCCACGGGGCGCCGACTGCCGTGTCAACGGGCATGACAGAGCTTTCGTGTGAGGGGACGGAACAGCAGACAGAACTCCCGGACCCGCAGCAGCCGGGCCACGACGGCGAACACAGCGACGGCCGAAGTGACGCCAACCGCCAGTGCCAGTACGGGATGTGACGCTACGGAGGCCCCCCACCAGCAGGCGGCGGTCGCGCCGCCCGCGGCCACGACGAGCCGGGCGAGCTGCCCGCCCACCCAGCGCACGGACAGCGCTATGCGGCGCCGCCCGCTGCCCCACAGGAGCAGGAGCGCGGTCAGGGTGATGCCGAGCGCGTTGGCGGCGGCGATGCCGGGCGCGCCCCACACCGGTACGGCGAGGGCCCCCGCCGCGGCGGTCGCGGCGAGCCCGGCCAGCATGGCGCAGGCCGGGAACCACAGGGGCCGGGCCTCGGAGAAGTAGGAGCGGGCGAGCACCCCGACCAGGGCCTGGCCGAGCAGTCCGAGCGCGTACACCCGCATCACATCGGCGGTCGCCGCGGTGTCGTGGGCCGTGAACGCGCCGCGCTGGAACAAGACTTGGATGATCTGCGGGGCGCACGCCACCACCACCGAGGCGCCGAGCAGCACGATGGTGCCCGCCACGATCAGGTCGCTCTCCACCCGGCGCCGGGCCCGCTCGGTGTCGCCCGAGGCGAGGGCCCGCGCGATGACGGGGAAGGTGACCGTGCACAGCATCAGTGAGAGCACCATCGGCATCTGCGCCACCTTCTGGGCGTAGTTCAGATGCGAGATGGCCCCGGCGGGCAGCGGCGCGGCCAGGAACCGCTCGATGAGGACCTGCGTCTGGCGGCTCAGGGCGAACACCACGACCGGGGCGATCAGCGCGAGCCGCAGCGCCTGCGCGGTGCCCCGGGCGGGGTGGCGCGCGGCGGGCAGGGCGGCGACGGCGGGCTCGCGGTGCCGCCAGCTGCGCCACAGCGCGGGGACCTGGACGAGCACCATGAGCACGCCGCCGAGCGCGACTCCGGCGGCCGCGGCCCGCACCCCCCATGCCCCGCCGAGCAGCAGGAGCAGGGCGATGATGCCCACGTTGTACGCCACGTAGATCGACGCGGGGGACAGGAAGCGGCCGTGTCCGCGCAGGGCGGCGCTGCAGTACCCGGCGAGCCCGAAGGTGAACACGCAGGTCGCGGTCAGCCGGGTGCAGTCGACGGCCAGGTCCGCGCGGGGCAGGCCGGGCGCGAGCACCGCGACCACGGCGGGGGCCGCGGCGATCAGCACGGCGCCGCCCGCGGCCAGCGCGAGCATCAGCCGGGGCAGGGTGGCCGCGACCAGGGCGCGTACCGGATCGGGGCCGGTGTGGCGGGCGCGTCCGACCAGGGCGAGGCTGAACGCCGGTACGAGGACGAAGGCCAGGCCGTCCTCGATCAGCAGGGTCGCGGCGACTTCCGGGACCGTCCAGGCGACCAGGAAGGCGTCGGTGTCGGTGTCGGCTCCGAAGAAGTGCGCGAAGGCCTGGTCGCGGAGCAGGCCGAGGAGCGCCCCGGCGACCGTGAGGCCGGCGGTGAGGAACGCGGCCCGCGCCAACACCCGCCCGGACGAGCCGGGTTCGGGAGAAGTCGTGGGCGCGGCCCCGGGGGCGGTCTCCGTCACGGGCGCTCCGACCCTCGTGCGGCCAGGGCCCACCAGGCGGCCAGGCCGAGGACGAGTGCGGTCACCGCGGTCGAGGGGCCGCCGATGTCACCGTAGAAGAAGTCGACGAGCAGCCAGATCAGGAGGCCGTTCGCGACCAGGGCGCAGTCCATCGGGGTGCCCCGCCTGCGCGCGAGGCGCAGCCTGCGTACGCCGCTGACCAGGAGCGCGGCCCAGCCGCCGACGAGGGCGCAGACCCCGATCAGGCCCTGCTCGCTCAGGACGAGGAGGTACATGTTGTGCGGGGAGAGCAGGGGCTGGCGTTTGAACGCGGCGCCGGCTCCCGCGATGTCGCTGCCGGAGGACAGGGCGATCGACGAGTTCGCGTCGCGGTGGTCCGGGAAGCCCTTCAACCCGACGCCGGTGATGGGGGATTGACGCCACATCAGGTCCGCCGCCGCCCACATCGTGTACCGGTCGGTGACGGACTGGTCGGGGGCGCTCTCGACCTGGGTGATGCTGGCGAGCCGGTCCTGGAGGAGTTGCGTGCCGGATCCGCTCGCGCCGACGAGGACGACGGTGGCCGCCGCGGTGACCGCGAGGACGGCGAGGGCGCGGCGCACCCCGGAGAGCAGGAGGAGGGCGAGGGCCGTGACGGCTGTCGCGATCCAGGCGCCCCGGCTGAACGACACGGCGAGCGGAAGCAGCAGAACGGCCGCGCAGCCGAGCGCGGTCCGCCGTTGGGTGCGGCTCGCGCCGGGGGTCGGGTCGAGGGCGAGGCCGAGCGAGCAGAGCAGCCCGCAGGACACCACGGTCGCCATGCCCATGATGTCCGAGGCGCCGAAGGTGCCCACTGCCCGGATGCTCGCGCCCATGTAGGAGGCGCCGGTGGAGGTCGCGTACTGCACGACGCCGACGCCGCCCTCGAACAGGGCGAGCGCCACCACGGCCGCGGCGGCCAGCCGGAAGTCGTCGCGGTCGCGCAGCAGAAGCAGCACGGCGAGCGGTACGAGCACGAAGATCTGGAGGTAGCGGCCGAGCCCGGCGACGGCGGTGCCGGGATCCGCGGCGCCCATCGCGGCCACGCAGATCCCGGCCACCGGAAGTCCCATGACGAGCGCGGCCGTACGGGTCAGCGGCCGGACGCCCTCGCGCAGGACCCGTACGAGCGCCCACACCACGAGCACCCCGCAGGCCGCGTCGGCGGCGGTCGCCGAGCCCTCGCCGCCCAGCGGAGGAGTGGCGAGCAGGGCGATCACGGCGAGCAGCGGCAGCAGGTGCGCGGCCCGCCGCAGCGGGGCCGACAGCGGCATCGGCGGCGTGGCCGCGACGGCGGACACGCTCAGCTCCCCGTGGGGCGGACGAGGCAGACCGCGGTGCGCAGCAGGATGCACAGGTCCTGCCACAGCGACCAGTGGTCGATGTAGTAGTTGTCGTAGCGGGCCCGGTCCTCGATCGAGGTGTCGCCGCGCAGCCCCTGCACCTGGGCGAGCCCGGTGAGGCCGACGGGCATCCGGTGCCGGGCCGCGTAGCCGGGGTGCGCCTGGCTGAACTTGGCGACGAAATAAGGGCGTTCGGGCCGGGGGCCGACGAGGCTCATATCGCCCCGGATCACGTTCCACAGCTGGGGCAGCTCGTCCAGGGACGTACGCCGCATGAAGTTCCCGGCCCGGCTCATCCGCTGGTCGTCGGCGATGGTCCAGCGGGTGGCGGCCTCGTGCGCGGTGTCGGGGCGCAGCGTGCGGAACTTGAGGAGTGTGAACGTCTGCCCGCGCAGCCCGATCCGCTCCTGCCGGAACAGCACCCCGGGCCCGTCGCTGCGCCGCAGGACCAGCGCGCACACCGCGAGGACGGGGGCCGCGGCGATCAGCGCGGGCACGGTGACGGCCAGGTCGAGGAGCCGCTTGAAGAAGAGCCCGGGGGCGGAGGCGGGGGTGCTGGTCAGCGGACGGCAGGGGAAGGCGGCCAGCTCGTCCGACTGCTGCCGGGGTACGACCTGGCCGGGTGGGCGCGTGTCGAGCTGCCACAGCGTGCAGCCCAGGGCCTCAAGCAGGGCTGGTTCCAGGGCAGTTGAGGCTTCGTGCGTGAACAGGCAGTCCTGTACGCCGTTCTGGATGACGGCGCGCTGGACGTCCTCCAGGCTGCGCAGCACTGGCACGGGCCCGGCCTCGATGGCGCTCTCGGTCGGCGGCACGACCACCCCGACCGGCCGGATGCCGCCGCTGGACTGACGCACCAGCGCGGCTGTGACGCGTACGGCGGTGGCCGCCGGGCCCACCACCAGCGTGGGCCGGGGCCTGCGGACCGCCTTGCGGCGCCGCAGCCACAGCGCGGCCCCGCGTCCCGCGCCGCTCGCCAGCGTCTGGACGGCGCACCCCGCGGCGACCGCGGACACGGCGAGCGGCGCGGCGGACGGCTCGTCAAGGAGCGCGCTCTGGTGGGCGAGCACGGTCGAAAGGAGGCACCAGCCGATCAGGACGCGGAAGAACAGCGCGGGCACGTCGGCGAGGACACCGCGCGCGATCGTCGGCCGGTAGAGCCCGGCCCGGGTGTTGAGCAGGAGGGCCGTGGC
This sequence comes from Streptomyces sp. NPDC001415, assembly GCF_053597395.1. NCBI lineage: Bacteria > Bacillati > Actinomycetota > Actinomycetes > Kitasatosporales > Streptomycetaceae > Streptomyces > Streptomyces sp. NPDC001415. The sequence goes on from NZ_JBSFIE010000039.1 coordinate 11,624, forward strand.
CACGAGCAGCCCGGTGGGTCCGGGCGGCAGCCCGGAGTACGGCAGCACGAGCATGCCGAGCAGCGCGGCCGCGCAGTCCACCGTGAGCAGGGCGGACACGAACCCGCGGTCCGCGCGCGGCCGCCCGGACGGCAGGGCGATGTGGTCCGGCGCCTCGCGGGGCGTGACCACCGAAACGGTTCCCGATGACATCCCGGCGCGGTGGGGCGGCCCCCCGGCCGAAGGGACGATGCTTTCCGCGGTCACTGGCTGATGCGTTCCCTGTGCTCGGAGCGCTGCAGGGCGGCCACGTCGCGGTACACCTCCGCGATGCTTCGGGCCGTCTGCCGCACGTCGTGGGTGGTGGATACGTGCTCGTGCCCCTGGCGGGCCAGGACGGTGCGCAGCGCGGGGTTCGTCAGCAGATGGGTGATCGCGCGCGCCAACTCGCCCGGTTCGTCCGGCGGTACGAGACAGAGCGGGGCGTGTCCGGGCGCGAGGCTCTCGGCCGAGCCCCCGACATCGGTGACCACCACCGGTCGCCCGCACGCCATCGCCTCCAGCGGGGCGAGCGCCATCCCCTCCCAGCGCGAGGGCAGCACGACCAGATCGGCCGCCCGGTACCAGGCGGCGGCGCTGGCCACCGACCCGACGAAGGACACCGAGCGGGGCGCGGACGCGCGCAGCGCCGCGAGGTCCGGCCCGTCGCCGACCAGCACGAGATGCGCGCCGGGCACCGCCTCGTATACGTCCCGCCAGGCGCGGAGCAGCACGTCCTGGCCCTTCTGGCGGCACAGCCGTCCGACACAGACGACCAGGGGAGCGCCCTTGTCGGGCAGCGTCTCGTCGTGGGGCGCGCGGTAGTGGTCGAGGTCGACGCCGTTGGGGACGACCGAGCAGGGCGCGAGGACGCCGGCCCGCATCCCCGTGGCCCGCTCGCCCTCGCTGACGCACACCACGCGCGAGGTCCAGCGCACGGCGGCGCGCTCCCAACCCCGGGAAAGGAAGGCGATGATCCCGTCGACCGCCTCGAACGACCAGGCATGCGGCTGGAAGACGGTGGGCACCCTGCCGCGCACCGCGAGCCGGGCGGCCACCCCGGCCTTCGCGCTGTGCGCGTGGATCACATCGGGGCGTACGAGCCGGATGAGCCGGGCCGCCCGCAGCGTCTCGCCGAGCAGCGCGGGACCGGGCGAGCGGGTGGCCCGCCAGGGGTGCACCCGGGCACCCAGGCGCGTGAGTTCGGCGCTGAGCGGGCCACCTTCGGGGCATGCCACGGCGACCCGGAATCCGCTGCCCAGCTGGTCCCGCACCAAGTCCGTGACGACCCGGGCCACGCCCCCCTCGACGGGCTGGACCACGTGCAGAACAGTCAGGCCCCCCGTGGACCCCGGCCCACCGGGTCCGCAGCGGGTGTTCGCTCTCGTCGGCATGCGCGGTCACTCCGGTCTGGCGCTCGAAATGAAAGCTGAAAAAAGATGCTGCGGGCACGCCTCGCGGCGGCCCGCCCTTGAATTCCGCATAACCGGTGCCCCGGCTGCCGAAGTTCCCCGTGCTTTGATCGGCCCGGGGTGGCGGGAAGCACTGTAACCGTATTTACAACCTGGTTCCGTCATGAATGCGTACGCCGGAGTGTCTCCTTCGGGCGATCGTGCGTATCCAGTTGACGGCGCCGTCGTTGTATCGGTGGCCTCATCTCCACCCGAAAGGAAAAAGCGATGAATCGAATTGCCAAGTCCGTCGTGTCGGCGGGCGCAGGCGCCGCGGTCGTGCTGGTCGGAGCCGGTATGGCGGCGGCCACGGGGCACGGCGGCGGGGCGAGCGCCGAGGGTGTCGCCGAGGGCTCGCCGGGCGTCGTGTCGGGCAATGTGCTCCAGGTCCCGGTCCACGTGCCGGTGAACGCCTGCGGCAACACCGTGAGCGTGATCGGGCTGTTGAACCCGGCGTTCGGCAACACCTGCGTCAACAAGTAATCCGCGAGGGTGACGCCCTCGGACCGTGAACGCGGCCCGTGTTCACGGTCCGGACCCCGCCCTTCGGTCGATTTCGCGGCCCCGGAAAACCGGGTTCACCCGTTAGGGGCAAAACCGTGCGTCCGGGGCCGCGTTGGTGTCTAGGTCGAGTGACAACACCCGGTCTTACTTTCTCAATCTAGGAGTGCTTCTCCATGTCGCGTACCGCGAAGGCTCTGGTCCTGTCCACCGCCGCCGTTGCCGCCATCGCCGGTGGGGCCGGCATCGCTTCCGCCGACGCCGACGCGCAGGGCGCGGCCACCCACTCCCCCGGCGTGGTGTCCGGCAACCACGCGCAGGTCCCGGTCCACGTGCCGGTGAACGTCTGCGGCAACACGGTGAGCGTGATCGGCGCTCTGAACCCGGCGTTCGGCAACACCTGCATCAACAAGTAGCCCCCGGCGAAGCCCCGGCCGCTCCCTTTCAAGGAGCCGCCGGGGCTTTGTGCTGCCCCGGATGGCGGTAGCCCACCCACGGCCTCCGAGTGCGGAGTTGTGCCAGCTAGGCGCAGTGATGCCGGTATCTGACGGACCGACAGGACGACCATCCGGTTGCGGGGGGTCGGGGGCGCACGGACGGTGAGAAGAATTGACACGCCTCACCGAAGGAGAACCGTCCATGCGCGCACGCACACCGCGGCGACTGGCCGCCGTGGTCCTTTCGACCGCGATCGTCATCGGCACCGCCGGAACGTCGACGGCCGCGGACTTCCAGCCGCCGCGCTCGGTCCGTGCCGACGTACCGGTACCGGGGTCCGAAGCCCTGCTCGCACAGGTCAAGCAGGTGGGCCCCCTCGGGCCGCTGCTCTCGACCGTGACCGACCTGCTGACCGGCGTGCTCGGCGGGGCGTCCCCGGCCGACGCCACCGCGTTGGCCGCCAAGGCGACGGCCGCCCTGGACGCGGTGAAGGCGGCGGCCCCGGCCGCACCCACTGTCCCGGCCACGCCCACTGTCCCGGCCACGCCCACTGTCCCGGCCGCACCCACAGTCCCGGCCGCGCCCGCCGACCCGACCACGCCCACTGCCTCGGCCGCGCCCGCCGGCCCGACCACGCCCACTGTCCCGGCCGCGCCCGCCACCCCGGCGCTGCCGCTGGGCGGTCCGCAGAAGAGGGCCGCGGCTCCGACGGATGTGAAGGACGACGCCATCGCGGCGGCCAAGAAGGCCATCGCCGACCTCGTCGCCGCCGTCACCAAGGGCGACGCCGTAGGCATCGTGGCCGCGGCGACCGCGGTGCTCACCGGCCTCATCGGCGTCGTCCTGGCCATCCTGCTCGGCGGCGGCCTGCCGGTACCAGCCCTGCCGGGCCTGCCCCTGCCCAAGTTGCCGGTGCCCGGCGCCTGATCCGCACCCCCTCCGAGAGCGCCGGCCCGAATCGGGACCGGCGCTCTCGGCGTTCCGGGACCCGGCTGTGGGCTCAACTGCCGTGCCTGCTACCGGAATTCATGGAATCTCATACGAGTATCTGAGGGCTTCCGTAAGCGGGCTGCGGCCCAGGAATCGGCGGGCGGAGGGTTTCCCAAACGGCCGGGAGTCGTTACCCAAGGCGAAGCAGGGCTATGCATTCAGGGACACGCACGGTGCCATCGGTGTGCGGTGTGTGCGGCCAATTCGGCGATCGAAGTCGCCGCGGAAGGATTGATGATGAAGTCGATGAAGGTTGCTGCGGCACTCGCCGGCTCCCTCGCGGTCGTGGGCGCGGCGGCGCCGGCCTTCGCGTCCGGTGACATCACGCCCCCCATGAGCCTGAACGGCGGCCTCGACGCGATCGCCCAGAACGTCGCCAACGCGCCCGTGGTCGACGCGCAGCCGATCGGCACCAACCTGCTCGACCCCAGGTCGGAGGAGTCGCCGAGCCAGCCGGCGGCCGCCCCCGCCAAGGACGCCGGCAAGGCCAAGGGCGTCAAGACCAAGGGTGCCAAGGCCAAGGGCGTCGCCAAGCCCAAGGGCGCGGTCAAGACCAAGGACGCCGCCAAGCCCAAGGATGCCGAGAAGGCCAAGGACCTCGACAAGGCCAAGGAGGCCGACACGACCGAGGAGCCGGCCCCGAACCCGGGGCTGCTCCTCGGCGGTCTTCCGATCGGCTAGCCGCCGAATGGTGAACGGGTCTTCCCCGACGGCGAATTGACCCACCGCCCGCCGCGTCCATGCGCTGTACGAGGGAAAGAAAATAAACCCGGCGTGTTCGCTTCCGATGGGTCTTGGACATTTGCCTACGCTGAGGCAACCCCGAATGGAAGGTTTCACCATGAACACTGCCAAGAAGACCGCTCTGGCCCTGGCCGCCGCAGGTCTCGCCACGGGTGCCGCTTCCGGTGCTGCCTTCGCCGACGCGGGCGCGCAGGGCGCGGCCGAGCACTCGCCCGGCGTCGTTTCCGGCAACGTGGCGCAGGTTCCCGTGCACGTGCCGGTCAACCTCTGCGGCAACACGGTCAACGTCATCGGCGCTCTGAACCCGGCGTTCGGCAACCCCTGCGTCAACACCGACTGAGTCAGGGCCGGTTCACGCCGGTCGGCATCAAGTGGTGGAGCGGCTCCGTGGAGTTGGGGATTCCGGAGCCGCTCCGGCGCGTCCGGGCACAGAACGTCCACGTTGTCCGGCTGCGAAATTGCCGTACAGGCGCCCTGGATGCCCCCTGAGGGGCGTTTCCTCCAGATGGATGACGGCTGCGAAGGACTGGGGCCGGAATGTCCTAGAGTCCCGGCATGACTTCAGCCGCCAGTGCCGTACAGCCCTCCAGGGCAGTCCTGTTGGGCTCGATGGTCGTCATCGCGTGGAGCGGCAGACACCCCGACGAGTCCGGCGATGTGCCCTTCCTCATGGCGTACTCGCTCGGTGACGGAGCCGGGGGACCCGAGGGTGCGGAGGCCGCGGCGCGGGCGCTGCTCGACGAACTGGGCATGCCGGCCGGCAGCGTGCTCGATCAGGAAGAAGGGGCCGCGCTCCCGGTGACCCTCATCGTCCAGGGCGGCCAGGCCGTTCTGACCATGCCGTCGATGACCGCGCAGTGCCCGGTGCCGCCCGAGTGGCTCGTCGCCGCCGAGGAGCGGGGCGCGGTCCAGTTCATGTTCGCCACCCGCTCGTGGCCCCAGGGGCGGCCCGGAATGGCCGTCAGCGACGAGCAGTTGAGGGCGTTCGCGGGCGACGAGGACACCATCTCCACGGCCGGCCACTGCGTGCTCCCCGTCCGCCGCCTGCGCGGCTGACCCCCACCGCCGGACGAGATACGGAGACGACAGCCATGCCCATCCCCGCAACGATCCCGCAGCAGGCGCCGGTGGCCGCCCCCTCCGGCCCCCCGAGACCGGCCGGCGTCCCGTTCGGCGCCAGCCGCGGCTTCGCCTGGCTGGTCGTGCTCACCGGCGCGGCCGGCCTGCTCGCCTCGTGGGTCATCACCCTCGACGAGTTCGAGCTCCTGAGGAACCCGAACTTCGTACCCGGGTGCAGCCTCAACCCGGTGATCTCCTGCGGCAGCATCATGAAGAGCGCCCAGGCCTCGGTCTTCGGCTTCCCCAACCCGATGCTGGGCCTGGTCGTCTACGGGATCGTCGGCTGCGTCGGCATGAGCCTGCTCGCCGGCGGCCGGTTCGGGCGCTGGTACTGGCTGACGCTGAACGCGGGGGCGCTGGCCGGGGTCGTCTTCGTCAGCTGGCTCCAGTTCGAGTCGCTGTACCGGATCAACGCGCTGTGCCTGTGGTGCTGCCTGGCATGGGTCGCCACCATCGTCCTGTTCTGGCGGGTGACCGCTCTCAACGTCATCAAGGGAGCGCTATCCGTGCCGAGTTGGGGCCGTGGGCTGTTCGCCGAGTACGGCTGGGCCGTGCCCGTCCTGCACGTCGGGGTCATCGGGATGCTGATCCTGACCCGCTGGTGGGACTTCTGGACCGGCTGACGGAGCAGGAACGTTGGGCCGACCGTGTGAATCGCCCGCGCCCGCCGACACGCCACGCGAGCGGAAGCGTTGACTCCACTGACCAGTCGCATGGTTGAAGCCTCCCCGGGCCGTGCAACCAGTACCGGCCCGGGGGGCGCCCGGCGGCTGCCGCGGCATGACAGCCGTGGCCGTTTCCTGTGACTCCGGGCCTCGTTGAACCCGGCATCGACAAGGAGAGCGGACGCTCGGACGGGCCCCGGAACCGCGAAGGTTTCCGGGGCCCACGCATGTGCCGGACGAGTCCGCCCGAGCGAGCACGAGGGAGACGCCCATGAACGACGCGACACACTTCTGGCACGCATATCGGACGGGCCGCACCCGCCCCAGGGGCCGCGCCCCCGAGCCCACCAGGCCCGGCACGCCCCCGCCCCGTACCACCTGGTGCATCGCCCGACGCGGGCTGTTGCGCGCCCTGTTCGCCTCGGCGACGGTCGCCTTCACCGCGACGGCGCTCTCCCGCATCCCGGACGCCGAGCCCTACGGCGAGCCCGCGGTCGCCTCCGGGCCTCAGGCGGACGACGGGTTCACCTTCGACGAGATGCACACCGGGCACCGCATCCAGGGCTGGCCCGTCCAGGCCGACAGCACCGACGTCGTCGTGTTCGTGGACGGCAGGCAGCTCGACCTGATGCGCCGGGCTGACGGCAGCTACCTGAGCTCCGTCGACCACTACGAGTCGTACGCCACCGCACGCGAAGCCGCGCGCGCCGCCGCGGCCGAGCTCGGGGCCGCCCGGCTCGCGTCCGTCCCCGTGCACGGCAGTCACGAGGGGGAAGCCGGACGTGGTGTACACGCGTAAGAACCAGCGGAACCTGACGAGCGCCGAGCGCAAGGCCTTCGTCAGTGCCGTGCTCGAACTCAAACGAAGCGGCGGATACGACGAGTTCGTGCGCACGCACATCGATTTCTACGTCTCGGACGGCGAGGACAAACTGCGGGTCGCGCACATGGCGCCTTCGTTCCTGCCGTGGCACCGCCAGTTCCTGCTCGCTTTCGAACGGTCCCTTCAGCGGATCAACCCCCGTGTCACGGTGCCCTATTGGGACTGGACGCGGGACAACTCGCCCGCCTCGTCCATCTGGTCCGACGACTTCATGGGCGGCAACGGGCGGCGCGGCGACCTCCAGGTCATGACCGGGCCGTTCGCGTACGCCCATGGGAAGTGGGAGATCTCGGTCAATGTCACCGAAGGCCGCTTCCTGACCCGGGACATGGGCCGCCCCCGCGATCCCATCGGCCTGCCCGCCCCCGCCGACGTGGCCCGCGCCCTCGACGATCCCGTCTACGACGTTGCGCCTTGGAACTCCACCAGCACCACCGGGTTCCGCAACAAGACCGAGGGCTGGACGACCGGTTCGGGCAACGCCCGCTTCCGCAACCACAACCAGGTGCACCGCTGGGTCGGCGGGGTCATGGTCGGCGCGGCCTCCGTGAACGACCCGGTGTTCTGGCTCCACCACGCCTACATCGACAGCCTCTGGTCCCGCTGGCAGGCCGCCCACCCCGAGGCCAAGCGCTATCTCCCGGACGTGCCGCCACCGGAGGGGGATCCGCAGCACGCCCGGGTGGCCGCGCTCAACGAGCCGATGCCGCCGTTCAACGTCACGCCCTCGGCGCTCCTGGACCACAGCACGATCTACCGGTACGCCTGACACGGCGACGGCCTCCCGGGGGGAGAGAGCCGGGAGGCCGCTGGTACCACTGACGTCCATGACCGGCCGGGCCGTCGCGAGGACGACGGCCGGCCGGAGGCCGGGACTAGTCCCCGTAGCCGCCCTCGTGGTGGCTGTCGGTGTTGACGCAGGTGTTGCCGAATGCCGGGTTCAGAGCGCCGATGACGTTGACCGTGTTGCCGCAGAGGTTGACCGGGACGTGCACCGGGACCTGCGCCGCGTTGCCGGACACCACGCCGGGGGAGTGCGCCGCGACGCCCTCGGCGCCGGCGTCGGCAGCGGCAATACCCGCACCGGCCAGCGCCAGGGCGCCCGCTCCGGCGACGACGGCGGCCGTCTTCGCGATACGAGACATCAAAGTTCTCCTTGAATGGACACGCGACCGCAGACTCGCAGTCGTCATTTCACTTCAACGTGTCGATCGGTCATAAGTAACGGACACCTGCGTCCAAAACGGTTCTGCACCGGTTGCCGCCGGGCGGGCTACTTCCCGGCCTTGCCGCGCGAAGCCCGCCGCGAGAGCGCGACCGCCGCGGCCCCCGTGACGAGCGCGCTCACGCTCAGCGCGCCGAGCAGGGAGGCCTTGGAGTCGGCGCCGGTGTGCGCGAGGTGCGGCGCGGCCGACGCGGACGGGCTCGTCGCGGGCGTGTCCGGCGAGGTCTCCTTCGGCGGGGTGCTCTCCGATTGCGTCGGTGCGGGAGTCGGCGTCGAGGTGGACGGGGGAGCGGCCGGGGTCCACGTCGGCGAGGCGGTGGCCGACGGGGTCGAGGCCGGCCAGGTCGAGGTCCCGCTCGGGGTGGGGGCCGGCCAGATCGCACCGTTCGTGGACTGGGTGTCCGGCGGCGTGAGCTTCGGCGGGGCGGCGTTCGGGGCCGGCTTGGCCGGCGGGATCTCCTGGCCGTGCTCCTCGCCGGCGCTGTAGTCGGGCGGCTGCTCGCCCTCGCCCCGCTTCTCGGCGATGGCCTGCTGCGCGTAGTGCTGCCGGGGAGCGGCCTCGGGCCCGGTTTGCGAGCCCTGCTCGGCGCCGGAGGGCGGGGCGCACGTGCTGTGCGGCGAGGCCGGGACGGGGTGGTCCGCGGCGTACGCCGTATATCCAGTGCCCAGCACGGAGACCAGACCCGCGACGAGGGCGGCCCGCGCTGCGGGACCCGTGAACTTGTACATGCCTGCGACCCTTCAACAGGAAATCCGGAGGGGGTTCAAATGCTCATAGGCATAATTGGGATCGGCGCCGACGCGGCCCTTGGGCCACGCGAGCGGCGGGTTACAGACAACCCGTCCGGCGCAGCCCCCACCCCCACACGGCGCAACCCCCGCCGTACGAGGGTTCCGCTGGTCACCTCGCGCGATAGGCGCGCGCAGCCTCCGGATTGCCGCCGCACTCCCACACGCCGTGCGGGCAGTAGTCGGTCAGGGTCTGGTAGACGGGCCGATAGGTGCGGAACCAGGCCGCCATCCCGTGGATGTAGTCAGCGTTGTCCCCGTTGCGGAAGAGCCCCCACTCCGGGTACGACACCGGCTTGCGGTGCCGGGCGGCGAACTCGACCTGTGCCCGCAGCCCGTACGGCTCCTCGACCTGGGCGCGGAACGACATGCCCTCGGGCTGGTCGTAGGAGTCCATGCCGATGATGTCCACGTAGGCGTCGCCCGGATAGCAGTCGGTCCACGGCACGGCGTCCCGCCCCCGGCTCGGCGCGAAGTCGAACCGGAAGCGCCCGCCCGGCACCGTACGCATCGCCGTGACGATCCGGCGCCAGTACGTCTGCCAGGCGGCGGGGTCGGGGCCGCACCGGTGGGTGTAGGTGGTGCCGTTCATCTCCCAGCCCAACACCACGACGGTGTCCGGGAGTTGGAGCGAGACCAGGCGCTCGGCCAGGTGCTTGAAGTGGTCGTCGAAGGCGCCCCGTGCGCCCTGTCCGAGCAGTCCCGCGACCTGCCCGTCCGGCAACGCGTCCTCGCTGTGGTCCAGCATCGGCACATTGAGGACGAGGATCCGGTCCGTTCGTTGGTGTCGCCAGTCGGCCCAGGGTGCGAGCAGTCCCGGCGGGCCCTCGACGTCGTGCCACGTACGGCCCGGCAGATAGGTGTGTCCCGCGAGCAGCGGGCCCCGGCCGCGCCACCTCTCGACCGCCGCGAGCCTGCCGATGCCGATCACGTCCGAACCCGTGAAGACACCCGCCGCGGTGCTGGAGGCGGGGGGCTTCGGGCCCTGCCGGAGGCTTTCGGACGCGAGCGGGACCAGCGCCGAGAACAGCAGGACCAGCGCGCACAGGGCGACCTTCCACGAGGGCGGGGCGCCCCGGGGCGACAGGGCCACCGGGGCGGCCCTGTCGCGGGCCCGAGCCGTCAGTTGCCCACGAACGGGCGGCCGTTCTGCAGGGACCCGGTCGGGCGGCCGTTCTGGGCGGCCGCGACCGGGCCGCCGTTCTGGAGGGCGCTGTTCAGCTTGGTCATGCCGGTGGTGAGCGCCTCGGCGACCTTGCCCTTCGAGCCGAAGATCTTGGGCTGCCCGGTCTCGGAGACGCTGCCGTGTCCCGCACTCCCGTCGGCCGCGGCGATGCCGGGCGCGGCCAGGAGCAGAAGCGACGCCGCGACGGTGGCGGCCTTAAGACGCTGGTGAGTGTTCATGCCCAGTACAACGCCGCTCGCGCGGGGAGGGTACGCGCGCCTGGGGCGGTCCCTGGGATTCAGGGCTTGGTCACATCAAATGCGAAGTGCTGCTTGCGTACGCGATGGTCGAAATTGGACGTGCCCAGTTCGGGTTCGCCGAGGGTTCGCAGGACCAGCGGCCGGGTCAGCAGTTCCCGGAGCACGGCCTTGATCTCAAGGCGGGCCAGATGCGCGCCCAGGCAGTAGTGCGGGCCGCCGCCCCCGTACCCCAGATGCGGATTGGGGTCGCGCGTGATGTCGAAGGCGTCCGGGTCGGTGAAGACGGACGCGTCGCGATTGGCGGACGCGTACAGCAGCATCACCTTGTCGCCGGGCAGGAAGGTGTGGCCCGACATCGCGTAGCGCGTGGTGACGGTCCGGCGGAACTGGATGATGGGCGTCGAATGCCGCACGATCTCGTCGACGGCGCCGTCCGCGTACTTCTCGAAGTCCGAGAGCAGCAGGGCGAGTTGATCCGGATTGTTGGTCAGCAGGGCCAGCGCGTGGGCGATGGCGTTACGGGTCGTCTCGACACCGGCGACCAGCAACAGCGAGAAGAACGAGCCGAGTTGACGGTAGGTCAGGGACTGTCCGTCCATGTCGGCGCACACCAGTGCCGAGATGAGATCGCCGGTCGGGCGGCGGCGCCGCTCGCGGCCGAGCCGGGCCACCGTCAGCTGCATCCGGGCCAGCGCCCGCAGCCCCTTGCCGGGGCTCAGGAGGCGGGCGCCGATGCTGCGCCGTACACCGGCGTGCTCGGAGGCCCGGTCGATCTGCCGGGCGATGCGGTGCCGGTAGGCGTCGGGCACGCCGAGCATCGCGCAGATGACCTCGAACGACATCCGGGAGGCCACCGCCGAGACGAACTCGTCGGGCCGCTCGGCGACCATGTCGTCGACGATGCGTACGGCCAGCTCACGGATGCTGACCTCGGTCTCGGCGAGCAGGCGCGGGGTGAACGCCTGCTGGACGATGCGGCGCAGCCGCGTGTGGTCGGCCCCGTCGAGGTTGACCATCGAATCGCCGAACACCGCCCGCACCCAGCGCGCCGGCTCGGGTGAGGTGACCCCCGGCGCGCTCGCGAAGACGCGCGGCAGCCTGCTCGCCTTCAGTACGTCGGCGTGCCGGACCAGTGCGTAGAAGCCCTGCTCGGGGCGGTGCCGGGTGGCCCGGCGCTCGATGAAGAACGCCGGGCGGGGCTCGCCGCGCAACTCCGCGAAGCGCGCCAGGCGCTGAGCGGACGGCTGCTTCCAGAACGCCGGGTCGGCGAGATCGGCGGTGGGGGCCGGGTTGGCCCTGGGGTGAGTCACGCTCGCACCGTCCTGGCCGCCGCGCGGCCTTCGTGCAACGGGAGTTGGGGGGCCGGTCCGGGGGTCAGCTCACCAGGGCGTGGCCGGCCCGCACCGCGTCGTTGGCGGCCGACACCGCTTCGGTCCCGGCCTTGACGCCGCTCTTGAGGGCGGCCACCTTGCGGCCCAGCCGGTCCCCGACGGCGCGCTCGGCCGCGGGCTTGACCTGTGCGCCCGCGGCACTCGTGGTCCTGGCCGCACCGCTCAGGGCACCGCCCAGGTCGAGGGCGTGGGCGGAAGGGGACATGGCGGCGGCGAGCGCGGTTCCGGCTGCTGCCGCGGCGAGGTATCGACGTACGTTCATGCCGCCTACAACGCCCGAGCCGGGCCAAGGGCACGCCCCGTCAATACGAGCACCCCGTATTGACTTCGCATTGCTGCATGCAGGGGAACTTTGCAGTGATCCAGGCGTCGGGATCGTTCTTGCAGAGCGACACGGCAGTGTAGGCCAGGGAATGGAAGGAACATCCATGGGAATCACCTCACGTGCGGGACTCGCGAGCGTCATGGCATGCATGGCGACCGCGGCGTCGGTGGCGCCGGCAGCGGCGATCGCCTCGGCCCCGTACGTTCCGATCGCCCCTCCGCTCCGCGTTCTGAACACGGTCCTGCCGTTCGAGGCCCCCACGGTGAACACGGGCATGCCGCTGCCCATCCCCGGGGCGCCGAACGGCCCGCGCTATGTGAAGGGCAAGCTCCTGCCCACCAACATGGTCCCGGCCATCCCCTTCGACACCGCGCTGCCCAGCACCCACATCGGTACGCCACTGCCCAACCCGCTGACCGCCGGCAGCCTGGAGACCCCCGAGCTGGTCAGCCCCGACTCCCCGCTGCACGCCGCCACCCCCGGCGCGAACATCGGCGCCCCCCTCGGCGGGCCGCGCGCCGGGCTGCCTCCCCTCGCCATGCCCGCGGCCGGCGTGAGCGCGCCCGCAGTCCAGGGCAACCCCGACGCCACCGCGCTTCTCTGACATCCGCCAAGTCGGCCTCTACGCCCAGGAGTTGGCCCATGCCCCGTCCGCCCAGGAACCTCCTCGCCGCGGCGCCGCTCGGCAGGGCCGTCGCCGCGCTGCTCGCCGTCGCCGCCACGGCTCTCTTGACCGGGGGTGCCTCGGCCGCGCCAGGCAGGCCCGACCCGCACCCGCACGGCGCGGGCGCGGGGCAGGGTGCGCTGCCGCCGTGGCCCGCGCCCGCGGACGCCTCCGCCGCGGTCGCGTCGGCGGGTCTTGAGATGCTGTCCTCCGAGGGCATGGTGCAGCACACCCACACGCATCTGGACGTCCTCGTCGACGGCAAGCCCGTCACCGTCCCCGCCTCGATCGGCATCGACGAGCCGCGCGGCCGGATCAGCCCCGTGCACACCCACGACACCAGCGGCGTGATCCACGTCGAGTCGCCGCGGCGGGCGGACTTCACGCTCGGCCAGTTCATGGCCGAATGGCAGGTGCCGCTCGCCGCGGACCGTATCGGAGGCCTCCACTCCGGCGGGGGCCGTCACCTGACGACGTACCTCAACGGCCGCAAGGTCGCCGGAAACCCCTCGGCGATCGTGCTGCGCGCCCACGACGAGATCGCCCTCGTCTTCACCCGGGACGCCGACACCAGGCCCGTACCCAAGTCCTACGACTGGCCGCAGGGCCTCTAGGGGCCGCTCCCGTCGGTATGGGCAGAACGTTTCTCCGCGCGGGTCGTTGGGCTGCGCGGAACAGGATCCGTGTCGCGGCGCGGACCGTGCGCCAGCAGCTCCTGTCCGGGGTTCTACTCCCCCCGGACGGGAGCTGTTGCCTTGTGCGGCCGTGTACGGCGGGCTGTTCGGGCAGGTAGGCGTTTCGGGTGAGAGCCGGGGGCGGCCGTGTCCGGTGCCGGTGCTTCCCGTTGTGCAGGCGTGATCTCAACTCGACGAATCGCCACAGTCCTTGCTGTCGCCGCCGGTGTCTCGGGCCTTGCCGTGTCGACGGCGAGCGCCGCGGGCCCCCTCGACAACCTGGTCAAGCCGATCAACCCGCTCAGCGTGCTCGACGCCATCACCACCAGTGACATCCCCGCCGAGTACGCGGCCCAGTTTCCCACGACCAAGGACCAGCTGGGCGGGCTCAGCCGCCTCAACGAGCTGCGCCAGCTGACGCAGCTGACCGGCCAGGCCGCCCCGGTGCTCAACCTGGTGCCCGTGGTGGAGTGACGTACGCCCGAGGGCAGGGCGGGACATGGGCGCGCGCCCGGAACGAAGATTCCGTTCCGGGCGCGCGCCTGCGTCGTTGGTGCCTGGGCCTCGGTCAGAGGATGTCCAGGAAGTTGTGTTCGCCCCCGTCGTGGTGCCACCAGAATCCGCCGTCGTCGTCGTGGTGGTGGTGCGGGGCCGCTGTGCGAGGAGCGGCCTGCGGAGCCGCCTGCGCGGACGCGGCGGCGGGGATTATGACGGAGGCGGAAAGCGCGACCACAACGGCGGCGCGTCGGAAGATGCTCACAGTTGACTCCACTTTCACTGGACAAACCTGACAATTCCGACGCTAGCTCGAACGTGGCGGCGCGTCGCGCTGAGTGGCCTAACGGCTACTCCACGCGGGGGCCCGTCGGCGTCGAGGCAGGTCAGTGCGCCGCGCCCGTGATGTCCGTGATTTCGTCGTATCCCTCGATCTCGCGCGGATCCCGCGAACCCGGGCCCACGTAGCGGGCCGACGGCCGCACCAGCCGGCCCGTCCGCTTCTGCTCCAGGATGTGCGCCGACCAGCCCGCTGTCCGGGCGCAGGTGAACATCGACGTGAACATGTGCGCCGGGACCTCCGCGAAGTCCAGGACGATCGCCGCCCAGAACTCCACGTTCGTCGCCAGGACGCGGTCCGGGCGCCGCGCGTGCAGCTCTTCCAGAGCCGCCTTCTCCAGGGCCTCCGCCACCTCGAAGCGCGGCGCGCCGAGCTCCTTCGCGGTGCGGCGCAGCACCCGGGCGCGCGGGTCCTCGGCGCGGTAGACCCGGTGGCCGAAGCCCATCAGGCGCTCGCCGCTGTCGAGGGCCTGCTTCACGTACGCGGTGGCGTCCCCGGTCCGCTCGATCTCCTCGATCATGCCGAGCACGCGCGAGGGGGCGCCGCCGTGCAGCGGGCCCGACATCGCGCCGACCGCGCCGGACAGCGCGGCCGCGACGTCCGCGCCGGTCGAGGCGATGACACGGGCCGTGAACGTCGAGGCGTTCATGCCGTGTTCGGCGGCGCTCGTCCAGTACGCGTCCACCGCCTTGACGTGCTTGGGGTCCGGCTCGCCGCGCCAGCGGATCATGAACCGCTCGACGACGGACTCGGCCTTGTCGATCTCCCGCTGCGGCACCATCGGCAGGCCCTGCCCGCGCGCCGACTGGGCGACGTACGACAGCGCCATGACGGCGGCCCGGGCGAGGTTGTCGCGGGCGGTGCGCTCGTCGATGTCGAGCAGGGGTTTGAGCCCCCACACGGGCGCCAGCATGGCCAGCGCGGACTGCACGTCCACCCGGATGTCCCCAGAGTGGACGGGGATCGGGAACGGCTCGGCGGGCGGCAGGCCGGGGTTGAACGCCCCGTCGACCAGAAGTCCCCACACGTTCCCGAACGAGACGTGTCCGACCAGGTCCTCGATGTCGACGCCCCGGTAGCGAAGGGCGCCGCCCTCCTTGTCCGGCTCGGCGATCTCCGTCTCGAACGCGACGACTCCTTCAAGTCCGGGTACGAAGTCGGACATCAGGCGGCTCCTCATGATGTGTGCGTCGGGCTGCGGGCGGGCCGTGCCGCCCCGGATCCCTCGGTCATGCCCCGTACGGCAGTCAGGAATCCCGCCGCGGTGTATGGAGGCCACAGTGGCCCAGCCGAGAGTTTGGCGGGTCCCGCCGATGCGGGGAAGCGTGACATCCGGCACACTGCCCCAATTCGGCGGCGCAGGGTTAACGCCCCGCCGCCGCGGGCACACTGGACCCCCGCCGGGCCCGGGGCGGCGGTGCGGCAGGATGGGTCACGTGACCGACCTGGACCCCGCAGCGATGCGCGAGCAGTACCGCACCACCCTCCTCGCCGAGGAGGATCTGGCCGCCACGCCCATGGGGCAGTTCGCCCGCTGGTTCAAGGAGGCCGTGGCCGGCGGTCTGCACGAGCCCAACGCGATGGTCGTCGCCACCGCCACCCCCGACGGCCGCCCCTCCACCCGTACGGTGCTCCTGAAGTCCTACGACGAGCACGGCTTCGTCTTCTTCACCAACTACGCCTCGCGCAAGGCCGCCGAACTCACCGCGAACCCGTACGTCTCGCTGCTCTTCCCCTGGCACCAGCTGGCCCGCCAGGTCATCGTCACCGGCACCGCGTCCCGCGTCCCGCGAGCCGAGACCGAGCGCTACTTCCGCAGCCGCCCGCACGGCTCGCAGCTCGGCGCCTGGGCCAGCGACCAGTCGACGGTGATCGCATCGAGGGCCCAACTGGCCGCCCGCTACGAGGAGTTGGCGTCCCGCTACCCCGAAGGGAGCGACGTCCCGGTCCCCGAGCACTGGGGCGGCTTCCGGGTCGGCCCGCAGACGGTCGAGTTCTGGCAGGGCCATGAGAACCGGCTGCACGACCGGCTGCGGTACGCGGCGGCCCCGGACGGCTGGCGCGTCGAGCGCCTCGCGCCCTGAGACGGGGCATGCAGAAACCCGCGGGCTCGGGTTCCTCCGGAGAGGAGCCGGCCGGACGTACCGGCGAGCCCGCGGGTCGGTGACTGCTTGGGAATTCGGCCGACGTCATGCCGGCCCCGCACTAAGAGTGCGACTGGCGGGCCGTCAGCCCGCAGTCACCTCACGCGTCCGGTTTGCATACATCTGTCAAACCACCTCCCTTCTCGTGTGCACCACACATTAGGAGGCTCCCTCGCGGCCCTCAAGCGAATTAATTCCGGGTCCGCGCCCGCTCCTCGGCGCTGCGCTCCACGCAGAACTCGTTGCCCTCGATGTCGGCCATCGTGGCCCACCCCGTGCCGTCGGGGCGGCGGTGGTCGCCGATGAGGGTGGCGCCGAGCGACAGGAGGCGCTCGACCTCCTCGTCGCGGGAGCGGTCCTGCGGCTGGAGGTCGAGGTGCACGCGGTTCTTCACCGTCCTGGTGTCGGCCACCTTGATGAAGAGCAGCGTGACGCCGCCGGCGGTGACCGTCGCCTCCGGGTCGCCGTCCTGGTCGTCCTCGGCTACCGCGCCGCCGAGGACCTGCGCCCAGAAGGTCGCGAGCCGGTAGGTGTCGTCGCAGTCGATCGTCACATGGCGTATGAGAGAGGTCATGGGCGCCACTATGCCCGCCTGGCCGGAACGGTGTCCGGCGGCCGGTAACTGCCGTAGGGAGGCGGGAAATTTCGGGGAACCCGGTGTGGGCTGCGTCACGTTCGAGTTGAATGATCCGACGTGCGTACGTCCGCGCGTCAGCCGCGAGATGCGGCGACCACGTCCTGCAGGGGGTGCCAGGATGAGTGCTTCCCGGAGTGAGACCGCCAGTGCTCCGGTTCCGGACGGATCCGGTGCCGGGCCCGCGAGTGCGGCCGTGCCGGAACCCGGCGGGGGTCTGCTCGCCGCGCTGCTCGACGGGATGGACGCGGCTCTGTGCGCGTTCGACGCGGACGGCGTGGTCACCCACTGGAACCGCGAGGCCGAGCGGATCCTCGGCTGGCCCGCCGAAGAGGCCGTCGGCCGACGGGGGTTCGCGGGCTGGGCGGTGCGGCCCGCCGACGCCGACGAGGTGCAGGGCCGGCTGATGGCCGTCATGGACGCGCCGGGCCGCCAGGTCCATGAGTTCGCCCTCCTGAAGAGGGACGGCGGCCGCGTCCTGGTCCGTACGCAGTCGGCGGGCGTGCGGGGCGCCGACGGGACCCCGGCCGGCGTGTACTGCGCGTTCAGCGAGGTGCACGCCCAGATCGACCTGGAGCGGTCCATCGCGCTGAGCGAGGCCCTCTTCGAGGACGGGTCCTGGGGCGTCGTCCTGGTCGACGTCGACCTGCGGCCCACCGTCGTCAACGCCTATGCCGCCCGCGCACTCGGCACCGGACGTGCGACCCTGCTCGGCCGCCCGCTGGGCGAGTTGATCATTCAGGGCGTCGAGGACCTGGAGGGCGCGCTCCAGCACGTCCTCTCCGAAGGCGCGCCGACCAGCCCCACCGAGGTGTGGGTGACGCTGCGCACCGCGGAGGGCGAGCGGCGGCGCTGCTGGCGCAGCGGGTTCCTCAGGCTGTCCTCGCCGCTCGCGGAGGAACCGGTTCCGCTCGGGGTCGGCTGGCTCTTCCAGGACGTCACCGACGCCAAGCTCGCCGAACAGGACGCGGACCGGCTCCGCTTCCGCTCCAACCAGCTCCACCGCGCCTCGCGGACCGCCGCCGAGTGCGAGGACCCGATGGAGGCGGCGACCTCCCACCTGGACTACGCGCTGGCCGGTTTCGCCGACCACGCCCTGGTGGACCTGGCCGTGGGCGAGCGGCTCGTGCGGGCCGTGGCCACCCCGGCCGGCGCACCGGGCCCGGCCGCGCCGGTGGCGGGCGGCGGCATCCCGGTCCGCTACCCGGCGGGCCACCCCGCGTTGCAGGCGGTGGACCGGACCGGCTCCGTACGGGACAGCGCGGGCGGGGCGGGCGAATCCTGGGCGGCGGAGCGCCAGTGGCCGCCGGACGCGGCGCACGCCCTGTGCGCGGTGCTGCGCAGCCGCGGCCGGACCCTGGGCGTGCTGACCTTCCTGCGCGGCCCGTCCCGCCCGGCCTTCGAGCGCCCGGACGCGGCGTACGCGGAGAGCGTGGCGGTACGGGTCGCGGCGTGGGTGGACCTGGCGCAGGTGCTGGGCGGCTGACCGGCCGGGGGTCGCCCGAACGGCTCAGACACAGGCTCTCAGTGGCGGAAGAAGATCCGGTCGCCGTACTCCGTCATGACCCGCCCGTTCCACTCGTGGCCCCCGTCGACGTTGCCCGAACGCAGCAGCGGCGGCTCGATGCCGCGCGCGGCCAGGGACTCCGCGGCTGCGGCCATCATCGCCTGCATCAGGGCGCTGGTCACCACGGTGGACGCGGGCGCGAAGGGTGCCTCGATGGCGTCGTGGGTCAGCTCGGCGTCGCCCACCGCGATCTTGCTGTCGAGCACGATGTCGCAGTGGTCGCGCAGGAACGTACCCGAGACGTGCCGTGACTTGGTGCCCTCGGCGTACGCCACCGAGGTGACCCCGATGACCTTGAGGCCGAGGGCCCGGGCGTTCATGGCCATCTCCACGGGCAGCGCGTTGCGCCCGGAGAGCGAGATGATCACGAGTACGTCGCCGGACCTGGCGGGGCTGGAGTCGAGCACCGCGCCCGCGAGGCCGTCGACCCGCTCCAGGGCGGAGCCGAGCGTGGCGGGCATGACGTCGACGCCGACCACGCCGGGCACCGCGAGCAGGTTCATCAGGGCGAACCCGCCGGCCCGGTAGACGACGTCCTGGGCGGCGAGCGAGGAGTGCCCGGCGCCGAAGGCGAAGAGCCGGCCGCCCGCCTCGACGGTGTCGGCGATCAGGGACCCGGCGGCCGCGATGTTCAGCGACTCCTCGTCCCGTACCCGCCCCAGGAGCCCGATCGCGGCGTCGAAGAACTGACCGGCCAGCTTGCTCTCGCTCATCGCCGAGGACCCTTTCCGGGGTGGGGTAACGACCGTGCGCCGATCACGGTGCGGTCTGGACCTTTCCCCTGTCAATACGGGGTCCGCGGACAGCTGGTCAAGATGGCGGGCGGCCGCTGCGGCACGGTTGTCGGTGCGATGGGTCAGAATTGGTTCAGGGCCAGCGGTACGACGTTTTTATGTCACAGCATCGAGGGGCACGTATGTCCGGACTGATCGACACCACGGAGATGTATCTCCGCACCATCCTCGAACTTGAGGAGGAGGGTGTGGTCCCCATGCGCGCCCGCATCGCGGAGCGCCTGGACCAGAGCGGCCCGACGGTGAGCCAGACGGTGGCGCGCATGGAGCGCGACGGCCTGGTGCAGGTCGCGGGCGACCGCCACCTGGAGCTGACCGACGAGGGGCGCCGCCTGGCGACGCGCGTCATGCGCAAGCACCGGCTCGCCGAATGCCTGCTGGTCGACGTGATCGGCCTGGAGTGGGAGCAGGTCCACGCCGAGGCCTGCCGCTGGGAGCACGTGATGAGCGAGGCGGTCGAGCGCCGCGTCCTGGAGCTCCTGCGCCACCCGACCGAGTCTCCGTACGGCAACCCGATCCCGGGCCTGGAGGAGCTGGGCGAGAAGGCCGAGGCGGACGCCTTCCTTGAGGACGGCATCATCAGCCTGGGTGAGCTCGACCCGGGCCCCGAGGGCAAGACGGTCATCGTGCGCCGGATCGGCGAGCCGATCCAGACCGACGCCCAGCTGATGTACACGCTGCGACGGGCGGGCGTGCAGCCCGGCGCCGTGGTGAGCGTGACGCAGTCGCCCGGCGGGGTCCTGGTGGGCAGCAGCGGCGAGGCCGCCGAACTCGGCGCGGACGTCGCCTCACACGTCTTCGTGGCCAAGCGCTGAGCCAAGCGCTGAGCCGAGTGCCCGAGCTGAGCGCCGGCCGGGCGCCGAGCCGGGCCCGGAACCAGGGGAGGCCGGGGCTCCGGGGCTCGTAACGGAACGTCATCGTCCTTTCCCCGGGCGCCAGTTGAGCCACTTCGTGAAGGCTGCGGGAAGCTTGCGGGGAAGGCCGGTTTCCGGGTGGAATGGCAGCGGCCGGGCGGATCGCGTGCGAGGCTGTGCCTTGAGGCATATGACCGCAGAGGCGTGCGGCAGGGGAGGGGGCGGCAGCATGATGCCGTTCGGACCACTTGCACCACCTTCGGCACCCCGCCCTGCCTGGGTTTCTGTGCCTGTCCACCCGCTTCGGGAAGACCAGGGCCCCGGCGCCTCGCGGCGCCGGGGCCTGTCCTCCCCGGTGTCGACCCGGAGCCCCGAGCTCCCAGGGTCGACCCCCGCAGACCGTCTTCCCCGAGCGGCCCGCCTCCCGGAGAAGATCTCCCCTCGGCACGTTGCGTCAATCCTTGAGTGTGGTCACTCGAACGAGGGGTGTTGCGCGAGAGACGCGAGTTTTCGAATAGAGGTTCGATACTCTGCGGGGAACTGACCACTCGGGGGCTGAAGGGGGTGCCAGGGCACATGGTGCGGCGCATCGATGTGACGGGGACCGGCGGGGTTCGCCTCGCCGCCTGGGAGTTCGCGGAGCAGCCCAAGGCCCGCGCGGAGACCGAGCGGGCTCCTGGGGTCTTACTGCTCCACGGGCTGATGGGCCGGGCCTCGCACTGGGCCTCCACGGCCCGCTGGCTCGCCGAGAAACACCGGGCGGTCGCCATCGACCAGCGTGGCCACGGCCGCAGCGACAAGCCCGCCGACGGCCCTTTCACCCGCGAGGTCTACGTGGCCGACGCCGAGGCCGCCGTCGAACAGCTGGGCCTCGCCCCCGTCACCCTGATCGGCCACTCCATGGGCGCCCTCACCGCCTGGCAGCTCGCCGCGAAGCGCCCCGACCTGGTCCGCGCCCTGGTCATCTGCGACATGCGGGCCTCGGCGCTCGGCGCGGCGTCCCAGCGCGAGTGGGAGGACTGGTTCAAGTCCTGGCCGGTGCCCTTCGCCACGCTCGCCGACGTACGCAAGTGGTTCGGCGAGGACGACCCGTGGGTCGAGCGGCCCAGCCCCGCCCGGGGCGAGTTCTTCGCCGAGGTCATGGCCGAGCGGGCCGACGGCTGGCGCCCGGTGTTCTCCCGCCGCCAGATGCTGACCTCCCGCGAGACCTGGGTGTACGACGCCCACTGGGAGGAGCTCGCCCAGGTCGAGTGCCCCGCGCTGGTGGTGCGGGGCCTGGACGGCGAGCTGGGCCGCGCCGAAGCCCAGGAGATGGTCCGCGTCCTGCCCCGCGGCCAGTACGCCGAGGTGGCCGACGCCGGCCACCTCGTCCACTACGACCAGCCCGAGGGCTGGCGCACCGCGATCGAGCCGTTCCTCGACGGGGTGCTCACCCCCTGAACCCCGGCCGGCAACAGGCTGAAATGCCGACCGGGGTCCGATGCCGCCAGGGTCGCGGGGAACTGCGCGACCAGCCACGACGGCTCGCAGACGGAGGCGGGTTTCAGGGGCGCGGGGAACTGCGCGTCCTGAGGGCTGGCCGGGGGCCCGGATCAGAGCCCCCGGAGGGGTGCGAGGGGCGGAGCCCCTGGGGGACGGGCGGGGGGATCACCCCGTGCTGACCGCCGACAGGATTTCCGGCAGCCGATCCGCCGCGCGCGGCGCCGCCACCTTCAGCCCCGCCCAGCAGATGAGCGCCCCGTACACCGCGCCCAGCGGCAGCAGCAGCCACAGGGCGCCGTGTCGGCCGGACACGTGCATCCAGATGGCCAGCGCGATCATCGGCGCGCACAGGACCGCGCTCGCCACCATCCCGCCCAGGATCGACAGGAACGCGATGCCGCCCTGCCCGGGCGCCACGTTCTTGCGGCTGTCCTGCGGGATCGAGTACGCCAGCGTCGCCGACGCCACCGAACCCGTCGCCAGCATCGCGCCGAGCAGGGCGAGCGCCAGCCCGATGACCTCGGGCAGCTTCGTCCAGCCGCCGAGCAGGCCGGCCGTCAGGACCGTCACGAGCAGGGTGTACGGAAGCGTCACGAGCAGCAGCGCCAACGCCCGCGCGCGCAGCTCCAGATAGGCGTCCCGGGTCGAGGAAATGCTCAGGAGCACCATCCAGAACGCCGAGGTGTCCTGCCCGAACTGGTTGTACATCTGCATGCCGAGCATGCCCGTCGCGAAGCACGCGAAGTAGACGGTGCCGCTGCCCTGGAGGGCGTTGAAGACGGGCACGATCAGCCCGATCGCGAGCGAGGTGATCCACGCCGCCTTGGTCTTGGGGTCCCGCCAGGCGTAGCGCAGCGTACGCAGCATGACGGTGCCGGTGCGGCCCCCGGGGAGCAGCGAGGCGAGCCCCTTGCCGGTGGACTCCTTGCGGGAGGCGTCGGACGCGGCGAGCGTCGAGCCGTCCGGCGTGGTCATCAGCTTCACCAGCGAGCGCTGCCAGGCGTACAGGAGCAGCCCCAACGCCCCTACGGAG
This sequence comes from Streptomyces sp. NPDC001415, assembly GCF_053597395.1. Classification (NCBI taxonomy): domain Bacteria; kingdom Bacillati; phylum Actinomycetota; class Actinomycetes; order Kitasatosporales; family Streptomycetaceae; genus Streptomyces; species Streptomyces sp. NPDC001415. The sequence goes on from NZ_JBSFIE010000039.1 coordinate 34,269, forward strand.
ACGAGGAGTTGGAGGGCGGCGCGACCGTAGGAACCCTCGCTCACCGAGTCGACCGCGCCGATCGCGGAGGCCGGCGGCAGCCAGCGCACCACGTCGGCGACCGGGTCGAGCGCGGACAGGCCGCCCGATTTGCCGAGCCGCTGCGCGCCGAAGTTCACGAACTGGATGCCGACCGCGATGACCAGACCGCTCAGCACCGCGAGGTCGCGGCCCTTGCGGGAGGTGAGCAGCCGGGTGTTGGCGGCGGCGACGGCCCGGGCGAGCGCGACGCACACGAGCAGCGCGAGCGGCACCGCGAGGACGGCGGCCAGGGCCGCGCCCGTCCCCTGCGCCACTGCGATCGCCGAGCCGAGGATCAGACAGAGCGTGAACAGCGGCCCGATGCCCACCAGGGAGGCCGCGAGCAGCGCGCCGATCAGCGGCTGCGGCCGCAGCGGCAGCATGACGAGCCGGGTCGGGTCCAGGGTCTCGTCGCCGCTGGGGAAGAACAGCGGCATCACGGTCCAGCCGATGGCCAGCAGCGCGAGGAGCAGCACGGTCAGGGTGCCCGCGTGCGCGGTGCCGCGCAGCGCGATCAGGCCGAGCAGTTGGAGCGCCGCGAAGAGGAGGGCGAGGACGGCCGAGGTGATGTAGGCGGCCTTGCGGCCGCCGGACCGCCGCAGCCCGTTCTTGAGCAGCGACAGCTTCAGGCGAACGAAGACGGGGGTCAGGGCGGAGGCGCTCTGAGAAGACACGGTCATCGGGTACCGCCGCCGAGCCAGTCGAGGGAGTCCCCGGCGCTGCGGCCGTTCGCGCCGACGAGTTCGAGGAAGGCGTTCTGCAGCGAGCCCGCGTCGCCGCGCACCTCGGCCAGGGTGCCCTGGGCGCGGATGCGGCCCGCGGCCATCACGGCGACCCAGTCGCACAGCGACTCGACGAGTTCCATGACGTGACTGGAGAAGACGACGGTGGCGCCGGAGGCGGTGTAGCGCTCCAGGACGCCGCGGATGGTCTGGGCGGACACCGGGTCGACGCCCTCGAACGGCTCGTCCAGGAACAGCACTTCGGGGTTGTGCAGCAGGGCGGCCGCGAGCCCGATCTTCTTGCGCATGCCGGTCGAGTAGTCGACGACGAGCTTGTGCTGGGCGCCCGCGAGATCCAGTACGTCCAGGAGCTGGGCGGCCCGCTTGTCGACCTCGGCGCCGGGCAGTCCGCGCAGCCGGCCGGAGTAGCCGAGGAGTTCGCGTCCCGAGAGCCGCTCGAACAGGCGCAGACCCTCCGGCAGCACGCCGATGCGGGACTTCACGGCGACCGGGTCCCGCCACACGTCGTGCCCGCCGACCTCGACGCTGCCCTGGTCGGGCCTGAGCAGCCCGGTCACCATGGACAGGGTGGTGGTCTTGCCCGCGCCGTTCGGGCCGACCAGACCGATGAACTTGCCCGCGGGCAGCTCCAGATCGATCCCCGCGACCGCGATCTGCTCCCCGAACCGCTTCCACAGCCCCTGCACGCGGACGGCGGGAGGCGCCGTACGCGCTCCGCCCGCCGTGTCCGCCGTTTCTTCGAATGCCTGGTCCGGCATGGTGGTGCCTCTCATCCCCGTGATGGTGCCTACCTGGACACCATAGGAGCGGGGGGTGGCACTCGCGCTAGTGGCGGCGGGCCCTCGCGTCCGCGGCTTCGCGGCCGCAGGCGTAGGCGAGGGGGCTGATCAGTTCCTCGGCGTCCGGCAGCCAGCGGTTGGCGGGGGTGGGGCGGCGCGCCCACTGCACCGCGCCCGAGCCGCCGACCCGGGTCGGCGGCGCCGCCACGTAGTCGCCCTCGCCGCGGGTGATCAGGTCGACCGAGGAAGGCGTCCACCCCAACTTCCGTACCAGATCAGGGACTTTGGCGCCCGCGCCCGGCAGGACGAAGAACAGCATCCGGCGGTCCGGGGTGCAGGTGACCGGGCCGAGCGTGAGCTCCATCCGCTCCATGCGGGCCAGCGCGAGGAACCCGGCCGACTCCGGTACGTCGATGGCGTCGAAGGTGCGACCGGTGGGAAGCAGGATCGAGGACCGGGGCTGCTTGGACCACAGGCGGCGGGCGGCGACCGCGCTGCCGGTGGCCTGGGTCGCCCAGTCCGGCCGGGCCGGGTGCGCGCCTGGTTTCGGGCACGCCGTGTCACCGCACGAGCAGCGCTCGACGCCCTCGTGGGCCTCAAGTGAGGTGCCGGGGAAGACGTCCCAGTGCCGCTCCTCCGCGTACCGTACGGCGCTGTCCAGGAGCTGTTCGCCGCGCTGCTTGGGGATCTGTGCGGATTCCGTATCCGTGCCCGTGCCTGTGATGGTTTCTTCCACGACGGACTCAACTCCGCCCACCACCGAGGGTTACGGGCTCGGCGACCGTGGGATCAGCGGGATCGGTCCTGCATATGGGGCGCATGGGTGCATGGGCGGGGGCGCGCGTGCGGCTGCGTGTCGGCTGGCGGGTAGCCATATTCGGGGGAAGCACACGGGAATTCTGGCAATGAGGCCATATTCCCGACTCCCCTCGTTTCCCTGCATATTCGCAGGGCAGTGATCACTGTGCTGATCACTGCCGCTCCAGGGGGTTCTCATGGCAGCCAGGCCTCTCGTCGCCCGCCAGCCCAACGAACGGCTGCAGGCGCTCATCCAGGAAGCCGGATGTTCCAACGCAGGCCTCGCCCGCCGCGTGAACATGGTCGGCGCGGAGCGGGGTCTCGACCTCCGCTACGACAAGACGTCCGTGGCGCGCTGGCTGCGCGGACAGCAGCCGAGGGGGCGGGCGCCGGGCATCATCGCGGAGGCGCTCGGCCGCAAGCTGGGCCGTACGGTCACGATCGACGAGATCGGCATGGCCAACGGCAAGAACCTCGCGTCCGGGGTGGGGCTCCAGTTCTCGCCCACCGTCCTCGGCGCGATCGAGCAGGTCTGCGAGCTGTGGCGCAGCGACGTGGGGAGGCGGGACTTCCTGTCCGGCTCCACCGTCGCGGCATCGGCGCTGGTCGAGCCGAGCCGGGACTGGCTGATCACCGGGGCGGACGCGCAGGTCGCGCGCAGCGCGGGGCAGCGGGTCGGCGCCGCCGACGTCGAGGCCGTCAAGGCGATGACGGACGCGCTGGTGCAGCTGGACCACCGGTTCGGAGCCGGCCATGTGCGGCCGGTCGTCGTGCACTACCTCAACAGCGTCGTGTCCGGGCTGCTCGCCGGGTCCTACCGGGAGTCCGTGGGGCGGCAGTTGTTCGCCTCGGTGGCCCGGCTCACCGAACTCGCCGGTTACATGGCCGTCGACACCGGCCAGCCGGGCCTGGCCCAGCGCTACTACATCCAGGCGCTGCGGCTGGCCCAGGCCGCCGACGACCGGGGTTACGGGGGGTATGTCCTGGCCGCGTCCATGAGCCATCTCGCCGCCCAGCTCGGCAATCCGCGCGAGATCGCCCAACTGGCACGGGCCGCGCAGGAGGGCGCCCGCGGCCGGGTCACCCCGCGCGCCGAGGCCATGTTCTACGCCGCCGAGGCGCGCGGCCACGCGCTGCTCGGCGACGCCAGGACCTGCCAGGCGGTGGCGGGCCGGGCGCTGACCGCGCTGGACGCGGCGGACCCCGAGTCCGGCGACGACCCGAGCTGGATCGCCCACTTCGACCAGGCCTACCTGGCGGACGAACTCGCCCACTGCCACCGCGACTTGGGCCAGCCGGAGGCCGCCGCGCGGCGCGCCGAGGAGTCGCTGGCCGGGCACCCCGAGTCGCGGGCCAGGCGGCGCGCCATCGGGCTCATCCTGCTCGCCACCGCGCAGGTCCAGAAGCGCGAGGTCGAGGAGGCGTGCGCGACGGGGACCCGGGCGGTGGAGCTCCTCTCCACCCTGCGTTCCAACCGGGGCGCGGACTACCTGGAGGACTTCCAGGTGCGCCTGGAGCCGTACGGGGACGAGCCCGCGGTGCGGGAGTTCGGGGAGCGGCTTGAGGTCCAGGCGGCCTGAGCGGGGAGCGTCTTGAGGCCCGGGCGGCCCGAGTGGACGGGGTTGAGGGAGGGCTTGGCAAGGGCGTGGGGGGACCCGGTAGCGTGAACCGACGATTCCGTAGGTCCACGTACAGGAGTTCCGGTGACGCAGAGCCGACAGGGTGACGAGCCGCAGCTTCCGGCTGTACGGCCCGCACACGAGGGTGTCGTGCTGCCCGCCGACGGAAGCGGCCCCCGTGCCGGGGAGCCGCTGCCGGCGCCTCCTGGAGCCCAGCCCTGGGATCAGCCCTGGGGCCCACAGGGCCAGGCCTCCCAGCCTCCGCCCGTCGCGCAGCCGCAGGGACCGGCGACCTTCGGGCAGCCCCTGCCGCCCGAGAACGGCGGCGGGGACGCGGAGGCGACCCAGTACATCGCGCCGATGCCGGGCGGGCCGGGGCACTCGGGCGGTCCGGGCAACTCGGGCAATTCGGCCACTTCGGGGACTTCGGGCGGCGAGGCCACGCAGTTCCTGGCGCCGGTGCCGGCCGGGAACGGGGACTCCGAGGCCACGCAGTACATAGGCCCGATGACGGGGGGCCCGGGCAACTCCGGCAGTGAGGCGACGCAGTACATCGCGCCGGTGTCGGGCGGTCCGGGGACTTCGGGCAGTGAGGCCACCCAGTACATAGCCCCCGTGGCGGCTGGTCCGGGGAACTCCGGCAGTGAAGCCACCCAGTACCTGGCCCCGGTGCCGGGCGGGGCGGGGGCGCTGCCGCCCGAGCACGGCGGTGAGTCGAGCGGGTTCCCTGGGAGCCAGGCCCCCGGCGCCGACCCGACCCAGGTGCTGCCGCCCGTACCGCCGGCCCCGCGGGACGCCCCGTACGGGATACGTCCGGGGGCGCCGGGTGACCGGCAGCCCCCCGCCGAGTTCGACAGCCTCTTCCGGGCCGACGGCCCGCCCCAACAGGGCGACGGGACCGCGCAGTTGCCCCGCTTCCAGCCCTCCGTACCGCTGAACCGGCCCCCGCAGCAGGCGCCCTACCAGCCGCCGCAGGCCCCGGCGCCGCAGTTCCAGCCGCAGCCGCAGTTCGCGGCCCAGCCCCCGTACCAGGAGCCCGCGGGCCAGCAGTCCGGGTACGAGCCGGAGGCGCCCCGACGCAAGGCGCCGCTCGGTCTCATCGCCGCCGTGGTCGTCGGCTGCGCCGCCATCGGGCTCGGCGCGGGCGCGCTCCTGAGCGGCGGCGGGGACGACAAGAAGGACGACAAGCAGCCCGCGGGCGTCGGTGCGCCCGCCACCGGCGACGGCGGCGCCAAGGCCGGCGACGACCCCGCCAAGGCGCAGGCCGAGGCGCTCGACAAGCTGCTCGCCGACAGCGGCAGCAGCCGGGACGCGGTGATCGGCGCGGTCGCAGACATCCGCAAGTGCGACAAGCTCGACCAGGCGTCCGCCTCGCTGCGCTCCGCCGCGAAGCAGCGCGGCGACCTGGTGACCCGCTTGGGCCAGCTCTCCGTCGACAAGCTGCCCAACCACGACCAGCTCTCCGCCGCGCTCACCAAGGCCTGGCAGTCCTCGGCGGCCGCGGACAACTCCTACGCGGCCTGGTCGGATGCGATCGCCGGGGACAAGGGGAAGAGCTGCAAGGGCGGGCATGCGAAGCGGACGAAGGACGCGGGTCAGGGCGACCGGGCCAGTGGGGAGGCGACCAAGTCGAAGCAGGAGGCCGCGGGGCTTTGGAATGCCATTGCCACTAAGTGGAACTTGACCAAGCGGGGGGCGACCCAGCTTTAGGCGCCGCTGGGGATGCCGGGCAGCACATCGACGCTCAGCCGTTCGCGGCCGAGTTCTCCAGAGTGGGGCTCACGTCCGTGAAACCCTTCCTCAGGGAGACCAGGCGGCCCTCCCGTACCACCTGGAACGTGACCTGGCGGTTCACGATCCGGGGGAAGTCCGGGGCCGCCAGCATGTCTTCGAAGCGCCAGCGCAGGTCGGGGGTGAGGCCTCCGGTGTTCACGCTGACGCCCTTGTTGAGCGCGCGCACCACGTCCACCGCGCGGACCGAGTCCTGGTCGAGGGACTCGACGATCTTCTTCAGTACGGTGTACGCGATCCAGGTGGTCTGCACCCCGGCGTCCGCCGCGTCGATCGCGTCGTCCCCGAAGGCCTGTTCGCGGATGACCTTCTTCATCGAGTCCCAGCGCGGGTCGTCGGCCTCCGGGTACCAGCCGGTGACGTACGCGCCCTCGAAGGGGCCGTCCTTGCCGCCGGTGCGGTCGAGGAGCGGCTGGCCGATCGAGCCTATGACGGACGCCACCCGCACCTTCTGGTCGTCGCTCTCCACTCGGCGGAAGGAGTCGAAGAACGTTTCCGTGCGGTCGCCGAGCACGGCCGTCACGCAGCCCTTCTTCGCCTTCTGCTCGGCCGCCTTCCTGCCGATCCGGCCCGCAAGCGCGGGATCCGCCCCGGCCTGCGTGAGGGCGCGCTGGGCCTCGGCGGTGTAGTCGCTGGCGTCCTCGGTCGTACGGATGTCGGTGACGGGCTTGCGGTGTGCGGCGAGCAGTCCGGCGTTGAGCAGGGTCGGCAGGACGTCGCCGGAGATGGTGTCGGGGCGCACCAGGGAGACCTGTTCGCAGTCGGGGGCCAGCTGCTGGCCGCTGCCCGCGATGAGGGCGGCCTGGCCGCCGTTGACGGGGTAGGACAGCGCGCTGGTGAACTCCTGGTCGGAGATGCCGTATCCGCCGAGGTAGGGGATGCCGGCCACTTCCAGCGGGGGCATGAAGGCGCCGCCGTACTGGCTGTACGAGCCGACGACGGCGACCGCCTTCTCCTTCACCGCGCGGCGTGCGCAGTCCGAGGCGCCGGCCGCGGTGTTGTGCTCGTTGCAGGTGATGACGTTCAGCTCGTGGCCGTCGATGCCGCCGTTGGCGTTGACCCAGCGGGCGAAGGCCTTCGCCATGGCGGGCATGCCGGGAGTGTTGGTGGCGGAGGTGCCGTCGGGCGCCCAGGTCATGACGGTGACGGGCTCCCTGGAGCCCCCCGCGACTCCAGGGAGTACACCGCAGCCGGTCAACAGGCCCGCGCCCACCGCCGAGCACGCGGCGAACACGGTGGCCGTCGTGCTGATCGAACTGATCGAGCGGCGGGGCCTGGTCGAGCCCCGAGGACGCTGCCATCCGTAACCGGTCATGTGCCCACACACTTCCGCCCCACGGGTAACGGCAAAGTGAGCATGCTTCAACGCAGGGTGACGCGCAGGTGAATTGCGGGGGCCCGTCGGGCGGCGGTCGCGGGGAACGTACGATCGAAAACGTGCAGCAAGGTTCAGCAAGCCCTTCCCGTCGCGGCCGTCGCTCCTCCACCATGGGCGGCATGCCGCTGAATGACATGCCGTGGTGGCGCTGGCGTACGAACGTACGGTCCGCGCTGCACATGCTCTCCGACCCCGTCTTCCATGAGGAGACCTGGCTGGCCGGGCGCGAAGGGTTCGGGGACGTCACCGACGCCGTGTACCGGCTGGTCGAGGACACCTGGCTGGACAACTGGTCCGCCGAGAAGTACGTCGGCACGATCTTCCGGGACTCGGGCGAGGCGGCGCTCGTCGACCTCGCCGTCCTGCGGGTGCTGCGCATCATGCACCAGGTCGGCGCCGACGCACCCGTCTCCGCCTACCTCGCCCACCATGCCTGGCCCGAGGCCGTGCGGGCGGCGCGCGAGGCGCATGTGCGGCTCGCGCAGAACGACGGCGAGGACCCCGACGCGCCGCCGCGCTCCCTCGAAGTCCTGAGGATCCTGACCCGCTCGGCCTGAGGTCCGGATTCTGGGCGGTGAGCGGCGGGGGTGCCCGGTTGTGGCATCCTGCCTGGATGACTGACCAGTATGTCCTCACGCTCTCCTGTCCGGACAAACAGGGCATCGTGCATGCCGTGTCGAGCTATCTGTTCATCACCGGCTGCAACATCGAGGACAGTCAGCAGTTCGGAGACCGCGACACGGGTCTCTTCTTCATGCGGGTCCACTTCTCGGCCGAGGCCCCGGTGACCGTCGACAAGCTGCGCGCCAGCTTCGCGGCCGTCGGCGACTCCTTCCAGATGGACTGGCAGATCCACCGCCCCGAGGAGCGGATGCGGATCATCCTCATGGTGTCGAAGTTCGGGCACTGCCTGAACGACCTGCTGTTCCGCTCCCAGTCCGGCGCGCTGCCGGTGGAGATCGCGGCGGTCGTCTCCAACCACACCGACTTCGCCGAGCTCGTCGCCTCCTACGACGTGCCCTTCCACCACATCCCGGTCACCAAGGACACCAAGGCCGAGGCCGAGGCGCGCCTGGTGGAGCTGGTGCGCGAGGAGCGGGTCGAACTGGTCGTGCTCGCCCGGTACATGCAGGTGCTCTCCGACGACCTGTGCAAGCAGCTCAGCGGGCGGATCATCAACATCCACCACTCGTTCCTGCCGAGCTTCAAGGGCGCCAAGCCCTACCACCAGGCGCACGCGCGCGGTGTGAAGCTGATCGGCGCGACCGCCCATTACGTGACGGCCGACCTCGACGAGGGGCCGATCATCGAGCAGGAGGTGGAGCGCGTCGGACACGAGGTCACTCCGGCCCAGCTCGTCGCGATCGGCCGGGACGTCGAGTGCCAGGCGCTGGCGCGGGCCGTCAAGTGGCACGCAGAGCACCGCATTCTGCTCAACGGGCGCCGTACGGTCGTGTTCGCGTAACCCGCGTGACCCGTACCCGGGTAGCCCCGAGCCCCTGAGGCCCCGAGCCCCTCAGGGTTCAGAGCCGGCTCAGGGAGGCGGCCGCGTACAGGACGTCTCTGATGGCCTCGCGGTCGCCGAGCTGGCCGACTGCCGCGTCCTGCGGCGGCACATGGCCCGCGGCCAGTTTGCAGAACTCCACGCCGTCCAGGGCCACATGGGCCACCTCGTGCTCGGGCGAGGCTGTGGCGGCCGGGGAGTCGAGCGGGATGTGCCAGTCGCCGCCGCCCACGCCCTCGATCTCAAGGCGCAGCGAACGGCCCGGCGAGCCCGCCGTGACCAGGCCGCGCGCGGGCGCCGCGAGGCCCGCCCGGCGGCGGTCGGCCAGGGTGGCGGGCAGGACGCGGGCCGCCAAGTCGATCATGCGGTGCAGGTGCGCCCCGGACGGCGGGTCGTACGGATAGTCCACGGCCTCCGCGATGTCACCCGCGTGGATCCAGCACTCGAAGGCCCGGTCGAGCATCGCGTCCTGCAACGGGAGCGCGAACTCCCCGTAGGGCACGGCGAGTTCGGCCACTCCGCGCCCCGCGAACGACACCGTGCGGATCAGCGTGTGGGACTGCTCGCGCCAGGGCTCGCGGACCGTGCGGGTCAGCGGGTACTGCCCCGAACGCCACAACGCCTCGGTGCGCGCGGTCGGCCCGGCGGCCGCGGCCTCGGGGTCGAGCGGCACCGGTTCGTCAAGGCCGAGCGCGGTCGCGACCAGGGCGTCGACGGCCATCAGGTGCCCGATGACGCCCGCGACCGTCGTCCGGCGGGTGACCCGCCGCTCCTGCTCGAACCACTTCAGCCGCACCGGAGCGTGCCATTCGGCGTCCCCGAAGTCGTTGAGCAGCGCGTCGAGCCGGGCGGTCTCCGCGTCGTACGGGGCCGCCCACGCGGGCACCGGGATGCGGGCCGGGCGCCGGCCGAGGCAGTTCTCCAGGACGCGGGCGCGCAGCATCGGGTCCAGGTCGAGGCTGCGCTCGGCATGCAGCAGGCCCACCGCGTCCCGCAGCCGCAGCGCCTCGTCGGCACAGGGCGCGCACTCGGTGAGGTGCGCCTCGACGGCCTCGGTCTCCTCGGCGGAGCACGCGGCGAGCGCCCACGCGCCGAGCAGCGACTTCAGCACGGTGTGCGAGGGCGGTCCGGTGGCGGAGGCTTCGCGCACCGTGGCCTCCGGCCCCCGTACGGCTTGCGGCTCGGGCTCGGGTCGGGCTTGGGGCTCAGGCTCTCGTACGGCTTCAGGCTCGGGCTCCGGAGCGGAGGGAGGCTCCGGGTGCGGGGCCTCGTCCTTCGAAGCGGGCGGCTCCGGTGGGGGGAAACGGTTTCCCTCGCGCGGCCCGGGCACGAACGTGCCGGATCCGGCACGCTCGCCGCCGGTCAGGTCGTCGCCCGCCGCCCGCGGTGACGGTATGCGCGGCGTGTTCTCGTCGTCGGGCGTGGGCTCGCCCTGCTCCATCGGCCCGGTCACAGCGCCCGTCCGTATCCGGGCGGTGCGGCTCCTTCCGGCGGCCGGGTGGTGGCCGAGGAGAGCAGTTGCAGGCCGAGCCGCAGGCGCCGGCGCGCCTCGTCCTCGGTGATGCTGAGGTCGGCGGCGGCCTGGCGGTAGTCGCGGCGCTGGAAGTAGGCGAGCTCCAGGGCGGCGCGCAGCGGGGCGGGCATCGACGTCACGATGTAGTCGGCGCGGGCCGCGGCCGAGGCCCGCCGCACCTTCAGCTCCAGCTCCTCGGTCGAGCACCCGCCGTTCTCCGCGTACGTGGACGCCTCGGCCTGGCGCAGGCGCTGCACGGCCTGGCGCTGGGTGAGCTTGGCGACCCAGGACCGCATGGAGCCCAGCTTGGGGTCGTAGGCGTCCGGGTTCTCCCACACGTAGCCGAAGACCTCGCGGGTGATCTGGTCGGCCGCGTCGTCGTCGCTGAGGACCCGGTGGGCGAGGCTGTGCACCAGGGAAGCGAAGCGGTCGTACAGCTCGCCGAGGGCCGCCGCCTCGCCGCGCGCGAGGCGCTGCTGCATCCGGCGGTCCCACCGAGGTGGTGCGTCCTTCGGCATAGGCTCCCCAACCCTGTCGTCCCCGTGTGCCCCTGTGCGCCCGTCCCTGTCTATCTACGAATGTAATGCGACGTGCTGACAATGCACGGAGGTTTGCACCAAGTACGCCCCCGCAAAGGGACTCGGTGGTAATGGCGTGTTTCGCGGGAGCGGGTCGGGGCAGCCGGGCAAGGAGGGGGCACGGCAGCACAGAGAGGGGCCGGCGGCGTGGCGCTGAGAGTGGACGAGGCCGAGCAGGGCACGTGGACGGTGCTGCGGGTGAGCGGCGAGCTGGATCTGGTCACCTCGCCGAGACTGCGCAGGCAGGTGCACGAAGCGGTCGCCGAGGGCCGCCGCGATCTGGTCCTGGACCTGTCCGGGGTGCAATTCTGCGATTCCAGCGGCGTGGGCGTGCTGATAGCGGCCCGCCGTCTGATGCGCTCCTGTCAGGGCCGGCTGCGGCTGATCCTGCCCGCGCGCGGCGCCCTGGACGGCAGCCATGTGAACAAGGTGCTCGCCGCGCTCGGGGTGCGCCGCCTCTTCGAGGTGTACGGGGATGTGGGTTCGGCCGCCGACGACCTGGCCGAGCCGCTCTCCGCGTAATCCGCGCAAGAGGGCTGCGTGAACGTCTGCGTGAAGGAGCCTCCATAAGGCCGTCCTCGTAAAGCCGACCTCGTAAAGACGTGTCCGTGAACACGCCCCCTGAGGTACTCCTCCGCGTAACCCCCTCGCCCGGGCGCCGTGAGTCGTACGCTCCGGACATGGACAGTATGAACAGTCCCGAGAGTGTGGAGTACGAGCGCAGGGTGGCCGCCCGTTTCGCCTCCTTCGACCAGGACGGCAACGGCTGGATCGATCGCGAGGACTTCTCGACGGCGGCGGCGGCGCTGCTCTCCGAGTTCGACACGACCGCCCGCTGCGACAAGGGGCAGGCGCTGTACGGCGGCGCGGAGGCGCTGTGGCAGGGCCTGGCCGGGATCGCGGACGTGGACGGCGACCAGCGGGTGACCCGGCAGGAGTTCGTGGGCGGCGCGCTCAAACGGCTGCGGGACCGCACGACCGGGTTCACCGAGATCGCCCGGCCCTTCCTGCACGCCGCGTTCGCGGTGGCCGACACGGCCGGTGCCGGCACGGTGTCCGTGCCCGACGCCGAGCGCGCGCTGCGGGCCCTCGGCGTCTCGCCCGGGGTCGCGGCGGACGTGGCCGTGACCCTGGATGTGGACGCCGACGGCCGCATCACCGAACCGGACGCGGTGGCCGCGTTCACCACCTACTTCACGACGCTGCCGTAGGCCGCTGCCCAAGGACGGTGCCGTAACGGGAGGACCGTGACGGGAGGACCGCGAAGGCTCAGTGCCAGTTCCAGTCGATCAGCGTGCGCAGGGTGTCCGAGTGGAAGTCGGGGAAGTCCATCGGGACGACGCCCAGGTGGGTCTGCTGGCTCAGGCGCGCGGTCAGATAGCTCTGCACACCGGGCATGATCGCGTCCGCGTTGACCTTGGGCCAGCCGCCGCCCGCGTAGCTCGTGAAGTTGATGTAGAGCTGGGCGGAGTCCTGGTCGTTGTACGCGTTGTCGAACTGCTGGGTCACCTTGGCGGTCTTCTTCGACGGCCAGGACAGGCCCTGGTAGACGTCCTGGAGCTTGATGTACTGGTTGGACAGGAACCCGTTGTCGCCGCCCGGCCATTGGAGCACCGGCCAGTCGTTGTCGAACTGGGCGAGCAGCACGATCCTTCCGCGCGCCTCGCCGAGCGCAGGCACCCGGTCGGTGATCAGGAACCGGGACCGCCAGCCCTTCTGGTCGAGGTAGACGTTGAGGACGTTCTTGAAGTTGGCCCCGACGTCGTTGTTGGTCCCGTTCTCCTTCTTGAGCCGCATCAGGAGGACTTCGCCGGGGTGGCTGTCGAGGAAGGCCGCGCTCTGGGTGAGCACGTCGCCGAACGTCATGCCCTGGTAGAAGGCGCCGTGGTAGATCCCGAACGCGTCGTCTCGATGGCCTTCGAGCCCGTTGGCCCGGATGTCGAAGAATCGGATGCCCTCCTGCAACTGCTGGGTCAGCCCCCAGTTCTGGGTGTGCGACCACTCGGTGCCGTTGCTCGGGTTGGTGCAGCAGGAGTCGTGGGTGCCCGGGATCGTCATGCGCAGCAGGGACCGGCTGTCGGGCAGCGCCGCCATCCAGTTGGCGGGGTCGGCGCTCGTACGCGGCCGCGCGGCGGCGCGCGCGGTGCCCGGCAGCAGCGCGGTGGCGGAGACGGCGGCGGCGCCGAGTATGAGGTGTCTGCGGGTGAGTTCCATCAGTCCGTCCTTGTGGGGAGTGGCGGGGCGCTGGGCTCATGCCCCTGTGAAGCGCTCCCGCAACTTGTATTTCAGTACCTTCCGCAGTGTCTCGTTCCTCGGCAGCGCGTCCACCACCTCAAGCCGCTCGGGCAACTTGTGCACCGAAAGCCCTTGTTCGCGCAGATACGAGGTCAGGCTCGACAGGCTCAACTCCCTTGCTCCCGGCGGCTGTTCTATGACGGCGCACACCAACTCGCCCCGCTCGGGGTCCGGCAGGCCGACCACGGCGGCGTCGCCCACCGCCGGGTGGGTGTGGAGCAGGTCCTCGATCTCCTTCGCGGAGATGTTCTCGCCCTTGCGGATGATGATGTCCTTGATCCGCCCGGTGAGGACGAGGTGCCCCGACTCCTTCAGGTGCCCCACGTCACCGGTGATGAGGAAGCCGTCCGCATCGAAGACCGCCTTCGACTGGGCCGGGTCGAGATAGCCCCGGCACACCGCCTCGCCGCGCAGCCGTACTTCGCCGTCGACACCGGGCGGCACCGGCTCGCCCGCCTCGTCGGTGATGCGGATCTCCATGCCGGGCGGGGGGCGGCCCTCGGTGGTGGCCAGGTTCTCGGCGGTGTCGTCCGGGGCGCCCATCGTGATCATCGGGACTTCGGTCATGCCGTACCCGTGGGTGAGCCGCACGCCCATCTCCCGTACGACCGCGTGATAGACCTCGGGCGGTTTCGGCGCGCCGCCGCCTGCGAGCAGACGCAGGGTGGGGATGAGCTTCTCGCCGGGCTGTTTGCGCTGCTCGGTCAGGAACATCGAGTAGAAGGCGGTCGAGCCGCCGGCCACCGTCACGCCGTGGCGCCGGTACTCGTCAAGGGCGTCCGGCAGCGCGAAGTGCTCGAACATCACGGCGGGGAAGCCGTAGAGCAGCAGCATCACCGTGTAGTCGGGCCCGCCTATGTGGGCGAACGGGAAGGCCATCGAGCCCACGTCGTCCGCCGACAGGTGCAGCGCGTGCGCGAGGCAGGAGCCGCCCGCGATCAGCGAACGGTCGGTGTGCAGCACGCCCTTGGGGTCGGAGGTGGTGCCGGAGGTCCAGTAGATCCAGCGTACGGACGTGCCGTCGGCCGGTGGGGGCGGGAGCAACTCCGGGTCGCCGTCCGGTAGTCGGTCGTACGCCTCGAAGATTCCGCGCGCTCCGAGCCGCCGGGCCATCGCGGTGTGGTCGAAGCCGCGCCACACCCCCGGCACCGCGAAGAACTCCGCCTTCGACTCGCGCAGCGCGAAGCCCACCTCGCGGTCCCGGTAGAACGGGATCACGGGGGACTGGACCGCGCCGAGCCGGGCCAGCGCGAACGACAGGACCGCCGTCTCGATCCGGGTCGGCAGCTGCCAGGCGACCACGCTGCCCGGCCGCACCCCCATGCCGTACAGGCCCGCCGCCACCCGCTCGCAGCGCTCGCGCAGGGCTCCGAAGGTCAGTGTGCGGTCGCCCTGGAGCAGGACCGGGAGGTTCGGGGTGAGCTCGGCGCGGCGCTCGATCAGCTCCCAGAGCGTGCCCGAGGAGCCCAGTGCGTGTGCGGTGGATGTCATGCCGAACCCCCGAACTGACGGCCTGTCAGATACGCCGGAGAGCGTAGGCCCCCGCTCCTTGCTGGTCCAGAGGTGCGGGGCTAGCCTGGGATCTGACGGATCATCAGATATGCGTCAGTGGGAGAGCGCGCATGGACCTGACGTACACCGAGGAGGAAGAGGCCTTCCGGGCCGGGCTCCGGGAATGGCTGGTGGTCTCGCTGCCCAAACTGCCCTCCAGACCGGACCCGCTGGATTGGTCCGCGAGACGCGCGTACGACACCGCCTGGCAGCGGATGCTGTACGACGCCGGGTACGCGGGGCTTCACTGGCCCGAGGCGGCCGGGGGCCGGGGCGCCACGCCCACGCAGCACCTCATCTACCTGGAGGAGACCGAGAAGGCGGGCGCGCCCTACGTGGGCGCGAACTTCGTCGGGCTGCTGCACGCGGGCCCCACCATCGCCGCCGAGGGCACCCCGGAACAGCGGGCGCGCTGGCTGCCGCCGGTGCTGCGCGGCGACGAGATCTGGTGCCAGGGCTTCAGCGAACCGGATGCGGGCTCCGACCTCGCCTCGCTCCGCACGAAGGCGGTCCGCGACGGCGACGACTACGTGGTGACCGGCTCGAAGATCTGGACCTCGCACGCCGAAGTGGCCGACTGGTGCGAGCTGTTGGTGCGCACGGAGCCCATGGGTGAGGCCGTGCCCAAACACCGGGGCATCACCTGGCTGGCCATGCCGATGGACGCGCCCGGCGTCACGGTCCGCCCCTTGCGCACCCTCGCGGGGTCGGCCGAGTTCGCCGAGGTGTTCCTCGACGAGGTGCGGGTGCCGGTCGCCAACCGGGTGGGCGCGGAGAACGACGGCTGGCGGGTCACGATGGTGACCCTGTCCTTCGAGCGCGGCACCGCCTTCGTGGGGGAAGTGGTGGCCTGCCGCCGGACGCTGGCGGAGCTGGCGGCGGCGGCGAAGGAGAACGGCAGCTGGGACGACAGCGGCATCAGGCGTCAACTCGGGTTGCTGAACGCCGAGTTCACGGCCCTGTGGCGGCTGACCCAGTGGAACGTGAGCGAGTCGCAGCGCGTCGGCGGGGTCCCAGGCGTCGGCGGCTCGGTCTTCAAGCTCCGCTACTCGCACGCCCGCCAGGAGCTGTACGACACAGCGGCCCGCGTCCTCGGCCCGGACTCGCTGGACCTCGACCGCGAATGGACGCTGGACCGCCTGTCGTCCCTCTCGTACACCATCGCCGCCGGTACGTCGCAGATCCAGCGGAACATCGTCGCCGAGCGCATCCTCGGCCTGCCCAAGGGACGCTGATGGATTTCCAACCGACCGAGGACCAGGAGGCGTTGCGGGCGGGCATGCGCGAGCTGCTCGAAGCCCGGTTCGACCGGGACGCGCTGCGGGCGGCGGTGGACCGGCCGGGGCTCGACCGGTCGTTGTGGCGCGCGCTCGGCGACGCGGGGTTCTTCGCGCTGCGGCTGCCCGAGAACGAGGGCGGGGTCGGGCTCGGGCTCCCCGAGGCGGTGCTCGTGTTCGAGGAGGCCGGGCGGGCGCTGCTTCCGGGCCCGCTGGTGGCGACCCACCTGGCGGCCGGGACGGTGGAGGGCGCGGCGACCGGGGAGTCGGTGGTGACCCGGGTCGACGGAGGGCTCGTGGCCTGGCTCGACGAGGCCGACCAGGTGCTCGGAGACGCCTCGGACGCGGCCCCCATCCGCTCCCTCGACCCGCTGACCCCGCTGCACCGGACGCGCGGAACCCGTACGGCCACCGTCGTCGAAGCAGTCCTGTTGAGCGCGGCCGAACAGCTCGGCAGCGCGGCCCGCAGCACCGAACTCGCGGTCCAACACGCCCGGCAGCGCGAGCAGTTCGGGCAGCCGATCGGGGCGTTCCAGGCCGTGAAACACCTCTGCGCCGACATGCTCGTACGCACGGAAGTGGCGCGAGCGGCGGTGTACGCGGCGGCCGTGACGGCGGACCCGTACGAGATCGCCGGGGCCAAACTGCTCGCCGACGAGGCGGCCGTGCGGGGTGCGCGGGACTGTCTCCAGGTGCACGGCGGGATGGGGTTCACCTGGGAGGCAGATGTGCATCTGCACCTCAAGCGGGCCTGGGTGCGGGCCGGGCAGTGGCAGTCGGCGGACTGGGCGGCCGAGACGCTGGCCTCGGCGCTGTAGACGGCAGCGGGACACGACCGGGCGGCACGGCGAGTGGTCACGGTGCGTTGACGGCCGGCGGCCCGGCGCACTCGCCCCGAACCGGAGTCGGGGGCGCTCTCCGGTACCCTCCGTGGGATGCGAGTGGTGGTGTGGCGCGGCTCTCCCGGTGTTGCCAGTGCGGCGGCTCCGGGCCCGGGACCGCACGCCACCCGTGCCGCACGGAGGCGCCGTACGCGCCCCCGTTCGGTTTCCCTCAAGGCGAGCCGCACAGTATGCACCACACATACTCCTTCGCGCTGGAATATGCCCGAAGCGCTTGTTGCGGTGACTGAACGTCAACCATGCTGTCTGTCATGGGAATCACGTTCCGTGACCCCGATGGTGGTCCCTGTGAGGCGCGAGGCGATGTGTCCGCCGGTTCGGATGGTGTGAACGGTGCAGGTGCTTCAGGTGCAGTTGGAGGTCGGGCCGGATCCCGCCGAGGTGGGCCGGGCCCGGAAGTGGGCCCGCTCACGATTGGTGGGATGCGGGATAGGACTCGATGAGCCGTGCGCGGAGACGTTGATCCTGCTGATCTCGGAGCTCGTCACCAACGCCGTGGTGCACACGGGCTGTCCGGCGGTGCTGCGGATGCTGCTCGGCCCCGCCGAGGGCGGCACCGTCCGGGTCGAAGTGTTGGACACCAGCTGTCGTCCGCCCAAGCCGCGCCATGCGCAGGGCGACGACACCAACGGGCGCGGGCTCGAACTCGTCGACGGCCTCGCCGACCGCTGGGGCTGGCGGCCCGAGGGCATGGGCAAGTCGATCTGGTGCGAGGTGGACCGCGACGCGCCCGGGGCGCCCTGCGCACCGGAGCACTCGGGTCACTCGGGGCTCAAGGAGCATTCGGGGCGCACGGACGGGGCGTACGGGCACGGGGCATTTGAAGCCCCGTGCGCTGTCACAAATCCGGCATAAGTCGCGAAGTGTTCAGTAGGTGTTGACGCCTGGTGGCGGGCTGATCACTCTGGGATGAGCGATTCGTCGCGAGGGGACGCCGAGGACTCTGCACGGCCTCGGCGAGTGCGGGTCGTTGGCACGGCGTCAGCTCCATCAGGGCGAGGCTCCTCTCAGGGCACGCGAGGGGCAGAGCCGGTACGCCGATGCCGGGGTGGCGGCGACGGTGCCGCGCTCGGGGCGCGCACGCGGCGCCGCCACCCGTGGATCCAGTGGATCTACAGGATCGCCACCGGGGCGACGGGGGTTCCGGTCGCCCCCACGAAGGGTTCCGGCATGGCGCTCAGCAGGAACGCGTACCGGGACGCCTCGGCGCAGGCGATCGACAGGGCCTCCAGATTCCAGTTCTGGCCCTGGAGCATCCCCATCTCGACGAGGTCCAGGGCGTGTACGGGCAGCCACAGGTCCTCGATCTCCGGTGGAAAGATCTCGAAGGTGAGCGTGTCGTTGGCGACGGCGGCGACGTCCCGCGCGTGGAACCACTCGGGCGTACGCACGGAGAGCCCCGGCGACGGATAGCCATAGCCGTGCTTGTCCCCGGCCAGGTACACCTGCATCTGTCCGGTGCGTACGAGGACGATGTCCCCCGCGCGCACGGTGACCCCGGCGAACTCCTCGGCCTCGGACAGGTCTTCGGGGGTGACCGCGTGGTCCCCGGGGAGGCGGTCGAGGCCCTTGGCGCGAGCCACGTCGAGCAGCACCCCGCGCGAGACGATGTGGCCGGGCTTGTCGATGCCGCTGAACTCGGCGCCGCCGTGCGGGGTGATGGTGGCGGCGGGCCGGCCGTTGTAGATCTTCCCCGAGTGCGAGACGTGGGTCAGGGCGTCCCAGTGCGTGGCGGCCTGGAGCCCGAAGGTCACCGCGTCGTCGCTGCACGCGACGGTGCCGGGGCCGAAGATCTCCTGGTTGATCTGGACCATGGTGTGCAGCGGGTTGACCCGCCCGGGGATCACGCCGGTCTGGACGCCGTCCTGCTGGAGGGGGAGGGCGAGGGGGATGCGGCGGCCGGAGCGGATGTGGGCGGCTGCCTGCCGGACGGTCTCGTCGGTGATGTGATGGAGCGTCCCGATTTCGTCGTCAGGCCCCCAACGACCCCAGTTGTTCACGCGTTTGGCGATTTCATGGAACTCGGGCGGCAGTGACATACGCGTCCCTCCCGGGGGCTTGTGGTGAAGCATCTGACGGGTCATAAAATCTAACGGTCCGTCAGAAACCGCGGGAAGGGGCCGGACGTGGGGAACTTCTTGGCAGGCAAGGTCATCGCCGTGACGGGGGCCGGCCGGGGCATCGGCCGCGCCGTCGCGCTCGCCGCGGCCGCCGAGGGAGCAAGGGTCGTCGTCAACGACTACGGCGTCTCGATCGAGGGCGCCGAACCCAGCAGCGAGATCGCCGACGCGGTCGTGAAGGAGATCGTCGCGGCGGGCGGCGAGGCGGTGGCGGTCGCCGACGACATCTCGACGATGGCGGGCGGCCAGCGCATCGTGGACACGGCCCTCGCCAGGTACGGGCGGATCGACGGAGTGGTGTGCGTCGCGGGCATCCTGCGCGAACGCATGCTGTTCAACATGTCCGAGGAGGAGTGGGACCCGGTGGTCGCCACGCACCTCAAGGGCACGTTCACGGTGTTCCGGGCGGCGTCGGCGGTCATGCGCAAGCAGGGCTCGGGCACGCTGATCGGCTTCACCAGCGGAAACCACCAGGGGAGCGTGGCGCAGGCCAACTACAGCGCGGCGAAGGGGGGGATCATCTCGCTGGTGCGGAGCGCCGCCCTTGGTTTGCACAAGTACGGGGTAACTGCCAACGCTGTTGCGCCTGTTGCCCGTACGAGGATGTCGGCGAACGTCCCCATGGAGCTGAAGGAGATCGGCTCGCCGGAGGATGTGGCGGCGCTGGTGGTGTACCTGCTGTCCGAGCGGGCCCGGGAGGAAGGGATCACCGGCCAGGTGTACACGGTCGCGGGCCCCAAGATCGCGGTGTGGGCGCAGCCGCGGGAGCTCCGCGCGGGGTACGCGGAGGGGGCCTGGACCCCTGAACGGATCGCGGACTTCCTGCCGGGGACGGTGGGGGTGGACCCCATGCCGATGCTGGCGCGGCTGGAGGAGATGGCGAGGGCGGCGGCGGGGTCGGAGCGGCCGAATGTGTAGCGGCTCCGGCGGGGTTGGGGTTGCCGAGTTCCCCGGAATGCCTGGGGCTCCGCCCCAGACCCCGGGGCGCTGGCCCACCCGCCCACCTGTTGCGCGGAGTCGGACACCTCGGCCCTCCTGGGGCGGAGCCCCAGCGCACCCGCCCCAGCCGCACCCACCCCCCGGAGCCGCGCGGCGCAGCCGCAGGGTGTCACAGCCGAAGGGGCGGGGTGGGGGGAACTCTCTGACACAGGAGGCGCCATGGACTTCCGCACCACCCCCGAGGACGACGCGTTCCGCGAGGACGCAAGGGTCTGGCTCACCACGCACCTGGCCCGCAAACCTCCCGACTGGGAAAGAGAGTTGGGCCGAGGCGGATGGATCGGCATCGGCTGGCCGGACGCCACGTACGGCAACCGCACAGCCACCCTCACCCAGCAGGTCGTCTGGGCCGAGGAGTACGCCCGCGCCGCCGCCCCCACCCGTACCGGTCACATCGGCGAGAACCTCCTCGCCCCGACCCTTCTCGCCCACGGCACCCCCGAACAGAAGGACCACTTCCTGCCGCCCATCGCCCGCGGCGAGGAGCTCTGGTGCCAGGGCTACAGCGAACCCGGCGCCGGCTCCGACCTCGCCGGCATCCGCACCGTCGCCCGCCGCGAAGGCGACTCGTACCGCATCACCGGCCAGAAGATCTGGACGTCGCTGGCCCACGAGGCCGACTGGTGCTTCGTGCTCGCTCGCACCGAGGAGGGCTCGCGGCGCCACCACGGGCTCTCGTTCCTCCTCGTACCGATGGATCAGCCGGGAAGGGTGGAGGTCCGGCCGATTCGGCAGATGACCGGGACGAGTGAGTTCAACGAAGTGTTCTTCGACGGGGCCGAGGCTCGCGCCGAGCACCTCGTGGGCGGTGAGGGGAACGGCTGGCGCGTCGCCATGAGCCTGCTCGCTCTGGAGCGGGGAGTGTCCACTCTGGCTCAACAGGTCGGTTTCGCGGGCGAGTTGGAGCGTGTCATCGCCCTCGCCGTCGAAAGCTCCGCCGCCACCGACCCCGCCCTCCGTCAGCAGCTCGCCGAACAGTGGGCCGAGCTGCAGGTCATGCGGTGGAACGCGCTCCGCACCCTGGGGAGTTCCGGCGACCCCGGCGCCCCCAGCGTGGCCAAGCTGCTGTGGGGTGGGTGGCATCGGCGGCTCGGGGAGTTGGCGATGGCGGTGCGGGGGGCGGCAGGCACCGTAGGGCCGGCGGACTGGAGTGAGTCGAGCCCGTACGAACTCGATCCGCTCCAGCACCTGTTCCTGTTCACCAGGGCCGACACGATCTACGGCGGCTCGGACGAGATTCAGCGCACCATCATCGCCGAGCGGGTGCTCGGCCTGCCGAGGGAGGTCCGTGTTCCATGACAGGCGTTCGAGGGGTTCGGGGGGTTCGAGGTGTCCTTTTTGACGGGACGCGGAGCCACGTCGTCGACGATCTGGAGGTACGGGACCCGGAGGCCGGGGAGGTGCTCGTGGCCGTCGCGGCGGCCGGGCTCTGCCACTCGGACCTGTCCGTCATCGACGGGACGATCCCCTTCCCGGTGCCGGTGGTGCTCGGTCATGAGGGCGCGGGCGTGGTGGAGGCGGTGGGCGCGGGGGTCGGCCATGTGGCGCCGGGGGACCACGTCGCGCTGTCCACGCTCGCCAACTGCGGGGCGTGCCCGGAGTGCGACCGCGGTCGGCCGACGATGTGCCGCAAGGCGATCGGCATGCCGGGCCGCCCGTTCTCGCGGGACGGGTCCCCGCTGTACCAGTTCGCCTCGAACTCGGCGTTCGCGGAACGCACCCTGGTCAAGGCCGTACAGGCGGTGAAGATCCCCAAGGATGTGCCGCTGACGTCGGCGGCGCTGATCGGCTGCGGGGTCCTGACGGGCGTGGGCGCCGTCCTCAACCGGGCCAGGGTGGACATCGGCGACACCGTCGTGGTCATCGGCACCGGGGGGATCGGCCTCAACGTCATCCAGGGTGCGCGCATCGCGGGCGCCTCGGTGATCGTCGCCGTCGACAACAACCCGGCGAAGGAGACACTGGCCCGCCGGTTCGGGGCGACCCACTTCCTCGCCTCGGTGGACGGCGTCCGCGACATCCTCCCCGGCGGCGCCGACCACGCCTTCGAATGCGTGGGCCACCCCGCCCTGGTCCGCGCGGCCGTCGACCTCCTGGACCGCCACGGCCAGGCCGTCCTCCTCGGCATGACCGCCCCCACGGTGGAGGCGTCCTTCCTGCCCGCCGCCCTGTTCCTCGACAAGTCCATCCTGGGCTGCCGCTACGGAAGCTCCCGCCCCCAGCGCGACATCCCCCGCTACGCCGACCTCTACCTCAAGGGAGCCCTCCTCCTCGACGAACTCGTCACCAAGACGTACCCGGTCGAGGACTTCGCGAAGGCGGCGGACGACCTGCACCACGGACGGGTGGCTCGGGGGGTGCTCACCTTCTGAGTAAGGGGCTCTGAGCAAGGGGCTCTGAGCAAGGGACTCTGAGCAGGGGGCTCCGAGCAGGGGGCTCGCTGGGCCTCAGGGCCTGTGTCCGAACCCGGACCGGCCCCCGGGCGCCCGGCCCGCCGTCCCCGACCGGACCCGGGGCTTCTGGGCCGTCCCCGACCGGAACGTGCGCCGGTAGACCGTCGGCGGGACGCCCAGCGCCGCCTGAAGGTGCTGGCGAAGCGACGTCGCCGTGCCGAATCCCGCCGCGCGGGCTATCGCGTCCACCGACAGATCGGTGGATTCGAGCAGGTGGCGGGCATGTTCCACGCGTTGTTGCGTGAGCCACCGGCCGGGGCTCAGGCCCACCTCCTCGCGGAAACGGCGGGTGAAGGTGCGGACCGACATCGACTCCCGTTCGGCCAGGTCGCGCAGTTGGATCGGCTCGTGCAGCCGGCCGAGCGCCCAGGCCCGCGCGGCCGCCGTAGTCGCCAACCGCGTTTCTGGAACCGGCCGTTGGATGAACTGGGACTGCCCGCCCGGCCGGTGCGGGGGTACGACCGTGCGCCGGGCCACGTCGTTGGCGACCGCCGAGCCGTGGTCGCGCCGCACGATGTGCAGGCACAGGTCGATACCGGCGGCCACCCCCGCCGAGGTCAGCACGTCGCCGTCGTCGATGAACAGGACCTCCGGGTCCACGTCCACGGCGGGGAAGACCTGCTGGAAGTGCTCGGCGGAGGCCCAGTGCGTGGCGGCCGGGCGGCCGTCGAGATAGCCGGCCGCCGCCAGGACGTAGCCGCCGGTGCAGATCGACACCATGCGCGTACCGGGACGTACGAGGGCGAGGGCCGCCGCCAGTTCGGGGGTGAGCACGCCCTCCTCGAAGACCGGGCCGAGCTCGTACGAGGCCGGGATCACCACCGTGTCGGCGGTGGCCAGCGCCTGCGGGCCGTTCTCGACGAGGATCGAGAAGTCCGCGTCGGTACGGACCGGGCCCGGCGGGCGGATCGAGCAGGTCACCACCTCGTACAGCGGTCCCCGCTCCGGGTCCGCCGCACGGCCGAAGATCCGCTGCGGGATGCCGAGTTCGAAGGGGAGCAGGCCGTCCAGGGCCAGCACCACGACCCGGTGCCGTACGGGATGACGACTCATGTGCCGCTCGCTCTCGACGTGCGCGGACCTCGCTGAACCAAGCGAATCACCGTGGCCCGACCCCTGGCCCGGCCTTGGCCCGATCCCTGCGAAGCATGGCCATCGGGCCACTCGTACCGTACGGAGCGTACCGCGAAGCTGTGTGACGTGACCCAGACAACCGACAGCCCCCACGTCGCGCCCACGCAGCCGAGGAAGGCCGAGCCCAGGATCCACCGCGCGTGGTTCGTCGCGGCCGTCGCCTTCGTCACGATCATCGGCGCGGCGGCCTTCCGCTCGCTGCCCGGACTGCTCATCGACCCGTTGCACGGCGAGTTCCACTGGTCACGCGGCACGATCGGCGCCGCCGTCTCCGTGAACCTCGCGCTCTACGGCCTGACCGCGCCCTTCGCCGCCGCCCTGATGGACCGCTTCGGCATCCGCAAGGTCGTCGCGGTCGCCCTGACCGTGATCGCGGTCGGCTCGGGACTCACCGTCTTCATGCACCACTCCTGGCAACTCATCTTGTACTGGGGCCTGTTGGTGGGTCTGGGCAGCGGATCGATGGCGCTCGCATTCGCCGCGACCGTCACCAACCGCTGGTTCACCGAGCGCCGCGGCCTGGTCACCGGCATCCTGACCGCCGCCTCCGCCTCCGGACAGCTGATCTTCCTGCCGCTGCTCTCCTGGATGGTGGAGGCCCACGGCTGGCGCCCGGCCGCCATCACCGTGACCCTGGCCGCGCTCGCCGTCGTCCCGTTCGTGTGGCTGCTCCTGCGCGACCACCCGGCGGACGTGGGCCTCGCGCCGTACGGGGCGAGTGCGTACGTTCCGAAGCCCGCCCCCGTCACGGGCGCGGCCCGCCGCACCCTCACGGTGCTCGTGAAGGCCGCCCGCACCGGACCGTTCTGGCTGCTCGCGGGCACCTTCGCGATCTGCGGCGCCTCCACCAACGGCCTGGTCCAGACGCACTTCGTACCGGCCGCCCACGACCACGGCATGCCGGTCACCGCGGCCGCGGGACTGCTCGCCGTCATCGGTGTCTTCGACGTCGCCGGCACGATCTTCTCCGGCTGGCTCACCGACCGCTTCGAGTCGCGCCGCCTGCTGGCCACGTACTACGCGCTGCGAGGCATCTCGCTCCTGTTCCTGCCGATGCTGCTCGCGCCCGCCGTCCACCCTCCGATGGTCTTCTTCATCGTCTTCTACGGGCTCGACTGGGTGGCCACCGTGCCGCCGACCATCGCCCTGTGCCGCCAGCACTACGGCGAGGACAGCGCGATCGTCTTCGGCTGGGTCCTCGCCTCCCACCAGGTCGGCGCGGCCGTCATCGCCTTCCTGGGCGGGGTGGCCCGCGACGTCTTCGGCAGCTACGACGTCGTCTGGTACGCCTCGGGCGCGCTGTGCGCGGCGGCCGCACTGATGGCCCTGGTCATCCGCCGCCGGGGCCCGGGCGCGGAACCGCTCGCGGTGTGATCCCCTCTTCCTGTACGAGAACGCTCGTGCGGGAATGTCCGTACAGGAACGGACGCACGGGCACGGCCGTACGGGAACGTACATGCCGGGGAGCTGCGTTGTTCCTCTACGGAGGAACCAAGGGGGGAACGCGATGAGACCGAGCACCATGAGACCGAGCACCATGCGGGGCGCCGTGCTGGCCGCGGCCCTGTTGTGCGCCGCCGTGACCGCCTGCGAAAAGGCCCACCCGGGCGACCCGACGGCCGTCGCCCCGGCCAAGCCGGCCGCCGCGTCGGCGAATCCCTGCGCGGAGGACGGGACCACGGAGGACGGGCCTTCTGCTGGAGCCGGTCCGGCGACGGAAGAGGAACCTTCCACTGGCGCGGGCCCGGCGACGGAGGACGAGGCGGGGACGCCGGGGCCGCCCACGGACGAGGACACGGGGAACCCGGGCCCTCCGACCGACCAGGACACCGGAAACCCCGGCCCGCCCACGGACGGAGACGGCGGCGCGGGCACGCCCGGCCCGCCCACCGACGCAGACCCCGGCACTCCCGGTCTGCCCACCGACGGCACCGCGAAGCCCTGTCTCCCGGCCGGCTGGTTCGACATGACGCGGGAGTTCGTCGACTACTACTCCCAGCACCTCACCAAGGCCGACGACGGGATGTGGCCGTCGGTGGTGGCGGTACGGATCCGCAAGCAGGGCGCGGCGGAGGAGGCCGTGGTGACGATCAACTTCAATCCCGCGCCGGGTGTCGCCGACCGGGAGGGGCGCAGGATGGCCGAGGTCTTCGCCGACTGGCGCCACGCGGCGTACAACGACAAGGGCAAGCTGCGCGTGGAGACCCGGAGCGGGGGTCTCGTCACCGACGGGACCTGGTGAGCGGCGTCGCGGAGACCCGGCTCAGTCGCTGAAGCGGCCGAACCGTCCTCGGTGGAAGAGCAGGGGCGCGCCCTCGTCGGTGGCGCCCAGCGCCTCGACGCGGCCGACCACGATGAGATGGTCCCCGCCGGTGTGCACGTTCTGGATGCGGCAGTCGATCCACGCGGGTACGCCGTCGAGCCGGGGCGAGCCGGTCGCGGGCGCCGCGTCGAAGGCGACCCCGGCGAACTTGTCGGCCCCGCTGACCGCGAACCCCCGGCAGAGTGCGGACTGTTCGGCCCCGAGGACATTCACGCAGAAAACGCCGGCACGGGCGATGCGCGGCCACGTCGTGGACGTACGGGCCACCATGAAGGCCACCAGCGGCGGGTCGAGGGAGAGCGAGGCGAAGGACTGGCAGGCGAACCCGGTGGGCCCCGCGTCGTCCTCGGCGGTGATGACGGTGACCCCGCTCGCGAACTGCCCGAGCACGCGCCGGAATTCAGCGGGATCGACCGGCGCCCGCTCGTCGTCCCGTACGGCCCGGAGGTCCGGCCGGGGCAGGAACTCGACGGGCTCGGCGGCCGTGGCGGCGCCGACGGACCTGAGGTATCGGACGACGGTGGCCGCCATCCCTGCGTGTCCCATCACGCCAGCAATTGAACCTGACGGTACGTCAGATTGGAAGCCTCGGGGGCTGCCCTGAAATGGCTTACAAGCCCCGGTATTTGGGCGTGCGGCGCTCCACGAAGCTGGCCACTCCCTCGTTCGCGTCCTGGGTCGTCATGTTGATCTCCTGGGCCCAGGCCTCGGCGGCGAGGGCGGTGCTGCGGTCGGCGTCCAGGGAGGCGTTCACCAGGTGCTTGGTGAGGGCGAGCGCGCGGGTCGGCCCGGCGGCGAGGCGTTCGGCCCACTCCTTGGCGGTGGCGGCGAGTTCGGCGTCCGCGACCACGCGGTTGACCAAGCCCATGCGCTCGGCGTCGGCGGCTCGCAGCGCGTCCCCGAAGAACATCAGCTCCTTCGCGCGCTGCGGCCCCACCAGGCGCGGCAGCAGATAGGCGCCGCCTCCGTCCGGCACCAGGCCCCGGCGTACGAACACCTCGATGAACTTGGCCGATTCGGCTGCCAGGACCAGGTCGCAGGCGAGCGCGAGGTGGGCGCCGAGGCCGGCGGCGGTGCCGTTGACGGCCGCGATCACCGGTTTCTCGCAGTCGAGTACGGCGGTGATCAGGTGTTGGGCACCCCGGCGGATGGTGCGGGCGACGTCGCCCGCGACCCGCTCGCCGCCGGTCGCGGGGCCGGCTTCCTTCGCGGAGCTGGTTGCCGGAGCCGCGCGGAGGTCGGCGCCCGCGCAGAACCCCTTGCCGGTGGCGGTGATCACGACGGCCCGTACGGCCGGGTCGGCGGAGGCCGCGCCGAGGAGTGAGATGACCCGTTCGCGCTGGTCCCAGGTGACGGCGTTCATGGCGTCGGGCCGGTTGAGCGTGATCCACGAGACGCCGTTGTCAGTGGCGTGGAGTACCAATGAGTGCAGGGGATCGAGCGGGTCCATGCAGGGGCTCCAGAGGCGGGGGTGGGGAGATGGCGAGTGGGGAAGTGGCGAGTGGGGGGGAACGGCTCAGCGGCAGATGGCGAGGGCGTCGAGTGCGACCGCGCCCTGGCCGCGCGGGAGCACCATGATCGGGTTGATGTCCAACTCGGCGAGTTCGTCGCCGAGTTCGAGGGCCATGCGCTGGACGCGCAGAACGACCTCGACGAGCGCGTCCACGTCCAGCGGGGGCCCGCCGCGTACGCCTTCGAGGAGCGCCCGCCCCCGGAGCTCGCCGAGCATGTCCCGCGCCTGTTCCTCGCCGAACGGCGGGACGCGGACGGCCGAATCGCCGAGGACCTCCACCAGGACGCCGCCGAGCCCGACGGTCACGGTGGGCCCGAACAGCTCGTCGTGAGTGACGCCGACGACCATCTCGACGCCGCGCTCGACCATCTGGCAGACCAGGATGCCGTCGAGGTCGACACCCTCGTACCGGGCGATGTCGGTGAGCTCGCGATAGGCGTCCCGGATCTGGCTGGCGGAGGTCAACCCGACCTTGACCAGGCCGAGTTCGGTCTTGTGGGCGAGCCGGGCGCCGGAGGCCTTCATGACGACGGGGTAGCCGACGAGCCCTGCCGCGCGCACGGCGGCCGCCGCGCTGGTCACGAGCTGCTCGCGCGGCACCCGGATCCCGTACGCCCGCAGAAGCTGCTTCGCCGCGTGCTCGCTGAGCTGCTGGCCCGGGCGCATCAGGGCCTGCGCCTTGCGGAAGGAGGGAGAGGGCACGCGGGGCGCCTCGTCGAACGGGGATCGGTAGCCGGTGGTGAACCGGTGGTGCGAGAGGTACGCCCGTACGGCGCCGATGCAGTTGGCGAACGTACGGAACGTGGCGACCCGGTCCGAGCCGAGCAGCGTCTCGCGGTAGGCGGCCTCGGTGCCGAGCGGCGAGCCCCACACCACGCACACCAGCTTGTCCGTCTGTTCCGCCGCGTCCACCAGATCCTGCGCCAGCTTGTCGCTCATGGGCGGAAAGGGGCCGGTGATCGGACAGATCAGCACGCCCACGGAGGGGTCGGCGAGGATCGCGTCGATTATTTTGCGACCGCGCCAGTCGCCGACGGGATGCCCGCCGTTGTCCACCGGGTTCGCCACATTCAGGTACGAGGGTATCCACTCATGGAGCTGAGCCTGCTTGGCGGGGGAGAGGGCCGGCAGGTGGAGCCCGGCGGCGGTGGCGAGGTCGGAGAAGTGCGCGCCGGTGCCACCGGAGATCGAATAGACGACGACGCCGTCGGCGCGGGGTTTGCGCGCCCGGGCCAACAGGGCGGCGGTGTCCTGGAGTTGGTCGAGCCCGTCGACGCGGATGACGCCGTACTGGCGCATGGCGGCGTCCACGACGTCGTCGGCGCCGGTCAGCTTGCCGGTGTGTGAGGCGGCCATGCGCGCACCGGCCTCGGTGCGGCCGACCTTGACGGCCACCACGGGTACGCCGGCGCGCGCGGCGCGGTCGGCGGCGAGCAGGAAGGACCGCCCGTCCTTGAGCCCCTCGACGTAACAGGCGATGGCCCCGACCTCGGGCCGTTCGGCGAAGTAGGAGATGAAGTCGGCGGTTTCGAGGTCGGCCTCGTTGCCGGTGGGCGCCCAGTGGGAGAGCCGCACGCCGAGCTCTTGGAGGGTGAAGACGGGCCGCCCCTGGTGTCCGGACTGGGTGATCAGCGCGATGGCGGGCCCGTCGAGATCCTCCCGGAACCGCTCGAAGGCGTTCAGGTTGGTGTTGGGCCCGAGGAGGCGCAGCCCGGACCGTTTGACGGCGACGGCGAGGCGTTCCTGGGCGGCGGCGCCCTGCTCGCCCGTCTCGGCGAAGCCGGAGGCGAAGGCGACGGCGAACTTCACCTTGGCCTCGGCGAGTTCCTCGACGACGGGGAGCGGGTCGCCGACGAGGAGTACGGCGAGGTCGACCTGTTCGGGCAGCTCGGAGACGGAGGGGA
Organism: Streptomyces sp. NPDC001415; assembly: GCF_053597395.1. Classification (NCBI taxonomy): domain Bacteria; kingdom Bacillati; phylum Actinomycetota; class Actinomycetes; order Kitasatosporales; family Streptomycetaceae; genus Streptomyces; species Streptomyces sp. NPDC001415. The sequence continues at coordinate 63,503 of NZ_JBSFIE010000039.1, forward strand.
CGCAGGGCAGCCCGAAGACGGTGCCCCGGGTGGGGTGGACGGGGTGGATGCGGGCGCCGACTCGCTGGGCCCAGTCGATGAGCTGGCGGGTGATGCCGGTGTTGGGGCGGCCTTCGGCGTCGGAGGCCCCGACGACGGCGACGGACTCCGGCCGGAAGAACCGGTCCAGGTCCGGTACGTCGGCGTACAGGGGGCGGCCGCTGACATCCAGGTCGCCCTCGCCGGCGGCTCTGCCGTGGACGGCGCCGGGGCCGGGCTGCTCGCCGCAGGCGACCACCCGCGCGCGGAAGTCGGTCGTGAGGGTGCCGTGAGTCGATCCAAGCATCGTTCCGCCCGCTCCTGGTCGATGGCCAACATGACTGAGCCGTGCCGGTGGTAACTGACGCATAGTCAGATTACAGACCTGACGGTCAGTCAGGAACCGGTGTGCGGGCAAAGCCTCAACCCTGCGGGGCGCGCGGGGTCCAGCCCCGGCCCCGCCCGACCGTGCGCTGGACCTGCCCCGAGCCCCCGGTTCCCCAAACCCTGGTGGTCGTTTTTTGGCCGGGTTCCGGGTTCCGGGGGCCGGGGTCCCGGGGGGCGGGTCTCGGGTTTCCGGGTTTCTTGGGTCCCTAGGTCCCTGGGTCCCTGGTCCCTAGGAAAGGGGGCGCCTGGTTGCCAATGGCATCGCACCCGCACAAAGCACTGCACCCGTACGGGCTTGAGTGGGCCCGTACGGGTGCGGAAGGGGTGCAGACGTTATCCGGAGCAGTCCCAGCTTGTTACCGGCTGGAACGGAGAGTGTTGGCGGTTCTGGTTTGCCGCCCGCCCCGGCTCTCCTGCTAGCCGAGCAGGGCCTTCAGGAGGAAGCCCACGGCGTGAACAAGCCCGGCAACGACAACACCAAGGACGGTAAGAATCGGGAGCACGGTAATCCCCTTGCTGTGAAATGGCGTTTGGCGCCGACTCGGCGGCTCGTTTGAGCCACCCCTGTAACTGCCTGACCCATTAAATGGACACGCCTGGCTTCACCCACATGCGGAAGACGAAATGATTCCGCCGCCTCTTGGCGGGCGATACCCCATGCCGCCCGGGCGACCCCACCCCTGAGCAGTTGTGCGGTACGGCCGCTGGGCGGGGCTATGGCGAACGGGGGCAGCGCATCCGGCGTGCTATCTCTATCTGCGCCGCGTTATCTGTGCCGCGTTCTCTCGTGTGCGTCGTCCGTTGCGTCGCCGCTGTCACAGCAAGGGGTTGGCTGGACGCGGCCCACCTGTTGCTTCGGCCGCCGCGGGCCGCCGCGAATACGAAGCCAATTCGGCCAAGTTCATTGTTCGGGCCCGGGGCAACTCAACGACCAGCGGGCCGTTCAGACCGGGTCGCCGATCCTTCGGGGACGCTTCGGGGGTGTCCTTCTCCGCCATTCGGGAGCTTGAACAGGGTGACGGCGAGCAATAACGGGAAATCGGCACTTCCTCGGTGTAGCCGATGCGGATGCCCATGCCCATGCCCATGCCCATGCCCTATGCCATGCCTATGTCGCGACGGAGTACTACGCCGACGCATTCGCAAAGCTCGAACGGGTCAGGGAGGACAGGCAGTCCGGAATGGCTGTCGAATCAGTGGTGCCCGTGACATTCTCGGCAAGCTGGTGAAGAGGCGTCGGACTCTGGCCGTGGATATGCGCTTCATGGAAGGGGGATGCCATTCGCGCGGCCGAGTGGTCGTCCCCTGGGGCTCCGCCCCAGACCCCGTTGATCCCCCCACCCCGCCCCTTCCCGCTGTGACACTCTGCGGCTCCGCCGCGTGGCCTCCGGGGGTGGGAAGTGGGTGAAGCTGCGTCTCCTGGGGCTCTGCCCCAGACCCTGTATCGCGCCTAAGGGCGCTCGTCCTCGAACTCCCCCAAGGCCTTAAGGGCCAGGAGCTCCCATGACGAGCTGAAGATGCCTGCGCAGGCGGCACGCAAGAGGCCGACCCTGCTCAGGGACGCGCACTGCCAAGATCAGCCCCGCTAGGGGCGCGGGGAACTGCGCGAGCAACCACGCACGGTCCGCAGCCGAAAGCGGGTTGGGGGCGCGGGGAACTGCGCGAGCAACCACGCATGGTCCGCAGCCGAAAGCGGGTTTAGGGGCGCGGGGAACTGCGCGACCAGCCACGCACGGTCCGCAGGTGAAGGATCGCGCATCCGAGCCTCTCCGGCGTTTGAGGAGCGGGGGTCCGGGGGCGGAGCCCCCCGGGAGGGGGCGGGGGGGCCGGAGTCCCCGCACGGGTCGGGGGTGCGGCCCCGGGGCGGGGTCGGGGGTGCGGCCCCCAGGTCGCTCGGGCCGGTCAACCCCCGTCACGGGTGGGTGGGTGGGGACGCGGGGGCGGGGTCTGGGGCGGAGCCCCAGGGGGTTAACCGGCCAGGGATTTGGCGATTCGGGTCGCGTCGATCCCCAGCTCACGCAGCATCCCGCTGATGGGGTTCGTGAACCCCGTGAAGTGCAGGCCCGCAGCCCCCGGCACCGTACGCGCGCCGTGCGCAAGAGGGCGGCCCCGCGAGTCCAGGACATCGAGGTGCCCGACGAGGCCCGCGAGCCCTCGCCGGTACCCCGTCGCGCAGATCACCGCCTCCGGTGAGATACGGGAACCGTCCGCCAGGACGACCTTGCCGCCGTCGAAGGAGTCGACCGCCGGGACGGGTTCGACCCGCCCCCTGCGCACCGCGTCGATCAGCCCCACGTCCTGCACCGGGATCGCCCCCTCCCGCACCCGCGAGTACAGGCCCCGAGTCGGCCGGGGCAGCCCGTACGCGGAGAGGTCCGGCACGGAGAGCCGTTCGGTCACCGACGCCGCCCGGTCCACCAGGCGTACCGGAAGCCGGCGCACCAGGATGCCCGTGGCCTGCGCGGGCCACCCCGCCGTGGACCGGCGCAGGATGTGCGGCGGGGTCCGCACCGCGAGCCGCACCCGCCCGGCCCCGCCCTCCGCGAGGTCGGCCGCGATCTCCGCCCCGGTGTTGCCGGCCCCGACGACGAGGACGTCCTGCCCGGCGTAGGGGGCCGGATTGCGGTACTGGCTCGCGTGCACGAGCTCACCGCTGTACGTCTCGGCCCCGGCCCAGTCCGGAACGTACGGCGTGTGGTTGTACCCCGTGGCCACCACCACGGCCGACGTCGACAGCCGCCGCCCGCCCGTCGCGTACAGCACCCACCCCTCGCCCTCGGGCCCCCGCTCGATCCGCTCGACCTCGACCCCGGTGACGATCTCCAGCTCGTGGACGGCCGCGTACTTCTCCAGGTAGCGCACGACGTCGTCGCGGGACACCCACCGTCCGAACCGGCGCGGAATCCGCAGCCCGGGCAGCGAGGACAGGCGGCGCGTGGTGTGCAGGTGGAGCCGGTCGTAGTGGCGCCGCCAGGAGGCGGCCACGTCGTCGGACTTCTCCACTACGACGGCCCGTACGCCCCGCGCGCGCAGCGCGGCGGCGACGGCGAGCCCGCCGGGCCCGGCGCCGATCACGTAGACGGGGCTCTCGGCGTTGGTGGTATCGGCCATGAACGCTGAGCGTAACGGTGCGAATACTTGATGGGTCTCGGTCAAGACCGGAATCGGTTGCGATCTGATCACGCATGCGCACGCCGTGTGCGAGAAGCCCGAAGAAACCGCGCCAAGCCCCCACGTACAACCACCCCTTGTGTGCCCACCCGTGCACCCCCACCCCTTGCGCACGCGCCCCGCATCCGCTGAACTGACGTACCGTCAGAAATGCGGAGCGGAAGAGACCGGGAGGAGGGGCCCCGCGTGGACTCGATCTGGCTCAGCGGCGCCGAATGGCTGGCCGTCCTGCGCATCGGCCTCGGGCTGTGGTGGCTGGAGAGCTGGCGTCACAAGGACAAGAAGGGCTGGTTCGAGCGCGGTACCGGCATCGCCTGGGCGGCCGACGTCGCCGCCAAGCACAAGTGGAACGCCGTCCGCAGCGGCTTCGACGTCGTGGTCAAACCTCGGCCGAAAACCATGGCGTACGTCGTCGTCTACGCCGAACTGGCCCTGGGGCTGGGCCTGGTGAGCGGTTTCCTGACTCCGATCGCCCTCGTCGCCGGGGTCCTCCTCAACCTCCTCTACCTGGTCCTGATGATCCACGACTGGGCCGAGCAGGGCCAGAACGCGATGATGGCGCTCATCTCGCTCGTCGCCCTCGGTGCCATGTCGTGGCAGACCTGGTCCCTCGACGACGCGATGGGACTGTTCCGATGACCCCGTCGACGGCGAACGCCGCCACCGCCGACTCGGCCACCCCGGAAGTCGACGCCTTCACCCGTCCGTACTGGGACGCCGCCGCCGAAGGCCGGCTTCTCATCCGGCACTGCGCGGCCTGCGACCGCCCGCACCACTACCCGCGCGAGTTCTGCCCGTACTGCTGGAGCGAGGACGTGAGCTGGCGCCAGGCGAGTGGCCGGGCCACGCTCTACACCTGGTCCGTCGTGCACCGCAACGATCTGCCGCCGTTCGGCGACCGCGTCCCGTACGTCGCCGCCGTCGTCGACCTGGCCGAGGGCCCCCGGATGATGACCGAGGTCGTCGGGTGCCCGGAGGCGGACCTGCGGATCGGGATGGAGCTGTACGTGACGTTCCGGGCGGCCGGGAGCGAGGGTGGCGTGACGGTGCCGGTGTTCGGCACCAACACGGGCTGATTGCAAGGGACTTGGCCCTCCCGTGGCCTGCCCTACTTCTTCATCGGCTTGCGGGTCGGGTTGTACAGCTCCCTCGGGAGGAACGTGGACGTGGGCACCTTCTGGGCCACGCAGTACTCGGCGAGCGTCTGGCGCGGCCTCGCTCCCTTGCCCTCCTTCGGAGGGGCGGTCTCGCGCGTCAGGTACGGGATGTAGACGAACTCCCCCCGGGTCTGCGCCCCGGTCAGCGCCCTCCCGTAGTACTCGTACCCGCCACCGGTCGCGGCGGGCAGGAAGTCGTGGTACCTCCCCGCCCTGACGTCGGCGGCCAGGAGCTTGAAGAAGCTGTACCCGGTGATGTGCGCCCGGTCCAGGTGCTGGTCCGCGGCCAGTTCGTCCACCGTCATCCCGTTGTCGACCTCGGTCCACTTCGACGGGTCGAAATCGGCGACCTTCTGGTTCTTCGTGAGGGCCAGGATGCCCTTGAGGGTCTTGACGGTCTCGTCGTTCTCGATGCCGGGCTGCTTGAGACGGTCGCCCAGGCCGGTGAGCTCCGCGAACTGCTTGGTCTTGAGCGGCGAGAAGTACTTGCCGTCGGTGTCGATGTCGTCGCCGTTCGCCGACGGCTCCGCCCGGATCGACGTATTGGGGCCGACGAACTGATTGCCCGCCTGCCACTCGAAGAAGGAGTGGCGGATGTCCAGGAACGAGATGCCGTACTCGGTGTCGGTGTTCGGATTGTCCGTGCTGGCGAGCCGCTGCCGCAGGGCGCTGCGGTATTGAGGGGTGTTCTCGTTCTCCGGTACGGCCACCTTGAGGTTGGCCAGCATCTCCTTGCTGAGCTCCTTGGGAACCGAGGAGGTGAGCACCTCCAACTGCTCGGCGTCGCTCAGCCGGTTGAGGGCGCCCGTCAGCGTGGCATGCGCCACGATGTGGTGCGCGGTCGTCGTCCACCCGTCATGGTCGACGGCCTTGGCGTACGGGTTGTCCCCGCGCCGCTGCACGCTGGGCACCGCCGACGCCGGAGCGGCCACGGAACGCTGGGCGGCCACGGACCCGTCCGCCGTCACGGAACGCTGGGCGGTCACCGCCGCCTCCGGTACGGGCCCCGACATCACCCGGGTCGCGTTGGCCTCGGCTTCCCTCTCGAAGCGGTCGGACGGGTCGGAGACCTTGAGTCCCGAGCCGTTGTCGGTGCCGGCGACCGGGCCCTGGCGTTGCTGGATGACGTGGGTCAACTCGTGGGCCAGGGTGTGCTTGTCGGCGCCGCCGTCGCCGATGACGACATGGCTGCCCGAGGTGTACGCGCGGGCGCCCACCTCCGCCGCCGAGGCCTTGGCGGCGCTGTCGTTGTGGATGCGTACGTCCGAGAAGTCCGCGCC
>NZ_JBSFIE010000040.1:0-68794 GCF_053597395.1 Streptomyces sp. NPDC001415
CCCGGTAACGGGTGGAGCTGACTGGTACTAATAGGCCGAGGGCTTGTCCTCAGTTGCTCGCGTCCACTGTGTTTGTTCTGAAGCAGCGAACTCCCGTGTGCCGGTTGAGTTCCAACTTCATAGTGTTTCGGTGGTCATAGCGTTAGGGAAACGCCCGGTTACATTCCGAACCCGGAAGCTAAGCCTTTCAGCGCCGATGGTACTGCAGGGGGGACCCTGTGGGAGAGTAGGACGCCGCCGAACAAATTGTGGGGAAAGCCCCGCACCCGACCGTAAGGGATTACGGTCACGGTGCGGGGCTTTCTCGCGTTATGGACGCGCGAGCGGGATATAGAAACATGCAGAAGCGCGGGGGACACGTATACGTACGGGTGCTACCACGGGCGGCACAGAGAGGGCCCTGCCAACCCGGAGCCTGCACGAGGCTCGTGCGCCTCGCCTGCGCCCCGCCTGCATCTCGCCCGGCCCCCGCCCCTAGGCCTGGAGAAGGGCGGCGGGAAGGGCCAGCAGGCCGTTCTACAGGGCCACTTGGCGCATGAGCGGCCCTCGCCACCGCAGAGGGTTCCCGGCACCCCGGTAGTCCGACGCCAAGACCCCGGCCCCCGCACACACAGGCCCCCCACAGAGGCGGGCGACAACGACAAAGAGCCGGACCCAGTGAGACTGGGTCCGGCTCTTGAAGTCTGGCACTTCGGCCGATCAGCGGTTTGACCACACTGTCCGGCTTCTGTGCCCCCGGCAGGATTCGAACCTGCGCACACGGCTCCGGAGGCCGTTGCTCTATCCCCTGAGCTACGGGGGCGTCCGCCGCGTTCGGCGGCGACGGGTAGAACCCTACCAGCTCTCCCGGGGTGGCTGTGAACAGGTATTTCGGGTCCTCCGGTGGCCCGCGTCCCCCGGGCGGGGTGGAAGTGGGGAAAACCCGGACGCGGCGGCGTCGTCGGACCTAACCTCAAGGTGTGTCAGGCGCGTCCGGCCGGGTTCTTGTTGTCGACGACAACAAGGTCATCCGGCAGCTGATCAGGGTCAACCTTGAGCTGGAGGGCTTCGAGGTCGTGACCGCGGCCGATGGTGCCGAGTGCCTGGAAGTCGTTCACCGGGTCAGCCCCGACGTGATCACCCTCGACGTCGTGATGCCCCGGCTCGACGGGCTCCGTACGGCCGCACGGCTGCGCTCGGATCCCCGTACGAGCGGGCTGCCCGTCGCGATCATCAGTGCCTGCACCCAGTACGAGGTGGAGACCGGGCTCGCCGCCGGGGTCGACGCCTTCCTCGCGAAGCCCTTCGAGCCCGCCGAACTGGTCCGTGTGGTACGGCAGTTGCTGCACCGGGAGGCTCCGCCGTCTGCCGACGGCAGCAGGGAGCCCGGGCGGGCCGGCAGCACCCGGGGCTGACCCCCGCTCCGCCGGCCCCGCGCGCCCGCCCTGCCCGTATGGCGAAACCGGTTCGCGGAGGGACCCCCCTTCTCCCATACGCTGGTCCCGTGACCCCCGCAGAGCTCTCCCGTACCGTCGTGCGCGTCGTGCGCAGCGCGGTCGACGAGGGCGCCCTGAGCGTGGCGGGTGACGCGGTGCCCGACGTCGTCAAGGTCGAGCGGCCCCGGCCCGGGGGCGGCGGCGACTACGCCAGCGGGATCGCCCTCAAGCTCGCCGCCGCGGCCGGACTGCCGCCCCGCCGAGTCGCCGAAGTACTGCGGCAGCGGATCGCCGACCAGCCCGGGATCGCCCTCGTCGAGATCAGCGGGCCCGGGTTCCTCAACATCACCCTCGATCGTGGCGGCAAGGCCGGCGTCGTACGGCAGGTGCTCGACGCGACGACTCCGTATGGATACGGGGACGCTCTTCTCGGGCAGAGCCACGACTTCGCCGAGGTTTCCGAGGCGCGGGCCCGGGTCGTCACCGAGGTCGTCGTGCGGCTGCTTCGGTCTCAGGGGGCTCTCGCCCGCGTCGTCGAGCACGGGGGGCAGGTTCTTCCCCTCGTCGCCTGTCCCGAGCCCCGGCTCGCCGAGCTCGTCGGTGTCGATGCCGCCCGCTGGGCCATGCTCCGGGCCGCCCGGCACGATCGGCCGCGTACCGAGGTCGAAGAGCTGCTCGCTCAGCGGGAGGGCAATTCGCTTTTTCGGGTGCGGTACGCGTACGCGAGGAGCCGCGCGCTCACGCGCAATGCCCTTGAGCTGGGGTTTCGGGGTGAGGTCGGGGCCGTTCCAGGTGGGGAGGTTCTGCTCAGGCTGCTCTCCGATCACCCCGGGGTGCTCGAAAGTGCTGCCCGGCACCACGCCCCGGACCGGCTTGCGCGGCAGCTCGAAGCCGTGGCCGACGAACTGCTCCGGTTCCAGCACCGCGTACTGCCGCTCGGTGACGAGAAACCCTCGGCCGCCCACCGCAACCGGCTCGCCCTCGCCGAGGCCGCCGGGACGGTGCTGGCCGGCGGCCTGTCCCTGCTCGGCGTCGATGCCCCCGAGTTTCTGTGACATGCGCAGACATGGCCCGCAGACATGGCCCGTCAGGCGCGCACATGACCGCAGACGTGTAAGAGAAGAGACGTACAGAACATGAGCCGATCCGCGCACCCCGCCGGTCCCCGTCACGCCGACGTGCTGACCGAAGGGCACTACTCCGCGCCCCCCGCCGACCTCAACTCCCTTGACCCGAAGGTCTGGTCGAGCACCGTCACCCGTGCCGAGAGCGGCGAGCTCACCGTCGGCGGGCTCGAAGTGTCGCGGCTCGCCGAGGAGTTCGGCACGCCCGCCTACTTCCTCGACGAGGAGGACTTCCGCGAGCGGTGCCGGGCCTGGGCCGACGCCTTCGGCCGGGACGCCGACGTGTTCTACGCCGGCAAGGCGTTCCTGTCGCGGGCCGTCGTGCGCTGGCTGCACGAGGAGGGGCTCAACCTCGACGTGTGCTCCGGCACCGAGCTCGCCACCGCCCTCGACGCGGGGATGCCCGCCGAGCGCATCGCCTTCCACGGCAACAACAAGAGCGAGGCCGAGATCCGGCGGGCCGTCGAGGCCGGGGTCGGGCGGATCGTGCTCGACTCCTTCCAGGAGATCGTGCGCGTCGCGCACATCGCCCAGGAGCTCGGGAAGGTGCAGAAGGCCTTCATCCGCGTGACCGTCGGCGTCGAGGCGCACACCCACGAGTTCATCGCCACCGCGCACGAGGACCAGAAGTTCGGCATCGCGCTGGCCGACGGCCAGGCCGCCGAGGCCGTGCGGCGCGCGCTCAGGCTCGACGGGATCGAACTGGTCGGAATTCACTCGCACATCGGGTCGCAGATCTTCGACATGGCCGGTTTCGAGGTGTCCGCGCGACGCGTCGTCCAGCTCCTCGCCGAGGTCCGCGACGAGCACGGCGTCGAGCTGCCCGAGATCGACCTCGGCGGCGGGCTCGGCATCGCGTACACCTCCGACGACGACCCCAGCGAGCCGCACGAGATCGCCAAGGCGCTGACCGAGATCGTCACGCGCGAGTGCGACGCCGCCGGCCTTCGCGCCCCCCGCATCTCGGTCGAGCCGGGCCGCGCGATCGTCGGGCCGACCGCCTTCACGCTGTACGAGGTCGGCACGATCAAGCCGCTCGAAGGGCTGCGGACGTACGTGAGCGTGGACGGCGGCATGTCCGACAACATCCGGACCGCGCTGTACGACGCCGAGTACTCGGTCTCGCTCGTCTCGCGGACCTCGGACGCCGAGCCGATGCTGGTCAGGGTGGTCGGAAAGCACTGCGAGAGCGGTGACATCGTGGTCCGTGACGCATTCCTGCCCGCGGATCTCGCGCCGGGTGATCTGATTGCCGTGCCGGCCACCGGGGCGTACTGCCGCTCCATGGCCAGCAATTACAACCACGCGCTGCGCCCGCCCGTCGTCGCCGTGCGCGACGGATCGGCGCGGGTGATCGTCCGGCGTGAGACGGAGGAAGATCTCCTGCGTCTCGACGTCGGGTAAATGAAATAGTTGTCTCAGGATCCGGACCGGGGGCAGAAACTCCGGTCCGGTGAGTGAGACTGGTTCGCATTCCAGGTTTGAAGAGGAAACGAGGTCGGATGATGCGTACGCGTCCGCTGAAGGTGGCGCTGCTGGGCTGTGGAGTGGTCGGCTCAGAGGTGGCGCGCATCATGACGACGCACGCCGACGACCTCACGGCGCGCATCGGCGCTCCCGTGGAGCTCGCCGGAGTCGCCGTCCGCCGGCCCTCGAAGGTGCGCGAGGGCATCGACCCCGCCCTGGTCACCACCGACGCCACCGCCCTCGTCAAACGCGGCGACATCGACGTCGTCGTCGAGGTCATCGGCGGCATCGAGCCCGCCCGGGCGCTCATCACCACCGCCTTCGAGCACGGCGCCTCTGTCGTCTCCGCGAACAAGGCGCTGCTCGCCCAGGACGGCGCGGCCCTGCACGCGGCGGCCGTCGAGCACGGCCGGGACCTGTACTACGAGGCCGCCGTGGCCGGCGCGATCCCGCTGATCCGCCCGCTGCGCGAGTCGCTGGCCGGCGACAAGGTCAACCGCGTGCTCGGCATCGTCAACGGCACGACCAACTTCATCCTCGACAAGATGGACTCGACGGGCGCCGGCTACCAGGAGGCCCTCGACGAGGCCACCGCGCTCGGCTACGCCGAGGCCGACCCGACCGCCGACGTCGAGGGCTTCGACGCCGCCGCCAAGGCCGCCATCCTCGCCGGGATCGCCTTCCACACCCGGGTCCGCCTCGACGACGTGTACCGCGAGGGCATGACCGAGGTCACCGCCGCCGACTTCGCCTCGGCGCGCCAGATGGGCTGCACCATCAAGCTGCTCGCGATCTGCGAGCGGGCCGCCGACGGGGGCTCCGTGACCGCCCGCGTCCACCCGGCGATGATCCCGCTCGACCATCCGCTGGCGTCCGTGCGCGGCGCGTACAACGCGGTGTTCGTCGAGGCCGAGGCCGCCGGACAGCTCATGTTCTACGGGCCCGGAGCGGGCGGCGCTCCGACCGCGTCCGCGGTCCTGGGCGATCTGGTCGCGGTCTGCCGCAACAAGCTCAGTGCCTCCACCGGGCCCGGTGAGTCGGCGTACACGCAGTTGCCCGTGAGCCCCATGGGCGATGTCGTGACCCGCTACCACATCAGCCTCGACGTGGCCGACAAGCCAGGCGTGCTCGCCCAGGTCGCGACGGTCTTCGCCGAGCACGGGGTGTCCATCGACACCGTGCGGCAGTCCGGCAAGGACGGCGAGGCGTCCCTCGTCGTCGTCACCCACCGCGCGGCCGACGCGGCCCTCACCGGGACCGTGGACGCCCTGCGCAAGCTCGACACCGTGCGTGGTGTCGCCAGCATCATGCGTGTTGAAGGGGAGTAACCAGCAATGACCCACCAGTGGCGCGGAATCATCGAGGAGTACCGGGACCGGCTCCCCGTCTCCGCTACGACGCCGGTCGTCACCCTCCGCGAGGGCGGCACGCCCCTCGTGCCCGCGCAGGTGCTCTCCGAGCGCACGGGCTGCGAGGTGCACCTCAAGGTCGAGGGCGCGAACCCGACCGGGTCCTTCAAGGACCGCGGCATGACGATGGCGATCACGCGGGCGAAGGAGGAGGGCGCCAAGGCCGTCATCTGCGCCTCCACCGGCAACACCTCGGCCTCGGCCGCCGCCTACGCGGTGCGCGCCGGCATGGTGTGCGCGGTGCTCGTGCCGCAGGGCAAGATCGCGCTCGGCAAGATGGGCCAGGCCCTCATCCACGGCGCCAAGATCCTCCAGGTCGACGGCAACTTCGACGACTGCCTCACGCTGGCCCGCTCGCTGTCCGACAACTACCCGGTGGCGCTGGTCAATTCGGTCAACCCGGTGCGCATCGAGGGCCAGAAGACAGCCGCGTTCGAGATCGTGGACATGCTCGGCGACGCCCCCGACATCCACGTCCTGCCCGTGGGCAACGCCGGCAACATCACGGCGTACTGGAAGGGCTACAAGGAGTACGCCGCCGACGGCATCTCGACGCACACCCCGCGCATGTGGGGCTTCCAGGCGTCGGGTTCGGCGCCGATCGTGCGCGGTGAGGTCGTCAAGGACCCCTCGACGATCGCCACCGCGATCCGCATCGGCAACCCGGCCTCGTGGCAGTTCGCACTGGCCGCGCGGGACGAATCCGGCGGATTCATCGACGAAGTGACGGACCGTGAGATTCTGCGCGCGTACCGGCTGCTCGCCTCGCAGGAGGGCGTCTTCGTCGAGCCCGCCTCGGCCGCTTCGGTGGCCGGGCTGCTCAAGGCCGCCGAGCGCGGTCTCGTCGACCCGGGCCAGAAGATCGTGTGCACGGTGACCGGAAACGGCCTCAAGGACCCCGACTGGGCCGTCGCGGGCGCCCCGCAGCCCGTCACGGTCCCCGTCGACGCGGCGGCCGCGGCCGAACGCCTCGGTCTGGCGTAGTTCCCTTACGCATCGCTGTGACGTACGCGTCCTGCATCGCCAGGACGCGTACGTAAAGCCGGACAAGCCCGCACGTAGGGGCACAGGGGGCTCGCGACACGCATCGTGCGCCTCCTGTGCGCCCTATGTCGCCACAGAACCTTCCTTCGATAGGCTGTACTCAACCCGCCCCGCCGCATATGCCGTGGTGCAGTTGCCCACGTGGCCCTCGGGTGTTCCGTACGTCTTCGAAAATCTCGCAGCAGATATCAGCAGCAGCCTCACAAGGAGTCATCAGAGCGATGGCCGGTCCCGCATTCCGCGCCGCCGCCGTACGGGTGCGCGTCCCCGCCACCAGTGCCAACCTCGGCCCCGGCTTCGACTCCCTGGGCCTGTCACTGGGGCTGTACGACGACGTGGTCGTCCGCGTCGCCGACTCCGGCCTGGGCATCGACATCGCGGGCGAGGGCGCCGAGACGCTGCCCCGCGACGAGAGCCACCTGCTCGTACGTTCGCTGCGTACGGCCTTCGACCTGCTCGGCGGGCAGCCGCGCGGCCTGGAGGTCGTCTGCGCCAACCGCATCCCGCACGGCCGCGGCCTCGGCTCCTCCTCCGCCGCCATCTGCGCCGGCATCGTCGCCGCGCGCGCCGTGACCATAGGCGGTGACGCCCGCCTCGACGACGCGGCCCTGCTGGAGCTCGCGACCGAGATCGAGGGGCACCCCGACAACGTGGCCGCCTGTCTGCTCGGCGGTTTCACGCTGTCCTGGATGGACGGCGGCGCGGCCCGCGCGATCAGGATGGACCCGGCGGATTCCATCGTTCCGGTGGTCTTCGTGCCGGGTAAGGCGGTCCTGACGGAGACGGCCCGGGGCCTGCTTCCGCGCACCGTTCCGCACGTCGACGCCGCGGCCAACGCCGGCCGGGCGGCCCTGCTCGTGGAGGCCCTGACCAGGCGCCCCGAGCTGCTGCTGGCGGCCACCGAGGACCGGCTCCACCAGGAGTACCGCGCACCGGCGATGCCGGAGAGCGTGGCACTGGTCAACCGGCTGCGTGCGGACGGCGTTCCCGCAGTCATCTCCGGCGCGGGGCCCACGGTGCTCGCGCTGGTCGAGGACGGTGCGGCCGACAAGGTCGCACGCCTGGCGGGGGAGGGGTGGGCCGCCAACCGGCTCAGTCTCGACGCCGCGGGCGCGAGCGTCCTGCCGCTCGGATCGTAGGTCCGGGCGCAGGGAGCACGGCTTGCCGGTGAACGAGAGGGGGAATGTTTGTTGGATCCGGTAGTGTTAACCTCAAGTCTGCATCGGTCGTCTTCGTGGCGCGGTGCTTCGTGTCCCCTTCAGGGACCGCCATTCTTCCGAGAGCCTCCCCAACTGCCTGTGCAGCCTGCCTGAGCAGTTTCGAGCACGCTCCGGAACCGGCACGACACCCCACGCTTTTTCCCAGCAGGGGCCGAGTAGGGGGACCTCGGGCCGGAACCCACGCACGTTTATCTCTCCGCCGTACGCGGCGGACCACCGCCCCGGCACGATCCGTGGTCGACAAGATCACAGGCCGCAGCCGGACAGCACAACCGGTCGCCGAGCCAGACAGGCCGACGTCCGCTCCAGGGAAGGACCCTTCGTGAGCGACACCACCGATCTGATGGGCGTGAGTGCCGACAGCTCTGTCGACAACGCCGCGCCCGCCGCAGGTGCTGCCTCTGGCACCACCTCACGGCGCCGCCGCTCCGGCACCGGCCTCGACGGCATGGTCCTGGCCGAGCTGCAGCAGGTCGCGTCCGGCCTCGGCATCAGGGGCACCGCGCGCATGCGCAAGAGCCAGCTGATCGAGGTCATCAAGGAGGCGCAGGCCGGAGGCGGTTCCGCGGCTCCGGCCAAGAGTGCTGCGTCTTCTGCGGACGCCGAGTCCAAGCCGAAGCGCCGTGCCACCTCCAAGGCCCGTACGGGCGACGAGGCCGCCGCGCCCGCAGCCGACAAGCAGCCCGCGCAGCAGCAGATCGACATCCCCGGCCAGCCGTCCCCCAAGGTCTCCGACCAGGGAGGCGCCTCCGGCGACGACCAGCCCGTCGGCGAGCGGCGCCGTCGCCGCGCGACCGCGCCCTCCGGCAGCCCCGAGTCCGCCTCGGCCGCTGTCGAGACCGTCACCAAGACGGAGGCCAAGGCCGAGGTGAAGACCCCCGAGGCCGCGGCCCAGCCCGAGGCGAAGGCCGCCGAGGCGGTCGACACCGCCGAGGGCCGCCGCGAGCGCCGTGACCGCGGCGAGCGGGGCGACCGCGGTGACCGCCGGGACCGCCAGCGCGGTGAGCGGGGCGACCGTGGTGAGCGGGGCGACCGTCAGCGCGGTGAGCGCGGCGGCAAGGGCGAGGACCAGCAGGGCGGCCAGCGCCAGCAGCGCCAGGGCGGCCAGCAGCAGGGCCAGCAGCAGAACAACGGCCCGCAGGACGACTTCGACGACGACGGCAGCCGCCGTGGTCGGCGCGGACGCTACCGCGACCGCCGTGGCCGCCGCGGTGGCCGCGAGGAGTTCGGCGCCGAGCCGCAGGTCGCCGACGACGACGTCCTGATCCCCGTCGCGGGCATCCTGGACATCCTCGACAACTACGCGTTCATCCGGACCTCCGGCTACCTGCCGGGCCCGAACGACGTGTACGTATCGCTCGCCCAGGTCCGCAAGAACGGTCTGCGCAAGGGTGACCACGTCACCGGAGCCGTCCGCCAGCCCAAGGACGGCGAGCGCCGCGAGAAGTTCAACGCGCTGGTGCGCCTCGACTCCTCCAACGGCATGGCGGCCGACTCGGGCCGCGGCCGCCCGGAGTTCAACAAGCTGACCCCGCTCTACCCCCAGGACCGGCTCCGTCTGGAGACCGACCCGGGCGTGCTGACCACGCGGATCATCGACCTCGTGTCGCCGATCGGCAAGGGCCAGCGAGGCCTGATCGTGGCCCCGCCGAAGACCGGCAAGACCATGATCATGCAGGCGATCGCCAACGCGATCACCCACAACAACCCCGAGTGCCACCTGATGGTCGTCCTGGTCGACGAGCGTCCGGAAGAGGTCACCGACATGCAGCGGTCGGTGAAGGGCGAGGTCATCTCCTCGACCTTCGACCGTCCCGCCGAGGACCACACCACCGTCGCCGAGCTGGCCATCGAGCGCGCCAAGCGTCTCGTCGAGCTCGGTCACGACGTGGTCGTGCTGCTCGACTCGATCACCCGTCTGGGCCGTGCGTACAACCTGGCGGCCCCGGCCTCCGGCCGCATCCTGTCCGGTGGTGTCGACTCGACCGCGCTCTACCCGCCGAAGCGCTTCTTCGGTGCCGCGCGCAACATCGAGGACGGCGGCTCGCTGACCATCCTCGCCACCGCGCTCGTGGAGACCGGCTCGCGCATGGACGAGGTGATCTTCGAGGAGTTCAAGGGCACCGGCAACATGGAGCTCAAGCTCGATCGCAAGCTCGCCGACAAGCGCATCTTCCCGGCGGTGGACGTGGACGCGTCCGGCACCCGCAAGGAAGAGATCCTGCTCGGCAGCGACGAGCTCGCGGTCGTCTGGAAGCTGCGCCGGGTGCTGCACGCGCTCGACCAGCAGCAGGCCATCGAACTGCTCCTCGACAAGATGAAGCAGACGAAGTCGAACGCCGAGTTCCTGCTCCAGATCCAGAAGACGACCCCGGGTCCGGGCAACGGCAACGACTAGCAACTCCGGCTCCACCAGGGCCACTTGAGAGCGCCCCCGTCATTTCGGTGACGGGGGCGTTTTTTGCGCAGTACTATCAGCGGGCCGTAAGTGGGGGGAACGTATTACTGATACGCCACTGAGCCGCCGAGCTCTGCCCTGGGCTACCGCCGGGCAGGGCTTTTTCGTTTTTTGGCGCCCGCATTCCCCTGCGCATTTACGGGTCAACCCATGGGGAGATCGAATGACATCTGGCAGGCGGAGGGTGCGCAATGCCCTCCCTGCGGCGACCGCCGTATTCGCACTGGGATCGCTGGCCCTCGGGGCAGCGCCGGCCCAGGCATCCCAGGCTCCACCGATGCCGGGCAGGCAGAGCGTCCAGGCGCCACCGGCCCCGGCCTCCCAAGCGGAACTGAAGGCCCGGCTCAAGAGCGCGACCAGCAATTTCACCCCCGCCACCCAGAGTCCCGCGCCCAGCGGCTCGAAGGCGCCGGGCGGCCAGGACCCGAAGATCATCGGCGGTACGCCCGCCGCGGTCGGCGAGGCGCCCTGGATGGTCCAGCTCTTCTACAACGACCCGGTCACCAGCCAGGGCATCTTCTGCGGCGGCACCCTCGTCGCCCCCGGCAAGGTCCTCACCGCCGCCCACTGCGTGGCGGGCCGGGACTGGACGAAGAACGGCGTCATCCTCGGCGGCACCACCGAATACCCGCTGAACGGCGACCTGCACGGCGGCCAGTTGGTCAACGTGGCGCGCCAGTGGTCGAACCCGGCGTTCGACGCGGGCGCCCTCACCGGGGACGTGGCCGTGCTGACCCTGGCCGCGCCGCTGCCGTACCAGACGCTCCAGCCGGCCTCGGCCGACGAGAGCGTCGCCTACCAGCCGGGCACCCCGGCCACGGTGTACGGCTGGGGCCGCATCAGCTCCACCAACCAGGACGTCTCGATGTCGCTGCTCAAGGCGACCATCCCGGTCCAGGCCGACGCCACTTGCGCCGCGTACTACAACCAGGCACCCGAGAACTCCTTCGTCGCGGGCCAGATGACGTGCGCGGGGAACCCGGCGAGCGGCGCCGACGCGGGCACGGTCTCGCCCTGCAACGGCGACTCGGGCGGCCCGCTGGTCGTGGGCAACCGCATCGTGGGCGTGGTGTCCTGGGGCCGCGCGGACTGCGTGGCGGCGGGCTCGTACAGCGTCTACTCGAAGCTCAGCACCTTCGCCGGGCTCGTCGCTCCCCGGACCGACGACACCGACCTGAACTTCGACGGACGCGCCGACCTGTTCGCGCGGAACGACGCCACCGGTGAGGGCTTCGCGTACTACTCGCAGGGCATCACCATCGGCAACCGGTACTCGCTCGGCGACTGGCGCGGCTACGACGTGGTCCGCCAGGCCGACCTCGACCGCGACCAGCGCCAGGACTTCGTGCTGCGCACGACAGGCGGGCACCTCGACTGGTACCACTACGCCGCGGCCACCAACGCCTATGCCCATCAGGACCTGGGCGGCGGCTGGGGTGCGATGAAGTCCATCGCGCTGCCGGGCGACCTCAACGGCGACGCCCTGACCGACCTGCTCGCGGTCGACACCAGCGGGCAGCTGTGGCTCTACCCCGGCAAGGGCGACGGAGCCTTCGGCAACCGTTCGGCCCTCGGCGGCGGCTGGGGTCCGCTGGTCCTGGTGGGCAAGGGTGACTACAGCGGTGACGGCAAGGCCGACCTGCTGGCCCAGGACACCTCCGGCAAGCTGTGGCTCTACCCGGGCACCGGCCGAGGCGCCTTCGGCAACCGCTCCCTCGCGGGCTCCGCGGGCTGGACCTTCCCGGGGTACGCCGCCACCGGCGACGTGGACGGGGACGGCAGGGCGGACCTCTTCGCGCGCGACGGCGCGGGGGTGCTCTGGCTCTACCCGGGCAACGGGCGCGGCGCCTTCGGCGACCGCTACCAGGTCGGCGGCGGCTGGGGCGGCTACAGCCTCATCGGCTGAGGCGTTCGACACACGCATCACGTTCGCGGCGGCTCCGGACACAGCCCGGGGCCGCCGCGAACGTGCAGGTGAGAGCGGTGGGCCCGAGACCGGCTTGCGGTCCGGGCCCGATGCGCTCTTACGGCCTTCTTAGAACCCTGTGCAACCCTGCTTGGTGCTTCGGCGTCTGACGAGTGTCGACAAACCGTGCCTGTACACCTGGGCAGGGGGTAACCGGAGGAGCACCGAGAACTGAGGAGACCATGGGCGAGCAGGGCACACGCAGCAGCCGAATACGCGGGGCGGGCAAGCGCCGCAAGCAGCCCAGCACGCGCCGTCGCGCCGCGAGAATCGCCGCGTGGAGCGCGGCAGGCGTCGTCCTCGTCGGCGGCGGGGGACTCGGCTACGTGTACTTCAAGCTCAACGGCAACCTCAAGGGCGTCGACATCAACGCCCAGCTCGGCACCGACCGCCCGCAGAACGTCGACAACGGCTCGATGGACATCCTGGTCCTCGGCTCGGACTCGCGGGCCGGCGCCAACAAGGAGTACGGCGAGGACGAGGGCGGCGCCCGGTCCGACACCGCGATGATCATCCACGTCTACCAGGGCCACAAGACCGCGAGCGTCGTCTCCATCCCGCGCGACACCCTGGTTACCCGCCCTTCCTGCACCGCCCCCGGCGGCAAGACCGCCCCGGGCGCCAGGCGCCAGATGTTCAACACGGCGTACGAGGTCGGCGGCCCGGCCTGTGCGGTTAAGACCGTCGAGCAGATGTCCGGCATCCGCATGGACCACTACATCGAGGTCGACTTCACCGGCTTCAAGAAGCTCATCGACCAGCTCGGCGGGGTGCCCGTCACCACCAACAAGCCGATCAAGGACGACAAGAGCCACCTCGACCTCCCGGCCGGCAAGCACACCCTCAACGGCGAGCAGGCGCTCGGCCTCGTGCGCACCCGGCACGGCGTGGTCGGCGACGGCAGCGACCTCGGCCGCATCCAGCTCCAGCAGGCCTTCATCAAGGCGCTGATCAGCCAGGTCAAGAGCGTCGGCGTCTTCAGTAACCCGACCAAGCTGTACGGGCTCGCCGACGCCGCCACCAAGGCGATCACCACCGACTCGGACCTCAGCTCGATCAACTCGCTGATCGGCTTCGCCAACGGGCTCAAGGGCCTGGACGCGTCCAACGTCAAGATGATCACGCTGCCGGTGCAGTACGACAAGGCCGACCCCAACCGCGTCAGCCCGCTCGCCAAGGAGTCCCAGGAGGTCTGGGACGCCCTCGCCAAGGACCAGCCGATCCCGGCGTCCGCGACCGCCGGCTCGGCGGGCGACAAGGGCACCGCGGGCGGCTACGTCGCCGGTCAGTAGCACCATCGGCGGCCTTCGGACGCTCCGGGAATAGATGTGCATCCACCCCGGTTTTGGGAGATGCGGCCAGTCCTGGCAGACTGGTACGTCGGCCCCGGTTCACGTACGCGCAATCCGCGCCTGCGACCCGGAGCCCTCCCGAACCTAGGAGACACCTTGAAACGCGACATCCACCCCGAGTACGTCGAGACCCAGGTCAGCTGCACCTGTGGCGCGGCTTTCACCACCCGTAGCACGATCGGCGGCGGCTCCATCCGCGCCGAAATCTGCTCCGAGTGCCACCCGTTCTACACGGGCAAGCAGAAGATCATGGACACCGGCGGCCGTGTGGCCCGCTTCGAGGCCCGCTTCGGCAAGGCTGCCGGCTCCGCCGCGAAGTAGCGAGCCAACAGCGCCGGTCCGCGGCGCCTCCGTTCCGGGGGCGCCGCGACCGGCGCTTTGCCGTCCAGCCCTACTTCTCCGTTTGAAACCCAGGAGCCACCGATGTTCGAAGCGGTCGAGGACCTGATCGGCGAGCACGCCGATCTTGAGACGAAGCTCGCCGACC
Organism: Streptomyces sp. NPDC001415; assembly: GCF_053597395.1. NCBI lineage: Bacteria > Bacillati > Actinomycetota > Actinomycetes > Kitasatosporales > Streptomycetaceae > Streptomyces > Streptomyces sp. NPDC001415. The sequence continues at coordinate 13,943 of NZ_JBSFIE010000040.1, forward strand.
CTTCGGTCCACGCCGATCAGGCCAACGCGCGCAAGCTGAACAAGCGCTACGCCGAGCTGACGCCGATCGTCGGGACCTACCGCGCCTGGAAGCAGACGGGTGAGGACATCGAGACGGCCCGCGAACTCGCGGCCGACGACCCCGACTTCGCCGCCGAGGTCAAGGACCTGACCGCGCAGCGCGAGGAGCTCACCGAGAAGCTCCGCCTGCTCCTGGTCCCGCGCGACCCGAGCGACGACAAGGACGTACTCCTGGAGATCAAGGCGGGTGCGGGCGGCGACGAGTCGGCCCTGTTCGCCGGTGACCTCCTGCGCATGTACCTGCGCTACGCCGAGCGGGTCGGCTGGAAGACCGAGATCATCGACTCCACCGAGTCCGAGCTCGGCGGCTACAAGGACGTCCAGGTCGCCGTGAAGACCAAGGGCGGCAACGGCGCGACCGAGCCCGGCCAGGGCGTCTGGGCGCGGCTGAAGTACGAGGGCGGCGTGCACCGCGTGCAACGCGTGCCGGCCACCGAGTCGCAGGGCCGCATCCACACCTCGGCCGCCGGCGTGCTCGTCACGCCCGAGGCCGAGGAGGTCGACGTCGAGATCAACATGAACGACCTCCGCATCGACGTGTACCGCTCCTCGGGCCCCGGCGGCCAGTCCGTCAACACGACCGACTCCGCCGTACGTATCACGCACGTCCCGACCGGTGTCGTCGCCTCCTGTCAGAACGAGAAGAGCCAGCTCCAGAACAAGGAGCAGGCCATGCGCATCCTGCGCTCCCGGCTGCTCGCCGCCGCCCAGGAGGCCGCCGAGCAGGAGGCCGCCGACGCCCGCCGCAGCCAGGTGCGCACCGTCGACCGCTCCGAGAAGATCCGGACGTACAACTTCCCGGAGAACCGCATTTCGGACCACCGGGTCGGCTTCAAGGCGTACAACTTGGACCAGGTCCTCGACGGCGACCTGGACGCGATGATCCAGGCCTGCGTCGACGCGGACTCCGCCGCCAAGCTCGCGGCCGCCCAGTAATCCCACCCCCGTACGACTGCCGGAGGACCAGCGTGCAGCAAAACTCTGGGGGGCGACCCCCAGGCCCCCGAAGCGTGCTGCTTGCCGAGGTGGCCCAGGCCACCCAGCGGCTGGCCGACGCCGGCGTGCCCTCCCCGCGCTTCGACGCGGAGGAGCTCGCCGCGCACATCCACGGCGTCAAGCGGGGAGAGCTGCACAACGTCAAGGACGCGGACTTCGACGCGCGCTACTGGGAGGCGATCGCCCGCCGCGAGGCCCGCGAGCCGCTCCAGCACATCACCGGCCGCGCCTTCTTCCGCTACCTCGAACTCCAAGTGGGACCAGGGGTGTTCGTGCCCCGGCCGGAGACCGAGTCCGTGGTCGGCTGGGCCATAGACGCCGTGCGCGCGATGGACGTCGTCGAGCCGCTCATCGTCGACCTGTGCACCGGATCGGGCGCCATCGCGCTCGCCATGGCGCAGGAGGTGCCGCGCTCGCGCGTGCACGCCGTCGAGCTGTCCGAGGACGCCCTGGAGTGGACGCGGAAGAACGTCGAGGGGTCCCGCGTCGTTCTCCACCAGGGCGACGCGCTCACCGCGCTGCCCGAGTTGGACGGCCAGGTCGACCTGGTCATCTCCAACCCGCCGTACATCCCGCTCACCGAGTGGGAGTACGTCGCCCCCGAGGCGCGCGACCACGACCCCGAGCTCGCGCTGTTCTCCGGTGAGGACGGTCTCGACACCATCCGGGGCATCGAACGCACCGCGCACCGCCTCCTGCGGCCCGGCGGGCTCGTCGTCATCGAGCACGCCGACACCCAGGGCGGCCAAGTGCCGTGGATCTTCAACGAGGAGGCCGGGTGGGCGGACGCGGCCGACCACCCCGACCTCAACAACCGCCCGCGCTTCGCCACGGCCCGCAAGGCCACACCGTGACCAGCCGCAACACCCAGACCGTGTACGTGTACGAGGAGGCCCGCTAATGGCTCGGCGATACGACTGCAACGACGCGACGGACCGCACGACCGGTCTGCGCGAAGCCGCGTCCGCCGTCCGCCGCGGCGAGCTCGTGGTGCTGCCGACCGACACCGTGTACGGGATCGGCGCCGACGCGTTCAGCTCGCAGGCCGTCACGGACCTGCTCGACGCCAAGGGCCGCGGCCGCAACATGCCCACCCCTGTGCTCATCGGCTCGCCGAACACCCTGCACGGCCTGGTCACCGACTTCACCGAGCAGGCCTGGGAGCTCGTCGACGCGTTCTGGCCGGGCGCCCTCACCCTGGTCGCGCGCCACCAGCCGTCGCTCCAGTGGGACCTCGGCGACACCCGGGGCACCGTCGCGATCCGGATGCCGCTGCACCCGGTCGCCATCGAACTGCTCACCGAGGTCGGCCCGATGGCCGTGTCCTCCGCCAACCTGACCGGCCACCCCGCGCCGGAGGACTGCGACGCGGCCCAGGGCATGCTCGGCGACTCCGTCTCGGTGTACCTGGACGGCGGCCCGACCCCGGGCATCGTCCCGTCCTCGATCGTGGACGTGACCGGCAAGGTCCCGGTCCTGCTGCGCGCGGGCGCCCTCGACGCGGACGAGCTGCGCAAGGTGGTACCCGATCTTGAGGTGGCCAATTGACCGCCCCTGAGGGGCGTGGCATAGGCACGGTTCACCCCGCGGGGAACTCGTTCCGCATCCTCCACGTCAGCACCGGCAACGTCTGCCGCTCGCCGATCACCGAGCGGCTGACCCGCCATGCCCTGAGCGATCGGCTCGGGGACCCGTTCACGGGCGGCCTCATCGTGGAGAGCGCCGGCACCTGGGGGCACGAGGGCGCCCCGATGGAGGCCAACGCCGCCGCCGTCCTCGCCGACTTCGGCGCGGACGCCACCGGCTTCACCGGGCGCGAGCTCCTCGACGAGCACGTCATCACCGCCGACCTGGTGCTCACCGCCACCCGCGACCACCGCGCCCAGGTCATCTCGATGGGCCACTCGGCGGGCCTGCGCACCTTCACCCTGAAGGAGTTCACCCGTCTCGTACGGGCCATAGACCCGGCCACGCTGCCCGATCCGCTCCAGGAGGGCATGGTGGAGCGGGCCAGGGCCCTGGTGCGGGCCGCGGCCGCGCTGCGCGGCTGGCTGCTCGCCCCGAGCGCCGAGGCCGACGAGGTCAACGACCCCTACGGCGCCCCGATCACGTTCTTCCGCTCCATCGGCGACGAGATCAACCAGGCCCTGGACCCGGTGGTCACGGCGCTGACGGGTGTGCCGACCCACCACTGACATCCGGGGGAGTACGGCTCCCCGTCACACCGGGCGCGCTCGGCGGCCCAGATCTACCCTGGGGACATGCCGGTCACCTCCGTAGACAGCCGCACCGAACTCGCGGGGTTCGAAGCCGTAAGGCGGCAGGACCCCGAAATGGCCGACGTGCTGCTCGGCGAGGCCGAGCGGCAGGCCGCCTCGCTGCAGTTGATCGCCGCCGAGAACTTCACCTCGCCGGCCGTGCGCGCGGCTCTGGGCTCCCAACTGGGCAACAAGTACGCCGAGGGCTACCCCGGCGCCCGCCACCACGGCGGCTGCGAAGTCGTCGACGTCGCCGAGCGCATCGCCGTCGACCGCGCCAAAGCCCTGTTCGGGGCCGCCCACGCCAACGTACAGACGCATTCGGGGACTTCGGCGGTACTGGCGGCCTACGCGGCGCTCCTGAAGCCGGGAGACACCGTTCTGGCGATGGGGCTCCCCTTCGGCGGACACCTCACGCACGGCTCGCCCGCCAACTTCTCCGGGCGCTGGTTCGACTTCGTCGGGTACGGCGTCGAGCCGGACACCGGCCTCATCGACTACGGCGAGGTGTGGGACCTGGCGGTCGAGCACCGGCCCAAGGCGATCGTGTGCGGCTCGATCGCGTACCCCCGCCACCCGGACTACCAGGCCTTCCGCGAGATCGCCGACGACGTGGGCGCCTACCTCATCGCGGACGCCGCCCACCCCATCGGCCTGGTCGCCGGGGGAGCGGCGCCGAGCCCGGTCCCGTACGCCGACGTCGTGTGCGCCACCACCCACAAGGTGCTGCGCGGGCCGCGCGGCGGGCTGATCCTCTGCGGCAGTGACCTCGCCGCCCGCATCGACCGCGCCGTCTTCCCCTTCACGCAGGGCGGCGCCCAGATGCACACGATCGCCGCCAAGGCCATCGCCTTCGGCGAGGCGTCCACCCCCGCCTTCACCGCGTACGCCCACCAGGTGGTCGCCAACGCGCGCACGCTGGCCGAGGGGCTGCTCGCCGAGGGGTTCGGGGTGGTCACCGGCGGCACCGACACCCACCTCCTGCTCGCCGACCCGGCGCCGTTCGGCATCGACGGGCGCACCGCGCGCGGCCGGCTCGCGGGCGCCGGGCTCGTCCTGGACAGCTGCGCCCTGCCGCATGTGGACGCCCGCGGCATCCGGCTCGGCACCGCCGCCGTCACCACCCAGGGCATGGGGGAGGCGGAGATGGCCAGAATCGCGGTGCTGTTCGCGATGGCGATGCGAGAGGATCCCAAGGTGCGGGCGGAGGCAAGGGAACTGGCGGAAAGATTCCCTCCTCCTTGAGAAGGCCCGATCCCCATCCTCAAGAAGGCTCAAAAAGGATCCGCCTCTCCTCAAGAAGATCCACTTTCAGCGATCCGGGGCCTGCTCACCGGGTTCGCATACGGGAAAAATACGGGCTTATCCTCGCTGCGGCGGGATACCTGCAACCATGTGCCGGATACGAATGTCCTCAACCACATGCGCGCGAAGCTAGGGTGTGGGGCTGAGATGGCCAGCGATACCTCTGGGGCAGCCCGTGCGTGAATACCTGCTGACGCTCTGCGTCACGGCCGCGGTGACCTACCTGCTCACCGGGCCGGTGCGGAAGTTCGCCATCGCCGTCGGTGCGATGCCGGAGATTCGCGCGCGTGACGTGCACCGGGAGCCGACGCCGAGGCTCGGCGGCATCGCCATGTTCGGCGGCCTGTGCGCGGGTCTGCTCGTGGCCGACCACCTCGACGGCCTCAACGGCGTCTTCCAGTCCAACGAACCCCGGGCGCTGCTGTCCGGCGCCGCGCTGATCTGGCTGATCGGCGTCCTGGACGACAAGTTCGAGATCGACGCCCTGATCAAGCTCGGCGGCCAGATGATCGCCGCGGGCGTCATGGTCATGCAGGGTCTGACCATCCTCTGGCTGCCCATCCCCGGCATCGGCTCGGTCTCGCTGACGTCCTGGCAGGGCACTCTGCTCACGGTCGCGCTCGTTGTGATCACCATCAACGCGGTGAACTTCGTGGACGGCCTCGACGGCCTGGCCGCCGGCATGGTGTGCCTCGCGTCGGCGGCGTTCTTCATGTACGGCTACCGGATCTGGTACGGGTACGGAATCGAGGCGGCCGCCCCCGCCACCCTGTTCGCCGCCGTCCTCATGGGCATGTGCCTGGGCTTCCTGCCGCACAACATGCATCCGGCCAGGATCTTCATGGGCGACTCGGGCTCGATGCTGATCGGCCTGGTGCTCGCGGCCGGCGCGATCTCCATCACGGGGCAGGTCGACCCCGACGCGATGAAGCTCAACTTCGGCGGCACCCGCGATGCCACGCACGCGATGCTGCCGGTCTTCATCCCGCTGCTCATGCCGCTGTCGATCATCGCGATCCCGATGGCCGACCTCGTACTCGCCATCGTCCGCAGGACCTGGAACGGGCAGTCGCCGTTCGCCGCGGACCGCGGCCACCTGCACCATCGGCTCCTGGAGATCGGCCACTCGCACAGCCGGGCGGTGCTGATCATGTACTTCTGGTCGGCGCTCATCGCGTTCGGCGCGGTCGCCTACTCGGTGAACTCGGCGTCGATGTGGATCATGCTCGTGATCGTCGCGCTGAGCGCGGTCGGGCTCGTCCTGTTGCTGCTGCCGCGGTTCGCGCCGCGCACCCCTCAGTGGGCCGAGCGGTTCGTGCCGCCGCGCTACCGGCACGCGCGGGGCGAGCCCGAGACGGTGCACTCGCTCGCTTCCGAGGACGACGACGAGGTGCGCGGCGAGCGCACTCCTGTGGCCGCCGGGGTCTCCGGCGTCAACGGGGCGACCGCGATCGGCCCCCGTTCGCGTTTCCCCGACCGACGGAAGACCGGTGCGTCGCGCTGACGAATTGCCGCGTCGACGCCCAATACCAGACATCTCGCCGCCCGTTGCGCACAAACGCGCAGCGTCACTCTCAAGTGTGATGGGCAGCACACTTCCATGGTAAAGACCTCATCAAATAGTTTGTGATACGGTTCACGAGACCCGGCGCCAGAGCCGAAGGACCGTAGTGCGACGGTCCGTTGGCCCGAGGGACCAACTCGGCCCGGGCCTACGCTCGTCCATGACGACACCACTTTGCCCCCACCAGCAAGCGGAGCTGCCGCCATGCCGTCCAACGACGCACGCACTCTTCTCCAGACCGCCCTACCCACCGCTGCCGCGGGCGCTGTTGCCGCCGTGATCAGCGGTGTGGTCGCGGGCGGCAAGGGAGCGGTGGGTGCCATCGTCGCGACGCTGGTCGTGATCCTCTTCATGGGCATCGGACTCGTCGTCCTGGAACGCACTGCCAAATCGCTTCCGCATCTGTTCCAGGCCATGGGACTGATGCTGTACACCGCGCAGTTGCTCCTGCTCTTCATCTTTGTCGCGGTCTTCAAGAACACGACGCTGTTCAACCCCAAATGCTTTGCCGCAACCCTCGTCGCGCTGACCCTCGTCTGGATCGGCGCGCAGGCGCGTGCGCACATGAAGGCCAAGATCCTTTACGTCGAACCGGATACCGCTGAGGGCAACAAGCCCGAAAAGACGGGGCCGTCGACGTGAACGGTAGGGCCGGAATAAACGCGAGTTCAGGACCCTGCTATCGTCCGGTGCCAACTGCGGCACTGCGGGCGCGGGCATCTGAGCTGACGCCTGCTCAATCGCGAGGCTTGATGCCCGACCGCCGCCCCATCATCCGTAACACCAGTCCAGTGCCGAACCGCGGCTGCGCGCCGCGCCGACACATCGAGGTTGCCGTACCTATGCGCCACGCTGAAGGAGCCCGCGGTGAGTGCTGACCCGACGCAGGTGCTCGCCTTCGATCCGAGCTGCCACATCTTCCAGTCGAACGGCTGTGGCTTCGAGGGTCCCGGCCTGCACTCGTTCCTCTTCGAGCCGCTCTGGGGCGACACCAACGGCCTGTACTTCAACAAGCCGATGCTGCTGGCCCTGCTGGGCTCGCTGATCATCGTCGGCTTCTTCTGGGCGGCCTTCCGCAAGCCGAAGCTCGTTCCCGGCAAGTTCCAGATGGTCGCCGAGGCCGGCTACGACTTCGTACGCCGCGGCATCGTCTACGAGACGATCGGCAAGAAGGAGGGCGAGAAGTGGGTCCCCCTCATGGTCTCGATCTTCTTCTTCGTCTGGATGATGAACCTCTGGTCGATCGTCCCGGTCGCCCAGTTCCCGGTGACGTCGATCATCGCGTACCCGGCGGTCCTCGCGCTGATCGTCTACGTGATCTGGATGACGCTCACGTTCAAGCGCCACGGCTTCGTCGGCGGTTTCAAGAACCTGACCGGCTACGACAAGTCGCTGGGTGGCGTGCTGCCGCTGGTCATGGTCATCGAGTTCTTCTCGAACGTGCTGGTCCGCCCCTTCACTCACGCGGTGCGACTTTTCGCGAACATGTTCGCCGGTCACACCCTGCTGCTGCTGTTCACGATCGCCAGCTGGTACATGCTCAACGGCATCGGCATCGCGTACTCCGGCGTCTCCTTCGTGATGGTCGTCGTGATGACCGCGTTCGAGCTCTTCATCCAGGCCGTCCAGGCGTACGTGTTCGTGCTGCTGGCCTGCGTCTTCATCCAGGGCGCGCTCGCCGAGCACCACTGACCGCTCCCCTCCATACCCCCAGTCGTCCGGTGGCCAACCCCCACCGGTCCGTGAAAGAGAAGGAAGAACTGGCATGTCCCAGATCCTCGCTGCCTCCGATGGCGTCACCGGCTCGCTCAGCTCCATCGGGTACGGCCTCGCCGCGATCGGCCCCGGCGTCGGCGTCGGCATCATCTTCGGTAACGGCACGCAGGCTCTCGCCCGTCAGCCCGAAGCGGCCGGCCTGATCCGCGCCAACCAGATCCTCGGTTTCGCGTTCTGTGAGGCGCTGGCCCTGATCGGCCTCGTCATGCCGTTCGTCTACTAAGACGAACCACGACCAGACCGACCGACGAAAGGCACTGATGTGAACCTCACCATGGTTCAGCTGGCGGCCGAGGGCAAGGAAAACCCCCTCGTTCCGCCGTGGCCTGAGCTCGTCATCGGCCTCATCGCCTTCGTCATCGTCTTCGGCTTCCTCGCCAAGAAGCTCCTCCCGAACATCAACAAGGTTCTGGACGAGCGTCGCGAGGCCATCGAAGGCGGGATGGAGAAGGCCGAGGCCGCTCAGACCGAGGCCCAGAGCGTCCTTGAGCAGTACAAGGCGCAGCTCGCCGAGGCCCGCCACGAGGCTGCGCGCCTGCGCCAGGAGGCGACCGAGCAGGGCACCGCGCTCATCCAGGAGATGAGGGCGGAAGGCCAGCGGCAGCGTGAGGAGATCATCGCTGCCGGCCACGCCCAGATCGAGGCCGACCGCAAGGCCGCCGCGCACTCGCTCCGTCAGGACGTGGGCAAGCTGGCGACCGACCTGGCCGGCAAGCTGGTCGGCGAGTCCCTTGAGGACCACGCCCGCCAGAGCCGCACCATCGACCGTTTCCTCGGCGAGCTCGAAGAGAAGGCCGAGGCCGTCCGATGAACGGCGCGAGCCGCGAGGCACTGGCCGCCGCACGCGAGCGTCTCGACGCGCTGATGGACAACACGTCCGTCGACGCGGCGAAGCTCGGCGACGAGCTGGCCGCCGTCACCACGCTGCTCGACCGCGAGGTCTCGCTGCGTCGGGTCCTGACCGACCCGGCGCAGGCCGGCGAGGCCAGGGCCGAGCTGGCCGGGCGTCTGCTCGGCGGCCAGGTGGGCGGCGAGACCGCCGACCTGGTGGGCGGCATGGTCCGCTCCCGCTGGTCGCAGTCCCGTGACCTGGTGGACTCGCTGGAAGAACTGGCGGCCACCGCCGACCTCACCGCCGCGCAGCAGTCGGGCGCGCTGGACGACGTCGAGGACGAGCTGTTCCGGTTCGGCCGCATCGTCACCTCCAGCACCGAGCTGCGCTCCGCGCTCACCAGCCGCACCGCCACGGTCGCGGCCAAGAGCGAGCTGCTGCGCAGCCTGCTCGGCGGCAGGGCGAACCCGGTCACCGAGCGTCTGGTCGGCCGTCTTGTGACCCGGCCGCGTGGACGTAGCCTGGAAGCGGGACTGGAGTCCCTCTCCAAGCTCGCCGCACATCGCCGGGACCGGATGGTCGCCGTCGTCACCTCGGCGGTTCCGCTGACCGACGTCCAGAAGCAGCGCCTCGGTGCGGCTCTGGCGAAGATCTACGGCCGCCAGATGCACCTGAACCTCGACGTGGACCCCGAGGTCCTCGGCGGGATCTCGGTGCGCGTCGGCGACGAGGTCATCGAGGGCACCATCGCGGAGCGCCTCGAAGAGGCGAACCGACGGCTGGCGCGCTGACCTCGCGGTCGGCACAGCAACTGAATTAGCAACACCAGCGGCCCGGTTGGGCCGTGCAGAAATTGCAGAAGATTCCTGGGGGTCGGCCCCCAGACCCCCTTAGAAACTTCGGGCCCAACAAGGAGAGCAGGGAACCCAGATGGCGGAGCTCACGATCCGGCCGGAGGAGATCCGGGACGCGCTGGAGACCTTTGTCCAGTCGTACCAGCCGGACGCGGCCTCGCGCGAGGAGGTCGGTACGGTCAGCGTTGCCGGTGACGGCATCGCGAAGGTCGAGGGTCTTCCCTCGGCCATGGCGAACGAGCTGCTGCGGTTCGAGGACGGAACCCTTGGTCTCGCCCTCAACCTTGAGGAGCGCGAGATCGGTGCGATCGTCCTCGGCGAGTTCAGCGGAATCGAAGAGGGCCAGCCGGTGCAGCGCACCGGTGAGGTGCTCTCGGTCGGCGTAGGCGAGGGCTACCTCGGCCGCGTCGTCGACCCGCTCGGCAACCCGATCGACGGCCTCGGCGAGATCGAGACCGACGGCCGCCGCGCCCTGGAGCTGCAGGCTCCGGGCGTCATGGTCCGTAAGTCGGTGCACGAGCCGATGGCGACCGGTTACAAGGCCGTCGACGCGATGGTGCCGATCGGCCGTGGCCAGCGTCAGCTGATCATTGGTGACCGTCAGACCGGCAAGACCGCTCTGGCCGTCGACACGATCATCAACCAGCGCGACAACTGGCGTTCGGGCGACCCGAAGAAGCAGGTCCGCTGCATCTACGTCGCCATCGGCCAGAAGGGCTCGACCATCGCCTCCGTGCGTGGCGCCCTGGAAGAGGCCGGCGCGCTGGAGTACACGACGATCGTCGCCGCGCCCGCGTCCGACCCGGCCGGCTTCAAGTACCTTGCCCCGTACACCGGTTCGGCCATCGGCCAGCACTGGATGTACGACGGCAAGCACGTCCTCATCATCTTCGACGACCTGTCGAAGCAGGCCGACGCCTACCGCGCCGTGTCCCTGCTGCTGCGCCGTCCGCCGGGCCGCGAGGCCTACCCGGGTGACGTCTTCTACCTGCACTCGCGTCTGCTTGAGCGCTGCGCGAAGCTGTCGGACGAGATGGGCGCCGGCTCGATGACGGGTCTGCCGATCGTCGAGACCAAGGCGAACGACGTGTCGGCGTTCATCCCGACCAACGTCATCTCCATCACCGACGGCCAGTGCTTCCTGGAGTCGGACCTGTTCAACGCCGGTCAGCGCCCCGCGCTGAACGTCGGTATCTCCGTCTCCCGAGTCGGTGGTTCCGCGCAGCACAAGGCGATGCGCCAGGTGTCCGGCCGACTGCGTGTCGACCTCGCCCAGTACCGCGAGCTGGAGGCGTTCGCCGCCTTCGGTTCCGACCTGGACGCCGCTTCCAAGGCCTCCCTTGAGCGCGGCAAGCGCATGGTCGAGCTGCTGAAGCAGCCGCAGTACTCGCCGTTCCCGGTCGAGGAGCAGGTCGTCTCCATCTGGGCCGGCACCACCGGCAAGATGGACGACGTCCCGGTCGAGGACATCCGCCGCTTCGAGGCCGAGCTGCTGGAGTACCTGCGCCGCGAGCGCAAGGAGCTCCTCACCTCGATCGCCGAGGGCGCGAAGATGTCGGACGACACCCTGCAGTCGGTGGGCGACGCCATCGCCGGCTTCAAGCGTCAGTTCGAGACCTCGGACGGCAAGCTCCTCGGCGACGACACGCCGGTCAGCACCAGCAAGTGACGACGACGGAAGGGACCTGACTCATGGGAGCCCAGCTCCGGGTCTACAAGCGTCGCATCCGATCCGTCACCGCGACCAAGAAGATCACCAAGGCGATGGAAATGATCGCCGCCTCGCGCATCGTCAAGGCGCAGCGCCAGGTGGCGGCCTCCACGCCGTACGCGACCGAGCTCACCCGTGCGGTGACCGCGGTGGCGACCGGCTCCACCACCAAGCACCCGCTCACCACCGAGGCCGAGGCCCCGGCCCGCGCCGCGGTTCTGCTCATCACGAGCGACCGCGGTCTGGCCGGCGGCTACTCCTCCAACGCCATCAAGGCGGCGGAGCGGCTGACGGAGCGGCTGCGCGGCGAGGGCAAGGAGGTCGACACGTACATCGTCGGCCGCAAGGGTGTCGCCTACTACGGCTTCCGTGAGCGCAAGGTCTCGGATTCGTGGACGGGCTTCACCGACAGCCCCACGTACGCGGACGCCAAGCAGGTGGCCGCACCGCTGATCGAGGCCATCCAGACGGAGACGGCCGAGGGCGGTGCGGACGAACTGCACATCGTCTTCACGGAGTTCGTGTCGATGATGACGCAGACGCCGGTCGACAACCGGATGCTGCCGCTGTCGCTGGACACGGCTCAGGAGACTGAGACGTCCGGCACGGGGGGCGCGAAGGACCAGATCCTTCCGCTCTTCGACTTCGAGCCGTCGGCGGAGGACGTCCTCGACGCCCTGCTGCCGCGCTACGTCGAAAGCCGCATCTACAACGCGCTGCTGCAGTCGGCTGCTTCCGAGCACGCCGCCCGCCGCCGCGCGATGAAGTCGGCCACCGACAACGCCGGGGAGCTCATCAAGAGCCTCTCCCGGCTTGCCAACGCGGCCCGCCAGGCCGAAATCACCCAGGAAATCAGCGAGATCGTCGGTGGCTCCAGTGCGCTGGCCGACGCGACCGCGGGGAGTGACAAGTAATGACGACCACTGTTGAGACGGCCGTTGCCACGGGCCGCGTCGCCCGGGTCATCGGCCCGGTCGTCGACGTGGAGTTCCCCGTCGACGCGATGCCGGAAATCTACAACGCGCTGCACGTCCAGGTGGCCGACCCGGCCGAGGACGGCAAGCTCAAGACGCTGACGCTCGAAGTCGCCCAGCACCTGGGTGACGGCATCGTCCGCGCGATCTCGATGCAGCCCACCGACGGTCTGGTCCGCCAGGCCCCGGTGACCGACACGGGCGACGGCATCACGGTGCCGGTCGGCGACTTCACCAAGGGCAAGGTGTTCAACACCCTCGGTGAGGTGCTGAACAAGCCCGAGGAGAACGCCAACATCGGCGAGCGCTGGCCGATCCACCGCAAGGCGCCCAACTTCGACCAGCTTGAGTCCAAGACCGAGATGTTCGAGACCGGCGTCAAGGTCATCGACCTTCTCACCCCGTACGTCAAGGGTGGAAAGATCGGCCTGTTCGGTGGTGCCGGTGTCGGCAAGACCGTCCTCATCCAGGAAATGATCTACCGCGTGGCCAACAACCACGACGGTGTGTCGGTGTTCGCCGGTGTCGGCGAGCGCACCCGTGAGGGCAACGACCTCATCGAGGAAATGCAGGACTCGGGCGTCATCGACAAGACCGCCCTGGTCTTCGGTCAGATGGACGAGCCGCCGGGCACGCGTCTTCGGGTCGCCCTGGCCGGTCTGACGATGGCGGAGTACTTCCGTGACGTCCAGAAGCAGGACGTCCTCTTCTTCATCGACAACATCTTCCGGTACACCCAGGCGGGTTCCGAGGTGTCGACCCTGCTCGGCCGCATGCCCTCCGCGGTGGGTTACCAGCCGAACCTGGCCGACGAGATGGGTCTCCTCCAGGAGCGCATCACCTCGACCCGTGGTCACTCGATCACCTCGATGCAGGCGATCTACGTCCCCGCGGACGACCTGACCGACCCGGCCCCGGCCACCACCTTCGCCCACCTGGACGCGACGACGGTTCTCTCCCGTCCGATCTCCGAGAAGGGCATCTACCCGGCCGTGGACCCGCTGGACTCCACGTCCCGGATCCTGGACCCGCGCTACATCGCGCAGGAGCACTACGACGCCGCCATGCGCGTCAAGACGATCCTGCAGAAGTACAAGGACCTCCAGGACATCATCGCCATCCTCGGCATCGACGAGCTCGGCGAAGAGGACAAGCTGGTCGTGCACCGCGCCCGCCGCGTGGAGCGCTTCCTGTCGCAGAACACGCACGTCGCCAAGCAGTTCACCGGCGTCGACGGTTCGGACGTCCCGCTGGACGAGTCGATCACGGCGTTCAACCAGATCTGCGACGGCGAGTACGACCACTTCCCCGAGCAGGCGTTCTTCATGTGCGGTGGCCTGGAAGACCTCAAGGCCAACGCCAAGGAGCTGGGCGTCTCCTGACGCGCCCGACCGCGTGGAGGGGCGGGTGCGTCCCGCCCCTCCGCGTATCGCGTACTGAGAACTGACTAGAATTGTCCCAACACCCGGCCGAACCGCCGGGTGGTGACCCGAGGAGCCAACCATGGCTACTGAGCTGCACGTCGAGCTCGTCGCCGCGGACCGCAGTGTCTGGTCCGGCGAGGCCACCCTGGTCGTCGCGCGCACCACGTCCGGCGACATCGGCGTCATGCCCGGTCACCAGCCGCTCCTTGGTGTGCTGGAGTCGGGCCCGGTGATGATCCGTACGAGCGAGGGCAGCACCGTCGTCGCGGCGGTGCACGGTGGATTCATCTCCTTCGCCGACAACAAGCTGTCGCTGCTCGCGGAGATCGCCGAGCTGGCGGACGAGATCGATGTCCAGCGCGCCGAGCGTGCGCTGGAGAGCGCGAAGTCGGAGTCGGACGCCGCCGCCGAGCGGCGCGCCGATGTACGACTGCGTGCGGTGGCGGTGCGCTAGCACCCCCGCCGGAGATTTCCCTCAGCCGCGGCTCGGTCCGGAATTTTCCGGAGCCGGTCGCGGCTGAGGCGATGCAGGCAGATTTTTCCGTTGCTGGATTACTGGTTGAGCGAGGAGGTCGGTGTAGATGACTCTCGCTCTGCTTGTGTGTGGTCTGGTCGTCGCGCTGGTACTGGTGGGACTCTTCGTCTTCGGTCTGCGCCGGCGGCTGATCCAGCGCTCGGGCGGCACGTTCGACTGCAGTCTGCGCTGGGGTCTTCCGGAGACGCCGGACACCAGCGGCAAGGGCTGGGTGTACGGGGTGGCCCGCTACAACGGCGACCGGATCGAGTGGTTCCGCGTCTTCTCCTACGCGCCCCGGCCGCGCCGCGTTCTTGAGCGGTCGGCCATCGATGTGGTGGCCCGGCGGCTGCCCGAGGGCGAGGAGGAACTCGCCCTGCTCTCCGACGCGATCATTCTGGGTTGTACGCATCGGGGTACGCGGCTTGAGCTCGCCATGAGCGAGGATGCGCTGACGGGGTTCCTGGCGTGGCTGGAGGCGGCGCCGCCGGGCCAACGGGTGAACGTGGCGTAGCCGGTCTTTCCCCTCCCCGCTGTGACACTCTGCGGCTCCGCCGCGTGGCCTCCGGGGGTCTGGGGGGGGGCGGAGCCCCCAGAAGGCAGGGGACGGGCCCGCCTTCCGGGGGTCCGGATCAGTTCAGGCCCGCGGACATGGCCGAGAGCAGCTCAGCATTCGACGTATCCCCGCTGAACTCCCAGAAGAACGCCCCCCTGAGCCCCTGGTTCTTCGCGTACGTCATCTTCCCGGCGATCGTCGACGGGGTGTCGTAGCTCCACCAGTTGGACCCGCAGTGGGCGTACGCCGTGCCCGCGATCGTGCCCGTCACCGGGCAGGCGCTCTTGAGGACCTTGTAGTCCTCGATGCCCTGCTCGTATGTGCCGGGGGCCGGGCCCGTCGCCGTGCCGCCGGGGGCGTCCTGTGTGACGCCCGTCCAGCCTCGGCCGTAGAAGCCGATGCCCAGGTTGAGCTTGTTCGACGGGACGCCCTTCGACTTGTACTTCTGGATCGCCGCGTCCGTGTTGAAGCCCGCGATCGGGATGCCGTTGTACGAGGTGAGCGGGGAGTGCGGGGCTGTGGGGCCCTTCGCGTCCCACGCGCCGAAGAAGTCGTACGTCATCACGTTGTACCAGTCGACGTAACTCGCCGCGCCCCCGTAGTCGGCCGCGTCCATCTTGCCGCCGGTCGAGCCGTCGGCGGTGACGGCGGCCGTGACCAGTGCCGAGCCGCCGAACTTGGCGCGCAGCGCGGCGAGGAGGTTCTTCAGGGCCGCCGGACCGCTGGTGTCGCAGGACAGGCCGCAGGCGTTCGGGTACTCCCAGTCGATGTCGATGCCGTCGAACACGTCCGCCCAGCGCGGGTCCTTGACCAGGTTGTAGCAGGAGTTCGCGAAGGCGGTCGGGTTGGCCGCCGCCTGCCCGAAGCCGCCGGACCAGGTCCAGCCGCCGAAGGACCAGAGGACCTTGATGTTCGGGTACTTCTTCTTCAGCTCGCGGAGCTGGTTGATGTTGCCCGCGACCGGCTGGTCCCAGGTGTCGGCGGTGCCGTCCACGCTGGAGGAGGCGTCGTACGTCTTCTGGTAGTCGGCGTAGGCGTCACCGATGGCGCACTGGCCGTTGGTCACGTTGCCGAACGCGTAGTTGATGTGGGTCAGCTTGCTCGCCGAACCCGAGGTCACGATGTTCTTCACCTGGTAGTTGCGCTGGTAGATGCCCCAGTCGGTGAAGTAGCCGAGCTTGACCGTGGATCCCGGGTCCGGGTTGCCTCCGCCCCCGGTGGTCGTCACGGTGACCGAGCCCGAGGAGGGGCCCGTCTGGTCGGCGGTGTCGCGGGCGGTCACGCTGTAGGTGTAGGTGGTCCCGGCCGTCAGACCCGTGTCGGTGTACGTCGTGCCGGTGACGGTCGCGATCTTGGTCGAGCCCCGGTAGACGTCGTAGTTCTTGACGCCCTTGTCGTCGGTCGCGGCCGACCAGGACAGCGAGACGCCGGTGTTGGTGACGTTGCTCGCGGTCGGGGTGCCGGGCGCGGACGGCGGGTTGTCGCCCGGGGTCGAACCCCCGTCGCAGGAGCCGCCGTTGAGCTTGCAGCCCGAGGGCGAGCCCGAGCCCGCACCGTTGAAGCCGAAGCTCACGCTGGCGCCGGGCGCGAGGGTGCCGTTGTAGGACTTGTTCTTGGCGGTCCAGTGGGTGCCGGAGTTGGTGACGTCCGCGTCCCAGGCCGAGGTCACGGACGTACCCGAGGGGTAGTCCCATTCCACGGTCCAGGAGCTGAGGGTGGTGGTGCCGGTGTTCTTGATGGTCCAGCCGGCCCCGAATCCCGTGCCCCAGTCCGAGGACTTGGCGTACGTGGCTGTCGCCGAGGTGGCGGCTTCGGCGGGGGAGGCGAGGCCCACGAGGGCGGCCAGGGGGAGGGCGAGTGCGGTCAGGGCCGCTGCGGCTCTTGATCTGAAGCGCGTACGGAGGTGACGTGCGGTTCTCAAGGCTGCTCCCGAATGGTGCGACGGTGGTGGGGGTGGGACCCTGCTCCGTCCGGTGGGCTTGCCTCAGGGATGGCGCGCCCACCAGCAGTGTGCGGTGAGCGTAGAAAGGTCTGTACCAACCGTCAAGAGGTCCAGACCTCCGACGGCACATCAGTCCCTAGATGTCCAACTCCTGGGCCAGTACGGCCGCTTGAACCCTGCTGCGCAGCTTCAGCTTGCCCAGGAGTCTGCTGACGTGTGTCTTCACCGTCGCCTCCGCCATGTCGAGGCGTACCGCGATCTCCGCGTTGGACAGGCCCCGGCCCAGACACGAGAGGACCTCGCCCTCGCGCCGGGTCAGGGTGTCGAGCGCGGCCGGGCGGCGCGGGGCGACCTGGCGCGGGGTCGAGGCGAACTCCGCGATGAGGCGGCGGGTCACGGCCGGGGCGATCAGCCCCTCGCCGCGCGCCACCGTCCGCACCGCCTCGATCAGGTCCTTCGCGTCCGTGTTCTTGAGCAGGAAGCCCGAAGCCCCCGCGCGCAGCGCCCCGAAGACGTACTCGTCCAGGTCGAAGGTGGTCAGGACCAGGACGTCGGCGAGCTGCTCGCCGGTGACGACGCCGGTCGCCGAGACCCCGTCCAGCTTCGGCATCTGAACGTCCATCAGGACGAGGTCGGGCCGCAGTTCGCGGGCGAGCTCAACCGCGCGCTCGCCGTCCGCCGCCTCGCCGACCACCTCGATGTCGGGGGCGCTGGAGAGGATCAGGACGAGCCCGGCCCGTACCGCCGACTGGTCCTCGGCGACCAGTACCCGGATCGTCATGCGCTCAACTCCCTTTCATCGGCGGGCAGTTGGGCCCGCACTTGCCAGATCTTGGTGCCGTCCGGCGCCGACTCGGGGCCCGCGGTGAAGGTCCCGTCGAGCAGTTCGGTCCGCTCGCGCATCCCTATGAGCCCAGCCCCGGAACCCGGTGCGCGCGGGCCCGGCCGGTCGCCGTACAGGCTGGTGACGCACACCGTGAGCAGCCCGTCCGCGTGGGCCAGCGCCACCTCGACGGTGCCGGGCGCCGCGTGCTTGAGCGCGTTGGTCAGGGACTCCTGGACGATCCGGTAGGCGGCCAGTTCCACCGGCGCGGGCAGCGGGCCGTCCTGCGCGCGCCGGTCGTCGAGCGCGAAGTAGAGCCCGCTGTCGGCGCCGTTGGTGCGCGCCTGGGCGATGAGCGCGTCGAGCCCGGCCAGGGTGGGCGCGGCGGTGGGCTCGTCGTGGCCGCTGGTGTCGCGGAGGAGCCCGATGAGCCGGCGCATCTCGGCGAGCCCGTCCACGCTGTTCTCGCGGATCACCGAAAGCGCCTGCCGGGTTGTTGCAGGATCGTCGAGGGAGAGCGCGGCCGTGGAGTGGATGGCGATCGCCGAGAGGTGGTTGGCCACCATGTCGTGCAGCTCGCGGGCCATCCGGGCGCGCTCGGCGGCCACGGCCTGGCTGCGGTCCAACTCGGCGAGCAGCGCGGTCTGTTCGGCCCGCAGCCGGGCGCTCTCGGCGGCCTCGCGGTGATTGCGTACGAGGACCCCGGTGGTCGCGGGCGCGAACGAGACCAGGCCGGTGACCACGCCGATGAGCAGCGCCTCCGGCTGGCGGAACCAGGCGTAGAACCCGATCGTCATGCCCACCGTGATCAGCCCGGTGGTGACCGGGATGCGGCGGGCGGCGGCCGGGGTGCCGTACACGACGGCCGCGTACACGAGGTCGGTGAACATCACGACCGTCGCCAGGCTGCCCGGCGTGAACTGGTCCGCGACCAGCACGCAGGTGCCGGTGACCAGGGCGGTCTGTGGCGCGGTGCGGCGCAGCAGTTCGAGGCCCGCCATCAGGGTCAGCGGCACCAGCACCCAGGCGTCGGTCAGCGGGCGGCCGCCCTGGGTGTGCAGGCCGACAGCCCACAGGACGAGCCCGCCGAGCAGTCCGGCCCCGGCGACGAGGACGTCGTCGTGGTGCGGACGGGAGAAGGGTTTCACGGTCCCATCCAACACGGTCGCCGGGCCGCGGGCCTCCCCGTACCGGGCGATGTGCCGCTACATCGAAGGATGCAGTTCCCTTTCGTCACTGGTGACGACGAAGGGGCGCCGGACGCGGGCGAGCCTTGAGGAGTACGAGAGGAGACCGCCGTGATCGTCACGCTGATCATCGCCTGTGAAGTCGGCTTCTGGGTTCTGCTGGCCGCGGGTCTCGCCCTGCGCTACCTCGCCAGGATGCGGAGGGCGAGCGTGGCGGTGCTTCTGTGCGAGCCGCTCCTGGAGGTGGTGCTGCTCGTGGTGACCGCCGTCGACCTGAAGAACGGCGCGCAGCCGGACTGGAAGCACGGCCTCGCCGCCGTCTACATCGGCTTCTCGGCCGGAATGGGCCACTACATGGTGACCCGCGCCGACGCCTGGGTCGCCTACCGCTTCGCGGACGGCCCGAGGCCCGCCAAGGCACCCAAGGGCGGCATCGCGAGGATCGCGTACGAGTGGAAGATGGCGGGCCGCTTCACCGCTGCCTCCCTCCTCGCGATCGCCCTGCTCCAGGCCGCGATCTGGTACGTCGGCGGGGACGGCAGCGCCGACTCGCTGCGGATGTGGCAGCAGAAGATGCTGTGGGTGATCGGCATCAACGTGATCATCGCGCTGAGCTACACGCTGTTCCCGAAGAAGGCCGTCGAGGGGAAGGCGAAGCCCTCGGTGTTCGACCGGCT
Organism: Streptomyces sp. NPDC001415; assembly: GCF_053597395.1. Lineage (NCBI taxonomy): Bacteria > Bacillati > Actinomycetota > Actinomycetes > Kitasatosporales > Streptomycetaceae > Streptomyces > Streptomyces sp. NPDC001415. The sequence goes on from NZ_JBSFIE010000040.1 coordinate 33,416, forward strand.
CCTGAAGCCCGCGTCGGACAGGTCCGGGCCGCACACAGGCGGGGACCGTACCCTGACCCGGCGGTAGCCGGATGAAGTGAGGGAGCGCGGATGAGCGGGCCGAGCCGTCCCGGGGACGTCCTGGTCGTCGACGACGACGACGCGGTGCGCCGCTCGCTCGACCGTGGGCTCAGGCTGAACGGCTTCCGGGTCCGCACCGCCGACGGCGGCCGGGCCGCGCTCGCCGCGATCGAGCAGAGCCCGCCCGATGTGCTCGTCCTGGATGTGTCCATGCCCGGCATGAGCGGCATCGAGGTGTGCCGGACGCTGCGGGAGGCGGGGCACGACCTGCCCGTCCTGATGCTGTCGGCGCTCGACGAGACCGCCGACCGGATCGCCGGGCTCCAGGCGGGCGGCGACGACTACCTGGTCAAACCGTTCGCGCTGCAGGAGCTGGTGCTGCGCCTGCACGCCCTGCTGCGCCGCCGCCCGCCCGCCCCGCACGACGTGGTCCGCGCGTGCGGCCTCGTCATCGACCCGGCGGCCCGCACCGCGGAGCGCGACGGCCGCCGCCTCGACCTCACCCGGCGCGAGTACGAACTCCTCGAAGTCCTGGCCCGCAACGCCGGCGTCGTCCTCAGCCGCGACCAGCTGCTCGAACGCGTCTGGGGGTACGACTTCGACGTACGCACCGACGCCGTGGACACCTTCGTCAGCTATCTGCGCCGCAAGCTGGAGGCGGACGGCGCGCCCCGGCTCGTCCACACCGTGCGGGGCGTCGGCTTCGTCCTGCGGGAGCAGCCGTGAAGCTCTCCACCCGGATCGCGCTCGCCGTCGGCGTCACCGTCCCGCTCCTGGTCCTCACCTGCGGCTGGCTGCTGACCACCCTGGTCGCCCGCGATCTGCACCGCGAGGAGGACAGCCACCTGCGGACCCGGGCCACCGCGATCGCCCAGGACGCCCGCACCCTGCTGCGGGCCGCCGCCAACAATCAGCCGACCGCCGAGGAGAACCGTCAACGCAGGCTGTTCAACGCCGCGTTGGACGTCGGCGTACGGCTCATCGGGCCCGACGGCACGTTCAGCGGCGGCCCCCAGCCCGACGCGTCGGTCGAGCTGCCCGCGGCGGGGAAGAACCCGGTGACGATCCGCGGTGGGGGCCGCAGCTGGCGGGCGTACGCGATGCCGGTCAAGGGGGCGCAGGTCTCCGGCACCCTGTGGGTGTTCGCGCCGGATACCGCGAGCCGTGCCCAGCTCGCCCTGGTCCGCAACCGCGTCGTCACCACCGCGCTGCTCGCGGCCCCGCTGTCCGCCCTGCTCGCCTGGGCCATCGCGAGCGGCGCGACCCGCCCGCTGCGCCGGCTGCGCAAGGCGGCCGCAGGGCTCGACCCCCGCACGACCTCGGTACGCCTGGAACACCGGCCCACCCGCGTCGCCGAGGTCGACGACCTGGCCGCCACCCTCCAGACCGTCCTGGCCCGCTACGACGAGCAGGCCGCACGCACCGCGCAGGCCCTCGACACAGCGCGCTCCTTCTCCGCGGCCGCATCGCACGAGATGCGCAACCCGCTGATGAGCATGGGCACCAACCTCGACGTCCTGGCCCACCCTCGACTCCCCGACGCCGACCGCGCCGAGGTCATCGAGGATCTGCGCCGCGAGCACGCGCGGCTGCTCGGCATGCTGGTGGCGCTGCGCGAACTGGGGCGCGGCGATCTGGTCGAGGCCGACGCGTTCCGGGTGCTCGACGTGGCGGAGGTCGCCGACGCCGCCGTCGCCGAGGCCCGCCGGCGCGCCCCGGACGCCGTGATCACGCTGACCGCGGGGCCCGCTCCCGTGCACGGCTGGGAGCCGGGCATCCGGATCCTGCTCGACAACCTCCTCGGCAACGCGCTGGCGCACGGAAGGGATGCTCAGGGCCGGGCCGAGATCGCGGTCGCCGTCGGGATCGAGGGCGGCCGGGTGCTGGTCACCGTCGACGACCGGGGCCCGGGCATCGCCCCCGCCGACCGCCAGGAAGTGTTCCGCCGCTTCCACCGGGGGCCCGCCAGCACCGGCTCCGGGCTCGGCCTGACCCTGGTCGCCCAGCAGGCGGCGCTGCACGGCGGCTCCGTGGAACTCGGCGAGGGGCCGGGCGGCACGGGCACCCGGTGCACGGTCGGGCTGCCCGCGGGGGGCCCGCCCCGGGAGGGCGAACTCCCCGCCCGGCGGGACTGGTTGACGGTCACCGCCGAGCGATCACAGAGTTCCCACAAAGAGCCTTCCTAGCCTCCGGGGCGTACCGGAAACCTGTCCATCAGGGAGGCAGCAGTCATGCGCAACGCCATCTTCAACCGCCGCCGGGTCGCGGCGGCGGCCCTCGCCGCGACGGCCGTACTGACCGTCACCGCGCCCAGCGCCTTCGCGGACTCCACGCCCTCGCAGGCCGCCACGGCGAAGGCCCCCACGGGCGACGGAGCCAAGGGCATCTGCAAGCGCGAGCCCAAGACCGAGAAGCGCATCGAGCGCGCCCTGAACCGGCTGGGCGGGGGAGCCGACACGCTGGGTTCCGTGGCCCGGCTCCAGCAGCGGGTGGACAACGCGAAGAAGGAGGGCCACACCGCGATCGCCACCTACCTCGACCACAAACTCACCTACCGCAAGGGCTTGGTGACGACCCTTCAGCAGCGTCAGAAGGACCTCAAGGACGTGGCGTCCTGGTGCGCGTCCAACAACAACGGGACCAAGTGATGCGGCGCCGGGGCCTGCCGCTCGCCATGGCGGCCGCGGCCCTGACGGCCGCGCTCGCCACGGGCTGCGCCCACTCGCACTCCGAGTCCGGGTCCTCTTCCGGCACGGAGCAGCAGATGGAGAAGAAGGTGAGCGACGCGGAGTCGTCCGCCGCGGCGGCGGACGCGGACACCGAGGCAGACCGCTAACCCGACCCCCTGGGGCTCCGCCCCGGACCCCGTTCGCGCCTGAAGGGCGCTCGTCCTCAATCTCCCCCAAGGCCTTAAGGGCCAGGGGGGACCCCCATGACGGGCTGAAATGCCCCGATGCCGGCCAGCACCAGTACTGCTGGGGGCGCGGGGAACTGCGCGAGCACCACGCACGGTCCGCAGCCGAGAGCGGGTTCAGGGGCGCGGGGAACTGCGCAAAAGGCCCCCGGGAGCCACCCCGAGTTACCTCTCACCCCCCGGGACCCACAGCACATCCCCCACCTCCTTGTTCGCCGTGCGGGCCAGGATGAACAGGAGGTCGGAGAGGCGGTTCAGGTAGGTCGCCGTGAGGGTGTTCATGACGTCGCCGTGCACCTCCAACGCCGCCCACGTCGAGCGCTCCGCGCGGCGCACCACCGTGCACGCCTGGTGCAGCAGCGCCGCGCCGGGGGTGCCGCCCGGAAGGATGAAGCTGCGCAGCTTCTCCAAGTCCTCCAGGAAGCGGTCGCAGTCCGCCTCCAGCTTGTCGACGTAGGACTGCTCGACCCGCAGCGGTGGGTACTGCGGGTTCTCGACGACCGGCGTGGCGAGATCCGCGCCCACGTCGAACAGGTCGTTCTGGACCCGGACGAGCACCTTCACGACCTCCTCGGGAAGCTGCCCGAGCGCGATGGCCGTGCCGATCACGGCATTGGCCTCATTGGCGTCGGCGTACGCCGAGATCCGCAGATCGGTCTTGGCGGTCCGGCTCATGTCGCCGAGGGCGGTCGTGCCCTGGTCGCCGGTGCGGGTGTAGATGCGCGTCAGATTGACCATGCGGCCAGAGTAGTTACGCTCCGGCCGTCCGGAAGACGCGTGTGCCCACCGTCACGGCGAGCACCGCGAAACCGACCGCCACCAGGACCCCGTACAGCATGGCCGTGGTGGCGTACGAGCCGAGGTACGCGGCGCGCACCGCGTCCACCAGGTAGCGGAACGGCATGAAGTGGGACAGCACGTTCAGCCAGGTGGGCGCGAGCGCCATCGGCAGCATCAGGCCGGACAGCAGCATCGACGGCATGGCGATGGAGTTGATCGCCGGGCCGAACCCCTGCGGGGTGCGCACCTTCATGGCCAGCGCGTACGACAGCGAGGCCAGGGACAGCGTGAGCAGCGCCACGAAGGCGAAGCCGATGAGGATGCCGGCGAGCGGCGCGCGCAGGCCCATCGCCAGGGCGGCGAGCACGAGAAGCACCGCCTGGAAGACGAACAGCGCGGAATCCCGCAGGACCCGGCCGAGCAGCAGGGCCAGGCGTGAGACGGGGGTGACGCGCATGCGCTCCACGACGCCCCAGCCGTTCTCGATGATGATCGAGAAACCCGCGAACGAGGCGCCGAACAGACCGAGTTGGAGCAGCAGCCCCGGGACGAGGACCTGCCAGGAACTGCCGCCCGAGCCCAGTGGCAGGCGGGTCAGAAGCGGTCCGAAGAAGAGCAGGTAGAGCAGCGGCATCAGCACGCCGAAGAGGATCTGGAACTTCGAGCGCAGGGTCTGGCGGGCGTACCTGCCGAAGATCAGCGCGGTGTCGGAGAGTAGCGGTGAGGCGGTCATGGGGAGTCCTAGACGGCTACGGGGGTGGATTCCTGCGGCGCGGCGCTGCGCCCGGTGATGGCGAGGAAGGCGTCCTGGAGCGAGGCGTCGGGGCCGCCCGCGTATCGGGTCTTGAGGTCGGTGGGGGTGCCCTCGGCCACGATCACGCCCTTGTCGACGATCACGAGCCGGTCGGCCAGCGCGTCGGCCTCGTCCAGGTAGTGGGTGGTGAGGAAGACCGTGGTGCCGTGGTCGGCGCGGATCCTTCGGACCAGGTCCCACAGATCGGCGCGGCTGCCCGGGTCGAGGCCGGTGGTCGGCTCGTCCAGGAAGAGGACCTGAGGCCGGTGCATCAGGCCCATCGCGATGTCGAGCCGCCGCCGCTGGCCGCCGGAGAGTGTCGCGGTCTTGCGTTCAAGGAGCTCGTCGAGGCCGAGGTCCGCCGCCAACTTTCTTGCGCGCAGGGCGGCTTGGGACTTGGTGAGCCGGTAGAGGCGGCCCTGGGTGACCAGTTCCTCGCGTACGGAGATGTTCGGGTCGACGCCGCCGGACTGGGCCACGTAACCGCAGGACTGACGCACGGCCGCGGGGTCACGGAGCAGGTCGTGGCCCGCCACGGTCGCGGCGCCGCCGGTCGGCGGGAGCAGCGTGGTGAGCATCCGCAGCGTGGTGGTCTTGCCCGCGCCGTTGGGGCCGAGGAAGCCGAGGATCTCGCCGGCCCGCACCGTCAGGTCGATGCCGCGCACCGCCTCGACCGGGCCGGCCTTGCTCTGGAAGGTCCGGGCGAGCCCGGCCGTACTGATGATTGCCATGCGTCAAGAAAAACAGAGGCACTTAAATTTTGCAATGGCTCCAAAATTTAAGAGAGTGCAGAGCATCGCCTACGCTGGGGCCATGGCAGAAGGACTCAGGGAGCGGAAGAAGCGCGAGACCAGGCAGCGGATCTCGGACCTGGCCACCGGGCTCTTCATGGAGCGCGGCTTCGAGGCGGTGACGATCGCCGAGATCGCCGAGGTGGCCGACGTCTCCGTGAACACCGTCTACAACTACTTCCCCGCCAAGGAGGACCTGTTCCTCGACCGCAGCCGGGGCATCGTCGATCGGCTCTCGCGCTGGGTGCGCGGTCGCGACGACGGGGAGTCGGCCGCCGAGGCGGTCCTGCGCGAACTGCGCGCCGAAGTCGAATCGGTCTCGCCCCGGGTCGGTCTGATGGAGGGCTACAGCCGGTTCATGGCCGTCATCCACGACTCGCCCGCGCTCAAGGCCCGGCTGTGGGCGGTGGGCCAGGAGGTCCTGGACAACCTGGACGCGACCCTGCGTGAGGAGGTCGGCGCGCCGCCCGGGGAGGCGCTGCCCTCACTGGTCGCGGGTCAGATCAACTGGGTCCACCAGACGGCGATGGCCGCCATCGGCCGCGAGATGATGGCCGGACGCGACCCCAAGGCGGTCTCCCGCGAGGTGCTCGTCCTGATCGACGAGATGGAGGGGCTCCTGGGGGACAAGGTGCTCAACTACGCCGTACGGGGCGCCCGCTGAGACCCACCTCACGCCGTCCGGTGTGATGTCCGTCATCTGAGACGTGACGCGCATCTCTAAGCGCTCCCAGAAGGCCGCCCGGCCGATAGCCTCCGCCAAGAAGGCTTGGGTGGAAACCTGTTGGAGGGAAGTGTCGTGGCCAGGAAGCTCGCCGTCATCGGAGCCGGACTCATGGGGTCCGGTATCGCGCAGGTCTCGGCCCAGGCGGGCTGGGACGTCGTCCTGCGCGACGTCACCGACGAGGCCCTCACCCGGGGCACCGACGGCATCAAGGCCTCGTACGACCGGTTCGTGAGCAAGGGCAAGCTGGCCGCCGAGGACGCCGAGGCCGCGCTCGCCCGCATCACCACGACCACCGACCTGGACGCGGCCGCCGACGCCGACATCGTCGTCGAGGCCGTCTTCGAGAAGCTGGAGGTCAAGCACGAGATCTTCCGCACGCTCGACAAGATCGTGCGCGCGGACACCGTGCTCGCCTCCAACACCTCCGCCATCCCGATCACCAAGATCGCGGCGGCGACCGAGCACCCCGAGCGGGTCGTCGGCGTCCACTTCTTCTCGCCCGTCCCGATGATGCAGCTCTGCGAGCTGGTGCGCGGCTACAAGACCAGCGACGAAACCCTGGCCGCCGCACGGGAGTTCGCCGAGTCGGTCGGCAAGACCTGCATCGTCGTCAACCGCGACGTGGCCGGCTTCGTGACCACCCGCCTCATCTCGGCGCTCGTCGTCGAGGCGGCCAAGCTGTACGAGTCGGGCGTGGCCACCGCCGAGGACATCGACCTCGCCTGCAAGCTGGGCTTCGGCCACGCGATGGGCCCGCTCGCCACCGCCGACCTCACAGGCGTCGACATCCTGCTGCACGCCACCAGCAACATCTACACGGAGTCCCAGGACGAGAAGTTCGCCCCGCCGGAGCTGATGCGCCGGATGGTGGACGCGGGTGACATCGGTCGCAAGAGCGGGCAGGGCTTCTACAAGCACTGAACCGCCGACAGCCCGGGGCCTCACTCCAAGGGGTGAATTAGGTATCGGTTCGCTCACGGGCGGCAACTTCTGCGCCCGTGGGGCAGTCAGTTGTTGAGTCGGTTGTCGGAAAGCCAGAGCACTCTCGGGAGCGCATATGCACATCAGGGGCGACCACGTCGAGCTGGTCGTCGGGGGCCGCCTCGACGTCCGCAGCGCGGCGGACGCCCGTACGGCCCTGCACTCGGCGGTCGACGACGGGGCCGGAGACCTCGTGCTCGACCTCACCGAACTGGATTCGTGGGACGCGACCGGACTCGGCGTGATCATGGGGGCCCACCGCCGGGCCGGGCGGTGCGGCCGGCGCCTCGTGCTGCGCGGCGTACCGCCCCAGATGCAGCGCCTCCTGGTCGCCACCCGACTGCACCGCATCCTCGCGATCGAGGGCGGCATCGCCGCCGAGGCCCTGCCCCGCGTGTAGAGGGTCGGGAGTTGTCGTGACAGGAGTGCGGGAAACGGACTCCGCGCCCAATCCTCACGAGACTGTGACGTCTTGGGCGGGGCGGCACCCCGCCTGTTCGTAGATACTGTCCGGAGGTCTAGGGTTCGGCTTCCCGCCGATCGACGAACCCACACGGCGGGCACCGGACCAGAAGCGACAGCGAAGAGCGAAGTGCGTAAGGGCCGGGAGGGGCATTCCTTACGCACCACGCATCTGGGGGGCTTTCACCATGGACCCGATGAACCGGGGACCGGAAGAGTTCAACCATGCCGACGACACGGTCGGCGTTGCGGGCGCACACGCGGAACCGGGCGCCGGACCGCAGCGCCCGCCGCGCGACAGGGAGCCCGGTACTCCCGAGTTCGGACCGCGCGCGGCAGGACTCGCCCGCACCGTCCAGCTCGTCTCGGGCGACTTCCTGCTGACGGTCAATCCGGTCGACGGCAGCGAGATCGAGAACTGCCCGCCGGGCGCGATACCGGGCCGCGCGGTCCGGCGCAGCGCCGCCGAGCGGGCCGAGGGAGAGAGGGCCGCCCGGCCGCCGCTGCCACCCGGCCTGATGACACCGACCCCCGCCCTCCTCGAACGGCAGGAGGAGCGCGGCAGGCTCGTCCGCCTGCTCGGCCGCGGCCGCTCCGTGCGGCTCACCGGGCCCGCGGGCTCCGGGCGCAGCGCCCTGCTCGACGCCGTCGCCGCCGACTGCGCCGAGCTCGCCCCCGACGGCGTCGTACGCCTCTCGGGCCACCGCCGCACCCCGACCGAGCTGCTCCACGAGCTGTACGCCACGGTGTTCCACGCGCCCCTGCACCGCCTCGACAAGGCCGCGCTCCTGGAGCGGGTCCACGAGATCGGCGCCGTCGTCGTGCTCGACGACCTCGAATTCGGCGGGGCCACCCTCGAAGAACTGCTCATGGCCACGCCCGAGTGCGCCTATGTCCTGGCCGCGACCCCCGACGTACCCGCGCCGCAGTCCGACTCGCACGTCGAAGAGGTCTTCCTGTCCGGCCTCGGCCGCAGCGCCTCGCTCGAACTGCTTGAGCGGGCCGTCGACCGGGCGCTGACCGACGAGGAGGCCAACTGGGCGGGCGACCTCTGGTTCGAGTCCGAGGGCCTGCCGCTGCGCTTCGTCCAGGCCGGCGCCCTGCTGCGCCAGCGCGACCACCTGAGAGGCGAGCCCAACTCCCTCGACCCGTACGGCTTTCCGCTGGACGAGCCCGCAGAGGCCTCGGTGTTCTCGGGCGAGGGCCGCGAGATACCGCTGCCCACGCTCGGCGAGGGCGCGGCCCCCGCGGCGCTGCTCGCGTCCCGGCTGAGCGAGGCCGCCCGGGACACCCTGCGATTCGCGGTCGCACTCGGTGGCGAGGTGCCGCACCAGGCACACCTGCCGGCCCTGGTCGGCGACACCCACGCGGACGCCGCCCTCGGCGAACTCCTCGACAGCGGACTCCTGTCGCCGGTCGGCTCCCGCTACCGGCTCGCGGCGGGCGTCCTCACCCAGCTGGAGAGCACCGGGTACGCCGCCGACGCGGCCGAGCGGGCCCACGCCGCGGCCCAGCACTACACCTGGTGGACCGGGCACCCCTCGGTCACCCCCGAACGGGCCGCCACCGAAGCGGACGCGGTCCTCGCCTCGATGAGCGCGCTCGTACCCGGCGACCAGAGCGAACACGCCGCCACCGCGGTCAAACTGGCCCGCACCGCCGCGCCCGCCTTCGCCGCGGGACTGCACTGGGGCGCCTGGGAGCGGACGCTCCGGGTCGGGTCCGAGGCGGCCCGGCTGACCGGCGAGGTGGCCGAAGAGGCGTACTTCCACCACGAGTTGGGCGTCCTCGCGCTCTGCAACGGCGGCCTGGACCGGGCCCGCGCCGAGCTGGAGGCCTCCATCGGGCTGCGCGGCGCGCTCGCCGACAAGCGCGGCACCGTCGCCGGCCGCCGGGCGCTCGCCCTGGTCGAGGACCGCTCCGGCGGGCTGCCGCTGCCCGGCGGACGCACCCCCGCAGAGGCGCCCGCGCCCCGTCACGAGGAGCCCAAGACGCCTTCCGCGGCCGTTTCCCCGGTCGCGGCGGTGACCGCCCAACTCCCGGACCCCGGCGCCACGTTGATCACCCGGCGGGACACTCCCGTCGGCGCCGCCATGCCGAAGGCGCGGCGCACGCTGTTCGGCGGCGCCAGGCGCAACCTCGTCGCGGCCGGCGCCGGCGCGCTGCTCGCCGCGGTGCTCGGCACGGTCGTCACGCTGGGCGCGACCTCCAGCAACAACGACGACGGCCAGGGTGATCACGTCAAGCAGCAGCAGTCGGCCAACGAGGACGACGGCAGCGGCGGCCTGAACGCCGACCCCAACAACCCGGACAGCAGCGCCAAGCCGGGCGGCCACAAGGGCGGCGGCCCCGCGAGCCCCAGCAAGCCCGGCGCCAGCAGCAAGCCCGGCGCCTCCGGGCAGCCGGTCCCGGGCACCAGCGGCAGCCCGAGCACACCGAGCAACCCGTCGACCGGCCCGTCCAAGTCGTCGACGCCGGGCAAGCCCACAACCTCGGGCAAGCCGTCGCACTCGCCGACACCCAGCTCGTCGCCGAGCAAGCCCAGCACGTCGCCGACGCCCACGTCTTCGGGGTCGATCACTCCGCCGCCGCCGAGCAGCGGGGGCAGCAGCCCGCCACCCTCCACCAAGCCGCCGCCTCCGAGCACGGCCTCCAAGCCCCCGACGTCGAGCGCGCCGGCCAGCTCCAAGCCGCCGACGACGTCAACCGGTCCCACCAAGAGCGCCCCGGCCGACACCCGGCCCGCGTGAGAGCCCGTAGCAACGTACGAGACGTACGACACGAAGAAGGGGCCCGCAGCACTCTGCGGGCCCCTTCTCGTACGTGGCGGAACTACCGGATCGCCGGATCAGAACAGCCGGAGCTTGTCGTCCTCGATGCCGCGCAGGGCGTCGTAGTCGAGCACCACGCAGCCGATGCCGCGGTCGGTGGCGAGCACGCGGGCCTGGGGCTTGATCTCCTGGGCCGCGAAGACGCCCTGGACCGGGGCGAGGTGCGGGTCGCGGTTGAGCAGCTCCAGATAGCGGGTCAGCTGCTCCACGCCGTCGATCTCGCCGCGGCGCTTGATCTCGATCGCGACGGTCTTGCCGTCACCGTCGCGACACAGGATGTCCACCGGGCCGATGGCCGTGGGGTATTCGCGGCGAATCAGGGTGTATCCCTCACCGAGTGTCTCGATCCGGTCCGCGAGCAGCTCCTGGAGGTGCGCTTCCACGCCGTCCTTGATCAGGCCAGGGTCCACGCCGAGTTCGTGGGAGGAGTCATGGATGACCTCCTCCATCGTGATGATGAGCTTCTCGCCCGCCTTGTTGATGACGGTCCAGACGCCCTCGTCGTCCCCCGAGCCCTCCTTGAGGGTGCACGGCGGAGACATCCAGTTGAGGGGCTTGTAGGCCCGGTCGTCAGCGTGGATGGAGACGCTGCCGTCCGCCTTCACCAGGATGAGACGGGGGGCGGAGGGCAGGTGGGCGGTGAGCCGGCCCGCGTAGTCGACGGAGCAGCGGGCGATGACGAGACGCATGGTCGGCAACGCTACTCGAATCCCCCCGCCGAACGCGATTCGCCCAGGAGTGCACTGTTCGTTATTGGCCGGTTATGTGCCAAGTACCTGCCATGGGCCGGACATCGCGCCTACCGTGGAAGCGGGAGGTTGTCGGCCGCGCACGCTGTGTTGTCGGGAGAAACGGCCGTCATGCTTCCTTTCCCTGCCCGTAAGGCCCCGCTCCCCGGGGTCGCGAGAGGAGAAACCATGTCGCTCGACGTCTCACCGGCCCTACTCGAACAGGCCGAGCGAGGCGAGGTCGACGAAGCCGCCTTCGTCGACTGCGTCCGGACCTCCCTGCCCTACGCGTGGGAGATGATCAGCTCTCTGGTGGCCCAGCTGAAGGTCGACGGCGGAGCGTTCGCCGACAACCAGACGCCTCCGCCGGACGAGCAGGCCCGCGGCCAGCTGCTGCGTGCCCTGGCGAGTGACGCCATACGCGGTGCGCTCCAGCGGCACTTCGGTGTCCGTCTGGCGTTCCAGAACTGCCACCGTGTCGCGGTGTTCCCTCTGGACCCCTCATCCGATGAGCGGCTCGCCCGCTTCACCTCGATCAGGGGTCAACTGCTCAACCAGTCTCCGGAGCTTCGGGACTGCTGACGTCTTCGCTGCCGCTCCGCGTCGCGGGAGGTGCAACTGACGCGGGGCGGTGGCCACTTGGGCCACGGTGGCCCTCATACGCTGGTGGCCCTCATACGCTAGCTCAGCAGCGGCAGCACCTCCGCGCCAAGGCGCCGTACGTTCTCCTCCGTCGCGGCCAGGTCGCCCGAGCCCTCCACCAGCAGGGCGAAGCGGGTGATGCCCGTGCGCTCGGACGTGGCGGCCAGCCGGTCCGCGGCCAGGCGGGGGGTGCCCACCGGGTGCAGTCCGCAGAGGAGTTCGGTGTACGCCACGGGGTCGCGCATCGCGCGCTCACGGCCGTCGACCGTCACATGGGCGTCAAGCCCCTGCTTCAGCCAGCCCGGCATCGACTTCAGCAGGGTCTCGGCGGCTCCGGCCCGCCGGTCGGCGATCTGGGCGACGCCGGCCGACACGTGGCCCGCGGCCGCGATCTTCTCCGGCGGGTGGCCCGCCGCTGTCGCCTCCCGGCGCCACAGCGCGACCATCTCGGCCTTCTCCTCGTCGCCGCAGTGCATCCCGAGCAGCATCGGCAGCCCGCGGTCCGCGGCCAGCTTCACGCTCCTCGGCGACGTACAGGCCACGATCACCTCGGGGCAGGCGTCGTCGGGACCGCCGTCCAGGATCTCGTCGGGCCGCGGCACGACCGGGACCTCCCGGAAGGCGAATCGTTCCCCCTCGCCGGCCACGCGGGGCTCGCGCAGCCAGTGCAGGAGCAGGTCGAGCGATTCCGGGAAGCCCTGCTCGTACGCCTTGAGGCCCGAGCCGAACACCTCCAGGTCGACCCAGGGCCCGCCGCGCCCCACGCCGAGCGAGAACCGCCCGCCGGAGGTGAGGTGCAGCAGCGCGGCCTGTTCGCCGACCGCCACGGGGTGTGCGGTCGGCAGCACGGTGACCGCGGTGCCGACCCTGATCCGCTGCGTACGCCCGAGCAGTAACGCCGCCAGCGTCACGGCCGACGGGCAGACGCCGTACGGTACGAAGTGGTGTTCGGCCAGCCACACCGAGTCGAGCCCGGATTCCTCGGCCACCTCGGCGGACCTGACCGCACGATGGAGCGTTTCTCCCTGCCCCTGGCCCGGGAACTGGGCTGCCAGTACAAAAGTGCCCACACGCATCGCCTTCTGCCTCCTTGCGGCCGACGCGGCTCTCCCCCTCTTACTGGCAAGAACGTCTGACAAGTGCCAAAGGCACGGCCAGGCGCCAACTTCTTGCGATTGTCCGCTAAGAGTCCCTCTAACGGGTGACTCTGGCACGCCCTGCCCGAGCGGGTACCCGTCGTGCGTGGGCCTAGGCTGGGGAGAACCGTCCGACCCGCCCCGTGAGGTGTTCACGTGTCCCCGCGCCGCAACCGCCCCAAGGGCGGCGAGAAGCCGACCGCGTCCGAGAACCGGACGGAGGGCGGCGACCGCTTCGGGCTCCAGGGCACCGAGTCCTGGCAGGGCGAGGAGTGGTCGGTCCGGCATGTGGCGGGGGCCAGTGCCGCAGGCAAGCGGTACCGCTGCCCCGGCTGTGACCAGGAGATCCCCTCGGGCGCCCCGCACCTGGTGGCCTGGCCCGAGTACGCGGGCGTCGACGAGCGCCGCCACTGGCACAAGGCCTGCTGGAACGCGAAGGACCGCCGCACCACGCGGGTGCAGCGGTCCAGGAACGCGCCGAGGTACTGAAGGCCCTCGGGCGGGGTGCCGAACGCCCTTATACGTCGCGGGAGTTGAGCGACAGGAACGCGCCGCCGAGGGCGACCGCGGTGACCCCCGTGATGATCCACAGCGGGTCCCAGCCGCTCGGCCCGGAGTCCGAGATCGATGCTCCGTAGAAGGCGCTGAGCTGGCTCGGGATCGAGTACTCCAGGAGGAAGTTCCGCACGCCCTCCAGCGACGGGGTGAACATGAACAGGGCGAGCACCAGCGGGAGCAGCACCAGGCCGATCATGATCGTGATCGAGCCCGCGGAGTGCCGGATGAGCGCGCCCACCGCGAGGGACAGCAGCCCGAGCATCGCGACGTAGAGGCCGACACCGACGGTGGCGCGCAGCCACTCGCCGCCGCTCGGCGTCGCCGCGTCCGGCAGCAGGGCGCTCTGGATGGCCGCGACCAGCGTCGTCATGGCCGTCACGATCACGAAGGCGAGCAGGAAGAAGACGACCGACTTGGCGGCGAGGATCCGGCCCCGGCTGGGGCAGGCCGTCAGGGTCGTGCGGATCATGCCGGTGCCGTACTCGGACGCGATGGTCAGCACGCCGAGGGTGATCACGCAGATCGTGCCGAGCAGCACTCCGTAGAAGCCGAGCAGCAGGACCGAGTTGTCGCCCATGTGCGCGTCGCTGGACCGCACGACGATGCCGGCGAGCAGACCGAGGCCGAGGAGGAGCACGATCAGCACGCCCAGTGTCCACATGGTGGAACGCACCGACCGGATCTTGGTCCACTCGGAGGCGAGCGCGTCGGCGAAGGTGGCCCGCCGCACGGCGATCGGTGAGGTGTACGTGCCGAGCGGCCCGCCCGGTGCCTGCTGCGGGTGCGGCTGCTGCTGGTAGGGGGTGGTCATCGGGCGTCCTCGGGCTTGATCGGGGCGGCAGGCGCGGCCGGGGCCTGTGGAACCGGGGGAGCGGCGGGCGGCTGCGGCTGCTGGGCCTGGGCCGGCTGCTGCTGGACCGGGACCTGCTGGGGCGCCGCCGCGTACGGGTTCTGGCCGGGCGGCGGCGGGGCGTACCAGCCCTGCTGCGGCACCTCGGGGATGACCGGCGGCGGCGCGTACCCGGGCGGCATGGCGGGCTGCAGGCCCGCCTTCTGGTCGGCCGTCGAGCGGTAGTCGACCGCACCCTGTGTCATGCGCATGTACGCCTCCTCAAGAGAGGCCTGGTGCGGGGACAGCTCCCACAGCCGTACGTCCGCCTCGTGGGCGACGTCGCTGATGCGGGGCAGGGCGAGGCCGGTCACGCGCAGCGCGCCGTCCGGTTCGGGCAGCACCTGGCCGCCCGCCTCGGTCAGCGCCGAGGTCAGCTTCTCGCGCTGGGCGGGGTCCGTGGCGGGCGTCCGCACCCGGGCGAAGTCCGCGGAGTTGTGCGAGATGAAGTCGGTGATCCGCATGTCCGCGAGCAGCTGGCCGCGGCCGATCACTATGAGGTGGTCGGCGGTCAGCGCCATCTCGCTCATCAGGTGCGAGGACACGAACACGGTGCGGCCCTCGGCGGCGAGCTGCTTCATCAGGTTGCGCACCCACAGGATGCCCTCGGGGTCGAGCCCGTTGACCGGCTCGTCGAAGAGCAGCACCTGCGGGTCGCCGAGCAGCGCCGCGGCGATGCCCAGCCGCTGGCCCATGCCGAGCGAGAACCCCTTGGAGCGCCGCTTGGCCACCTCCTGGAGGCCGACCACGCCGAGCACCTCGTCGACCCGGCGGGCCGGGATGCCGGACAGCTGGGCGAGCGAGAGCAGGTGGTTGCGGGCGCTGCGGCCCCCGTGCACGGCCTTGGCGTCGAGCAGCGCGCCGACCTGGCGCGGGGCGTTGGGCAGGCTGCGGAAGGGGTGGCCGCCGATGGTCACATGGCCGGCGGTCGGCTGGTCGAGGCCGAGGATCATGCGCATGGTCGTGGACTTGCCGGAGCCGTTGGGCCCCAGGAACCCGGTGACCGCGCCAGGTCGCACCTGAAAGGAAAGGTTGTGCACGGCCGTCTTGGCGCCGTAGCGCTTCGTCAGGCCGACTGCCTCGATCATTCTCCAGCCCCATCGACGGTTTGGGTCGTCGGGGCGGTGTCCGGCGTACGGCCGGCATGCCCCCGTATGAGTGAGGAGCTTATCCAGGCCTTGACGGTTCCGGCTAAGTCGTCATGTCCGTACCGCGCGGTTCAGGCGTCCCGTGTCCGCAGGACGAGACAGCCGCCCGCCAGCGCCGCGATCACCCACAGGACCATGATGCCCAGGCCGCCCCAGGGCCCGTACGGCGCCGGATCGCTGTTCATGGCGTCCGGGACCACCTGCATGATCTGCGAGCCGGCCCGGTCGGGGAAGTAGCGGGCCACGTTCTTGGCGCCCGGCACGGCCGACAGGATCTGCGAGATCAGGAAGAAGAACGGCATCAGGATGCCCAGCGACAGCATCGAGCTGCGCAGCATCGTGGCGACGCCCATCGAGAACAGCGCGATCAGCGCCATGTAGAGCCCGGCGCCGACGACCGCCCGCAGCACGTTGGGCTCGCCGATCGTGGTCCTGTGCGGGCCGAGCAGCGCCTGGCCGAGGAAGAACGACAGAAAGCTGGTCGCCATGCCCACGACGAGGGCGAGCAGCGTCGCCACGGTCAGCTTGGCGAACAGGAACATGCCCCGCCGCGGCACCGCCGCCAGCGAGGAGCGGATCATGCCCGAGCTGTACTCCGTGCCGACGACCAGGACGCCGAAGACGACCATCGCCAGCTGACCGAGGATCATCCCGGAGAAGCTGATGAACGTCGGGTCGAAGGTCAGCTTCTCGGCCGGCTTGAGGTCGTCGAACTGCGACTTCATCAGGGCGCACAGGGCCGCGCTGATCGCGACCGTGACGATCAGGGCGCAGGCCAGCGTCCAGGTCGTGGAGGAGACCGTACGGATCTTGGTCCACTCGGACTTGAGGACCGCGGGTACCGACGCCATGGCTCACACCCCCCGGCCCTGGCCGTGTGCGCCCCAGTTCGGCGCCTGCTGCCAGGAGCCCCGGCCGGGCGGCGGGGGAGGCCCGCCGGGGGTGGTGGCGCCGTGTGCGTGGTATTCCACCGAACCCGCTGTCATCTGCATGAACGCCTCTTCGAGGGAGGCCTGCTGGCCCGACAGTTCGTGCAGCACTATTCGGTGCTGGGCGGCCAGTTCGCCGAGCGCCTCGATCTTGCCGTTGTCGACTTCGATGGCGCCGTCGCGGGTCTCAAGGTAGGGGATGTGGGCCCGCTGAAGGGCGTCGAGGAGGCGTTCCCACTGCGGGGAACGCAGCCTGACGAAACTCCGGGAGTTCTCCCGGATGAAATCGGCCATCGATGTATCGGCGAGCAGTCGGCCCTGCCCGATAACGATCAAGTGATCCGCGGTGAGCGCCATTTCGCTCATCAGGTGAGACGAAACGAAGATCGTTCGCCCTTCGCCCGCGAGCTGCTTCATGAGATTGCGGATCCAGTGAATTCCCTCGGGGTCCAGACCATTGACGGGTTCGTCGAACATCAGGATCTCGGGGTCGCCGAGCAGCGCGGAAGCGATTCCAAGGCGCTGCCCCATGCCCAGCGAGAAGCCCTTCGTCTTCTTCTTCGCCACCGCGGAGAGCCCGACCGTGTCGAGCACCTCCGAGACCCGCGCGGCCGGAATCCGGTTGGACTCGGCCAGACACAGCAGGTTGTTGTACGCGGTGCGGCCGCCGTGCATCGCCTTGGCGTCGAGCAGCGCCCCGATGTACTTCAGCGGCTCGGCCAGCTCGCGGTAGTGCTTGCCGTCGATGCGTACGGTCCCACTGGTCGGGTTGTCCAGATCGAGCAGCATGCGCATGGTCGTCGACTTGCCGGCCCCGTTGGGTCCCAGGAAGCCGGTCACCACACCGGGTCTGACCTGGAAGGACAGGTGATCGACGGCGACCTTGCTGCCGTAGCGCTTGGTGAGGCCCTCTAGCTCGATCATGCGACCACGCTAAATGCGGACAAAGCCCCCTGCCACTGGAGTGACAGGGGGCTTCAGGACCTTCGACCGCAGCCCACGGGGGACGGGCTGGGGGGACTAGCGGCCCTGCTGCGCCGGGACGCCGCGCGAGACGGGCTCGTCGTCGACCGGGGAACCGGCGGCGGCCACGGCCGCACCGGTCAGCGTCGCCAGCATCTCGCGGACGTTGGTCAGCTGCGCGTTGATCGAGTCGCGGCGGTTGGTGAGCGCCGCCAGCTCCCGCTCGGATTCCGAACGGATGCGGTCCGCCTTGGCGTTGGCGTCGGCCACGATGTCCTCGGCCTGGCGCTGGGCGGTCTCCACCGTCTGGCGCGCCCGGCGCTCCGCGTCCGTACGCAGCTTCTCGGCCTCCAGGCGGAGCTGCTCCGCGCGGTGCTCGATCTCCGCGAGGCGCTTCTCGGCCTTGGCCTGACGCGACGCCAGGTCACGCTCGGACTGCTCGCGGCGCTTGGCGAGGTTCGTCTCGAAGTCCGCGGCGGCCTGGGCGGCCTTGGCGCGGGTCTCCTCGAAGAGCGCGTCCGCCTCCTCGCGCTTGGACTGCGCGTCCTTCTGCGCCTCGGAACGGAGCTGAGAGGCGTCACCCTTCGCCTTCTCGACGATCCGTACGCCCTCGTCCTCGGCCTTCGCCTTGCGCTCGGAGGCGAACGATTCGGCGTCGTTGCGCACCTGCTGAGCGGCCGACTCGGCGAGTTCCCGGTGCTGTTCGGCGGCCCGGCGGGCCTCCTCGCGCAGATCCTTCGCCTCTTCCTCGGCGAGCCGCAGGATCTTTTCGACACGCGCACCCAGACCCGCGTACGACGGCTCCGCGTCGTTCACCTGAGCCTGGGCGTTCTGCGTTTCGAGGTGGAGCTCCTCGATGCGCTTTTCCAGAGAAGTGATCCGTGCCAGAGCACTGTCACGGTCGGCGACGAGCTTGGTAATGCGGTCATCCACCTGACCGCGGTCGTAACCACGCCGCACGAGCTCGAAGCCGAAGGGGGAGGAAGTGTCGCTCATGGGGTTCCTGTCGAATGAGACCGGTGAGGTGATAGGGGGAATCCTAGGGGCCCAAGCGGCGTGTCATCGAGCGGATGCCCGTTTGATCTGGAGAATGTCCAGTCTTTTGAGTGGCTAGCCGTCGGAAGACTTGCCACTCGAACGAGTTGACCCAGCCGCGGCACCCGCCTTGACACCTGCGGAGGAACCGCCGCCGGAGGCCGACTTGCCGCCGGCGGTCGGCGCCTCGAATGACTCCAATGCCTCAAGTACGTCCTGGACGCGGGAGATCTCGGCGTTGATGTCCTGACGCCGCCGCACCAGGACGTCGAGTTCGCGCTTGCCCTCCTCGACCGTGCGGCGCGCCTCGGCGGCCGCCTCGTCGCGCAGCGCGGTGGCCTCGCGGATCAGCTCGGCCTTCTTGGTCTCGGCCTCCTTGAGCAGCGCCTCCGCCTTCTTCACGGCGGCGATACGGACCTTGCCCGCCTCGGAGTTGGCGTCCGAGACCAGCGCCTTGGACTTGGCCTCGGCCTCGGCGGCCTGCTCGGTGGCGGCCTTCACCAGCTTGTCGACGCGCTCGCCCGCCGACTTCATCTGCTCGGCGCTCTCGCGGCGGGCCCGCTCGTGCAGCTCCTCGATCTCCGCCTCGGTACGCGAGCGCACCTCCTCGGTGCGTTCCCTTATGGCGGTGGCGTCCGCGCGCGCACCGGCGAGCAGCTCGTCGGCGTCCGTACGGGCCTTCTCCACCAGGGAGTTGCCCTCGACCGTCGACTCCGCGACGATCCGCTCGGCCTCCTTGCGGGCCGCGCCGACCATCGTGTCGGCCTGCTCCTCGGCCTCGGTGGCGGCGCGCAGCGCCTCCTCCTGGGCCTTGTTGATGAGCTGGTCGGCCTGCTCGGCCGCGTCCGCGCGCCGCTTGGCGGCCGCGGTGCGGGCCTCGTCGAGCAGCCGGTCCGCCTCCTCGCGGGCCTCGGTACGCGTCTTCTCCGCGGCCTGTTCGGCGCGGGCCTTGTTCTTCTCGGCCTCGGCCCGGATCCGCTCGGCGGCCTGCTGGGCGGAGCCCACCGTGTCGGCGGCCTCGGCACGCAGCCGCTCGGCCTCGCTGCTCGCTTCCGCGATGAGCTGGTCGGCCTGGGCGGCCGCGTCCGTACGCCGCTTGTCGGCGGCCCGGCGTGCCTCGTCGAGGATCCGGTCGGCCTCGGCACGGGCCTCGTTCACGGTCTGCTCGGCCTCGGCGTTGGCCGCGCCCAGCGTGGAACCCGCATCCGCGCGCGCCTCGGTGGTGACCAACTCGGCATACGCGTTGGCCTCGTTGGTGGTGCGCTCGGCATCCGCCTCGGCCTTGCTGGTGACCCGCTCGGCCTGCTCGCGCGCGGCCGTGGTGACCTGCTCGGCCTCGGCCAGGGCCGCGGAGGTGACCCGGTCGGCCTCCTCGCGGGCCTCGGCGCGCAGCGCGTCGGCCTCGGCCTGGCCCTCGACCCGTACCTGCTGGGCCTCGGTGGTGAGCCGCTCCGCCTCGGCGGTCGACTCGGCGGCGAGCCGCTCGGCCTCCGCCGTCGCCTCGGTGACCAGGCGGTCGGCCTGGCTCGCGGCGTCGGAGCGGATCCGGTTGGCGTCCTCGCGGGCCTCGGCCCGGGTGCGGGCCGCGTCCTGCTCGGACGAGGCGAGCGCGTCGGAGGCCTCGGTGCGCATGCGCTGCGCGTACTCGGAGGCGTCCGAACGGGCCTTCTCCGCCTCGGCCATGGCGTCCGCGACGGTCCGCTCGGCCAGCGCCTTGGCGGCCTCGGACTCCTCCTGGGCACGGGCGCGGACCCGGCCCGCGTCCTCGCTCGCCCGCTCCCGCTCGGCGTGCGCGTCGGCGCGGACCCGGTCCGCCTCCTCCTGCGCCTCGGTCGTCGTGCGCTGCGCCGCGTGCTCGGCCGCGCTGCGCAGACCCGCGATCTCCTGCTCGGCCTCCTCGCGGAGCCCGGACACCGAATCCCGTACGTCCTTGGCGGTCTGCTCGGCCGCCGACACCAGCTCGGTGGCGCGCCGGTCGGCCTCCTCGCCGAGCCGCTGCGCCTCGGCCTGCGCCTCCTCGACCCGCTTGCGGGCCGAGGCGAGGAGCTCCTCGCTCTGCTCACGGGCCTGGGCGCGCTCCGAATCGGCTTCGGAACGGGCCGAGTTGAGCGTTTCCTCTGCCTCGCGGCGGCGCCGGGTGGCCTCTTCCTGGGCCGCGGCGAGCGCCTCGGCGGCCTCGGCGCCGACCCGCTCGGCGGCGGCCGCGGCCTCCGCGCGCATCCGGTCGGCACTCTCCTGCGCCTCGGACTTGAGCCGCTCGGCCTCCGCGGACGCCTCGGCGCGCAGCCGGGCCGCCGCGTTCTCCGCCTCGGAACGGGCGGTCGACGCATCGGAAGCGGCCTCGGTGCGCAGCCGC
Organism: Streptomyces sp. NPDC001415; assembly: GCF_053597395.1. Classification (NCBI taxonomy): domain Bacteria; kingdom Bacillati; phylum Actinomycetota; class Actinomycetes; order Kitasatosporales; family Streptomycetaceae; genus Streptomyces; species Streptomyces sp. NPDC001415. The sequence goes on from NZ_JBSFIE010000040.1 coordinate 54,139, forward strand.
TCGGCCTCCTGCTCGGCCTGCGCCTGGAGCGTACGGATGCGCTCGGCGGCCTCGGTGCGGATCCGCTCGGTCTCCTCGGCGGCCTCGCGCCGGATCCGCTCGCCCTCGGCGCGGGCGTCGGTGAGGGCCTGCTCGGCGGCGGCGTGGCGCTGCTCGGCCTCGGTGTGCAGCCGGGCCAGTTCCTCGGCGGCCTCGGCCTGACGGGCCGCTATCGCCCGCTCGGTCTCCTCGCGCAGCTCAACTGCCGCCCGCTCGGCGTCCGTCGTGGTCTGCTCGGCCTGCTCCTCGGCCTCCGCGCGCATCCGCTCGGCCTCGGCGCGGGTGCGCTCCAGGGTCTCCTCGGCCTGCTTGCGCAGCGTATTGGCCCGCTCGACGGCTTCGTTGCGTACGCGCTCGGACTCGTTGCCCGCGGTCGTGCGCAGCTCGTCCGCGTCCGCCTTCGCCTTGGCGAGGAGCTCCTCGGCGGTCTTGGCCGCCTCCTCGATCTGCTGGACGGCCTCGCGGCGCGCCTCGCCCCGGATCCGCTCGCCCTCGGCGACCGCCTCGGCGCGCAGCTGCTCGGCCTCGCCGCGCAGCCGGCGAGCCTCCTCCTGGAGCTCGACCGTCTTGGCCCGGTACTCCTTGGTGTCGTCCTTGGCCGCGCCCTTGAGCTCGTCGGCCTGCTCGGCCGCCTCGCCGCGCAGCCGCTCCGCCTCGGCCTCCGCCTCGCGCCGGATGCGCTCGGCCTCCTCGGACGCCTTGCGGGTGGTCTCCTGGGCGTTCTCGGACGCCTTGGTGAGGACCTCCTCCGCGGTGCGCGCGGCTTTTGCGAGCTGGGCCGCGGTGTCCTCGGCGGCGCTGGTGCGCGCCGACTCGGCGGCCTCCGTGCGCAGCCGCTCGGCCTCCGCCTTCGCGTCCTCAAGAGCCTGCTCGGCCTCGGCCTTGAGGGCCTCGGACTCCTTGGTGGCCTCCGCCACGAGACGCGCGATCTCGGTCTTCGCGGTCCTGGTGCGCTGCTCGTTGGCGGACTCGGCGCTCGAAAGCTGCTTGGCCGCGGCCTCCTTGGCCTCGGTGACGGTCCGTTCGGCCTCGGCGCGCGCCTCGCGCAGCGCGGCCTCCGCCTCCTGCATCCGCTGCTCGGCGGCGCGGCTCAGCTCGGCCGCCTGCTGGCGCGCCTGGTCGGACTCGGCGGTGGTGGTCGTGCGCAGCTGCTCGGCGTGGGAGGTGGCCTCCTGGGCCTGCGTGGAGGCCGCGTTCAGGAGCCGCTCGGCGTCCTTGCGGGCGCGCAGCAGCGTGGCCTCGGCCTCGGCGCGGGCCGACTCGGCCTCGGCGCCGAGCCGTTGACGGGCCTCCTCCGCGATACGGGTGGCCTCCGCGCGGGCCGCCGCGAGCGCCTGCTCGGCCTCGGCGCGGGACTCCTCCATGAGCCGGCGGGCCTGCGACTCGGTGCGGGCGCGCAGTTGTTCTGCCCACGCCACGTTCTCGTTGACGTGCGACTCGACGGTGGCCCGGCGCTCGGCCAGCTCCTGGTCCAGGCGCTGGCGGCGGTTGACGGCCTCGGCGTGCAGCTCGGCCTGGAGGCGCGCCTGGTGCTCGGCGTGCTCCTGGAGGATGCGCTGGGTCTGGGCGCGGGCGTCGCGCAGCTCGCGCTCGGCGTCCGTACGCAACTGCTCGGCCTGCAGCTGGGCGTTGCGGAGCAGCTGTTCGGCCTGGTAGCCGACGTTCGCCGCGTCGTAGGCGGGACGGGTCGCGAGATTGCGGCGCGCCTCGTGGAGCTTGGCGCGCAGCACTTCGACCTGGTAGCCGAGATCCTCGGCGTGCTGAACGGCCTTCTCCCGCTCGGTCTTCAGCCGCTCCATCTCGGCCTCGAACCGCGAGAGGTGGTCGTCAGGCCGGTGGCTCTGGCTCTCCTGGCGTTCGTAGCCCCGCACTGCGCGGTCCCATCCGTCCCCTGGTCGCGAACACTGCCCGTACGAGCGCCGTCCGACCGCGAGTAACAGCGGACGGGCCCCCGGTGAATGGTGTCAGATCAAAACAGGGGCGTGGGTCCCAGGCCCCGACCCGACCCCGGCCCGGAACCGCCCACTGTACCGGGCCGAGTATCCGGAGGTCCGGCCTCCACTGTGTGGGCTCAGTGGGCGGTGGTGCCCTCCGGTGCGGAAGTGACGAGTTCGGTGAGCACGCCGTGGCAGTCCTTGGGGTGCAGGAAGGTGATCGACGAGCCCATCGAACCGGTGCGCGGCTGGTCGTAGAGGACCCGTACGCCCTTGCCGCGGATGGCCTCGGAGTCGGCGGTGACGTCCTCGGTGCCGAAGGCGATGTGGTGGACGCCCTCGCCGTTCTTGGCCAGCCACTTGCCGACCGCCGAGTCCTCGCGGGTCGGCTCCAGGAGCTGGAGGTAGGAGGCCCCGCCGTCCGACGTCTCGTTGATCTTGAGCATGGCCTCGCGCACCCCCTGTTCCTCGTTGACCTCGGTGTGGAACACCTCGAATCCGTAGGTGGCACGGTAGAACTCGACGGTCCTGTCGAGGTCGAAACAGGCGATCCCGATGTGGTCGATTCGCGTCAGCATGGGTCCAGTGCAGCGCTCTCAGGGGTGGTTACGCAACGTGCGCGCGATCACACCGGCTGCCGGGTGACGTGGGCAGTACCGCTCAGTACATTCCTAGTAAACCCTCGTTCACACCTCACCTCCCTAGGGGCCGTGCCTCATGTCTGGAACGACCGGTACCACCTCAGTGATCGTCGCGGGCGCCCGTACGCCCATGGGCCGACTGCTCGGCTCCCTCAAGTCCTTCTCCGGCGCCGACCTCGGCGGCTTCGCCATCAAGGCGGCCCTGGACCGGGCCGGCATCGGCGGCGACCAGGTGCAGTACGTGATCATGGGTCAGGTGCTCCAGGCGGGCGCCGGCCAGATCCCCGCGCGCCAGGCGGCCGTCAAGGCAGGCATCCCGATGAACGTCCCCGCGCTCACCATCAACAAGGTGTGCCTGTCGGGTCTGGACGCGATCGCGCTCGCCGACCAGCTGATCCGCGCGGGCGAGTTCGACATCGTGGTCGCCGGCGGCCAGGAGTCGATGACCAACGCCCCGCACCTGCTGCCCAAGTCCCGCGAGGGCTTCAAGTACGGCGCGATCGAGATGCTCGACGCGATGGCGTACGACGGTCTGACCGACTCCTTCGAGAACATCCCCATGGGGGAGTCGACGGAGAAGCACAACACCCGCCTGGGCATCGCCCGCCCCGAGCAGGACGCGATCGCGGCGGCCTCGCACCAGCGGGCCGCGGCCGCCCAGAAGAACGGCATCTTCGAGGCCGAGATCACTCCGATCGAGATCCCGCAGCGCAAGGGCGACCCGGTCCTGTTCGCCAAGGACGAGGGCGTGCGTGCCGACACGACCGTCGAGTCCCTCGGCAAGCTGCGCCCCGCCTTCGCCAAGGACGGCACGATCACGGCCGGCACCTCCTCGCAGATCTCGGACGGCGCGGCCGCGGTCGTCGTCATGTCCAAGGCCAAGGCCGAGGAGCTGGGCCTGGAGTGGATCGCCGAGATCGGCGCCCACGGCAACGTGGCGGGCCCCGACAACTCGCTCCAGTCGCAGCCCTCGAACGCGATCAGGCACGCGGTCGGCAAGGAGGGGATCACGGTCGAGGACCTCGACCTGATCGAGATCAACGAGGCCTTCGCGGCGGTCGCCGTCCAGTCAATGAAGGACCTCGGAGTTTCGCCGGAAAAGGTGAATGTCAACGGCGGCGCGATCGCCCTCGGCCACCCGATCGGCATGTCCGGCGCCCGCGTCGTGCTGCACCTCGCCCTCGAACTGAAGCGCCGCGGCGGCGGCGTCGGCGCGGCCGCCCTGTGCGGCGGCGGCGGTCAGGGCGACGCGCTGATCGTCCGCGTCCCGGGCAAGTAGTCCGGGCAGTAACTCCCTGATCCCTGCGGTGCGTACGCGACTGAACGGAGCGGCAATGGTGGACGTCCCCGAACTGGTGGCCCAGGCCCGGGAAGGCCGGCCCAGGGCCGTCGCCCGGCTGATCTCGCTGGTCGAGGGGGCGTCCCCGCAGCTGCGCGAGGTCATGGCGGCGCTGGCCCCGCTCGCGGGCAACGCGTACGTCGTGGGGCTCACGGGCTCGCCGGGTGTCGGCAAGTCGACCTCCACCTCGGCGCTCGTCACCGCCTACCGCAGGGCCGGGAAGCGGGTCGGCGTGCTCGCCGTCGACCCGTCCTCGCCGTTCTCGGGCGGGGCCCTGCTCGGCGACCGGGTCCGGATGTCGGAGCACGCCTCCGACCCGGGCGTCTATATCCGCTCGATGGCGACCCGGGGCCACCTGGGCGGTCTCGCGTGGGCGGCGCCCCAGGCGATCCGGGTCCTGGACGCGGCGGGCTGCGAGGTGATCCTGGTCGAGACGGTGGGCGTCGGCCAGTCCGAGGTCGAGATCGCCTCGCAGGCCGACACCTCGGTGGTGCTGCTCGCACCCGGCATGGGCGACGGCATCCAGGCGGCCAAGGCCGGCATCCTCGAAATCGGCGACCTGTACGTCGTCAACAAGGCGGACCGGGACGGCGCGGACGCGACGGCCCGCGAGCTCAACCACATGCTGGGCCTGGGCGAATCACGCGGCCCGGGGGACTGGCGCCCGCCCATCGTCAAGACGGTGGCGGCACGCGGCGAGGGCATCGACGAGGTCGTGGAGGCGCTGGAGAAGCACCACGCGTGGATGGCCGAGCACGGCGTGCTCGCCGAGCGGCGCCGGGCCCGCGCGGCCCGCGAGGTCGAGACCATCGCGGTCACCGCCCTGCGCGAGCGCATCGGCTCCCTGCACGGCGACCGCCGCCTGGACACGCTGGCGCAGCGCATCGTGGACGGCGAACTCGACCCGTACGCGGCGGCCGACGAACTGGTGGCCGGGCTGACCGGAGCGTAGATCTGACGAGGTGTCAGATCTTGCCGCGATGGCCCCGCAGGTGTTCGGCGACCGGGGTCAGTGACTCGCGTAGATCGGCCAGTGCCTCGCTCGACAGCAGGTCGATGAAGTGGCGCCGTACGGAGGCCACATGGTGGGGGGCGACCTTCTCCATGGTCTCCGTGCCGTGCTCGGTGAGGACCGCGAAGAGCCCGCGCCGGTCCGACTCGCAGTTCTCGCGCCGGACCAGGCCCGCGTTCTCCATGCGGGTGATCTGGTGCGAGAGGCGGCTCTTGGACTGGAGGGTGGCGGCCGCGAGGTCGCTCATCCGCATCCGCTTGTCGGCCGACTCCGAGAGGTTCACCAGGATCTCGTAGTCGTTGTTGGTCAGGCCGAACGGCTGCAGATCCTTCTCCATCTGGTACGTCAGCATCCTGTTGACTTCCAGATAGGTGCGCCAGGCGCACTGCTCGTCGTCGCTCAGCCAGTTCGTGGCCGTCTCGGTCTCCATATGTGGATTCTACCTAAGAAGTTGAATTCTGAACAAAGTCTGGGAGTGTGACGCCCGGCACGTGGTGCGATCGCGCCACTCGCGCGGCCCCGCCTGGCCCCGAGGGGCTCATGCGTTCGACGTCACACTCCGCAGACTACCGCTCACAGGCCGAAGCGACGCTGGAGGTCCCCCAGCTGGCCGGGAAGACGCGGTGCCCCGCCCGCCTGGCCGTGCCCGCCCTGGCCGCCGCCCGGCACCCCGGGCTCGTTGGCGACCTGCCCGGTCGCCTGCTCCGCCATCAGTACCTCGGTGGACTGGAGCAGCACCGTGCCGGCCCCCACGAACTCGAACTGGTGCTCCTCGCCGGACGTTCCGCCGAGCCCGGTGAGTGACCGGATTCCGCCCAGGACGCCCGTCATGTAGCCGTGGTCGTAGTGGTGGCAGGGCGAGGGGCAGTCCGCCCAGCCGACAAGGGCCTGAGGGTCCACCCGGATCGGCGGCTCCATGAAGACGACGGGTCCGTTGGACGCGGCCACGAACTTGCCCGTGCCGATCAGTGTGAGGAACCCCGGCACGATCGACTGCTTGAGCGCGAGCGAGGGCTGGTAGGCCAGCAGGTTGCCGGACCGGATCGTCAGGTTGCCGTCGTCCAGGTCGTAGCTGTTCACGTCGAAGGCGCGGTCCGCGAGCAGCATCTTGCCGCTGCCGTCCGCCACCACCCAGTCGCTGGCGTGCAGTGGCGAGTGGAAGCTCGTACGGAGCAGCCGGTCGAGGCGGCCGTGGCCGATGCCGTTGAACTCGATCTGCCCGTAGTAGGCGATCATCTTGCCCTTCTGCAGGAACCACTGGCTCGACTTGAGCTCCACGCAGAAGGTGTACTTGTTGACGTTGTCGTCGGTCGGCAGCGAGTAGGGATCGAAGATCACCGGGGCGGTCACAGCTTCTCCTCCGAGGCCTGCACGTACACCGAACCCTGGCCGGACAGTTCGAGTTGGAAGGCCTCGCCGGAGCCCCGGCCCACCATGTCGCGCCAGCCGAGCGCGGTCGAGAGCTTGTTGCGTACGTCGCCGTGGTGGGCCACATAGGCCTGCGGGTCGACGTGGACCGGCCGCTGGGGGGTGATCGGAAGCTCGATCACGCCGCCGTGCGCCATCACCGCGACCGCTCCGTGTCCCTTGAGCGTCGTGGTGAACAGGCCCTGCCCGGTCACCTGCCCGCGCACCATGCCCATGACCCCGCCCTGCGAGCCCATGAACATCGTGCCCTGCTGGAGCGAGCCGTCGAAGGCGAGCAGGCGGTCGGCCTCCACGTACAGGGTGTCGCCCTGGAGGTTGATGACCTGGATGTGGTGGCCGCCGTGGCCGAACATCACGGTGCCGCTGCCCTCGACCGTCATCAGGGGGGTCGCCTCGTTGGCGACCCGGCGGCCGATCATCGACATGATGCCGCCCTGGCCGCCCTGGATGTTGGGCGTGAAGGACACCTCGCCCTTGTAGGCGAGCATGGCGCCACGCTGGCTGAACATCTTCTGGCCGGGGCTCACCGTCGCCTCGACCATCTTGGAGTTGATCTCGCGGAAGGGCATCAGACGTCCCCGCCGATCGTGTTGCGCTCGCTGGGCTGCACGTACACCAGGCCCTCGCCCTCGAACCGGATCTGGAAGGCCTCGCCCGAGCCCTCGCCGAGGAAGGTGCGGAAGGTCACCCCGGACTGGAAGCGCTGCTGGAGGTTGCCCTGGTGCGCGATGTACGCCCCCGGGTCGACGGACAGCGGGTACTGGGCGCTGACCCGGAGCACCACCGCCGGCCCGTCCGACATGATCGCGGCCTGGCCGTGGCCCTCGATCGTCGTGGTGAACAGGCCGTTGCCCTGGCTCGCGCCGCGCAGGCCGGTGAACGTGGTGCCGGTACGCAGTCCGGCGTCGGTGGCGAGCAGGTTGCTCGCCTCGACGAAGAGCTTGTCGCCGGTCAGGCTCACGAGGTTGATCTCGCTCGCACGGTCGGCGAAGTAGCACGTGCCGTGCCCCTTCACCTCCATCACGGTCATCTGTTCGCCGGTGAGGCGGCGGGTCACCATGCCGCGCAGACCCTCACCGCCGCCGGACATCTTCTTGAACGCCATCTGGCCGTCGTAGGCGACCATCGAGCCGTTCTTCGCTTTGACGGCGTCGCCGGTCATGTCGACGGCGAGCACTTTGCTGCCCTGGAGTCGGAACGTTGCCACGGCCCGACGTTAGCGGGCCGGGGACCCGCCCCGACAGGGGCAAAGGTGCGATGTCAGAATGAGGAACGTTTGTGCATGCGTTCACAAAGATCGCTGCCGACGGATCGCCGCCTGACGATCACCGCCGCCCGCTCCCTCCCAGCGAAGGTGCCCCACACGTGGACATCAAGACAGCCTCCGCCCTGCATCGACTCCGACTGATCTCGCTCCCCGAGGCCATCTCGTTCCCGATCCTGCTGGTGTGCTCCGTGCTCAAGCGCACCACCTCGTTCGACGGGGTCATGGTCATGGGCATGGTCCACGGCATCCTGTTCACGCTGTACGTGCTCTTCTGGCTGGACGCCTGGAACCGCACCAAGTGGTCCGCGAAGACCGGCGCGCTCTACTTCGTCCTCGCCGTGCTGCCCTTCGGCGGCTTCTTCGCCGAGCGGAAGATCCGCCGCGAGCTGGACGACGCGGTCATCGCGACCCGGGCCCGCAAGGAAGGCGTGGTGAACGCGTGATCGTCGCCTTCTCGGTCAGCCCGCTCGGCGTCGGCGAGGACGTGGGGGAGTACGTGGCCGACGCGGTGCGCGTGGTCCGCGAGTCCGGCCTGCCCAACCGTACGGACGCGATGTTCACGTCCATCGAAGGTGAGTGGGACGAGGTGATGGACGTCGTCAAGCGTGCCGTCGCCGCCGTCGAGGCCCGCTCGAACCGCGTCTCGCTCGTGCTCAAGGCGGACATCCGCCCCGGCGTCACGGACGGCCTGACGTCCAAGGTCGAGACGGTGGAGCGCCACCTGTCGGCATAACGCACCTTTCAGTGAAGAGCCCCCGGTCGCCGGGGGCTCTTTCGCGTCCTGGCCGCGCGAAAACCGTCCAATGTAGAACCGCTCACTCGGACTACTCCAGTCGACACGCCGGACATTCTCCACTTTTGTGGGGATATCAACACAGTTCGCGACCCTGCTCGACGATCAGTTGGAGGGCACCGTGCGCCCGGAAGGCTACGACTACGACACCCACAGCCGACTGGCCGGACCGCTCACGGAGCCGGGCCCCAAGCCCTACCGGGTGCAGTACCGGAGTCTGCTCTCCCGGGAGCCGCACCGCATACGCGCCATACTCCTGATGGCCCTGGCGCCGATCCTGACCGGCCTCCTGCTCGTCTACCTCGTCTGGCCCACCCACTGGGTGGAGCGCGAGGGCGGCGACCGCTGGCTCGTGAACCTCGACATCGCGATGCTCGTCTCGATCGGCCTGATCGAACTCTTCATGGTCGCCAACGTCGCCTCCGTCGCCCACGCCACGATGGTCGCCCGCGACCCCGTCCCGGTCACCTCCGCCTACGGCACCCGGGTCGCCTTCCTCACCACGTACGTGCCGGGCAAGGAACCCCTGTCCATGGTGAGGGGCACCCTGGAGGCGGCCGTCCGGCTCACCCACACCGGGCCGCTCGACATCTGGCTCCTGGACGAGGGCGACGACGAACAGGCCAAAGCCCTCTGCGCCGAGCTGGGCGTGCGCCACTTCTCCCGCAAGGGCGTCCCCGAGTGGAACCGCGAGAAGGGTGTCCACAAGGCCCGCACCAAGCACGGCAATTACAACGCCTGGATCGCGATGCACGGCGGCGGCTACGACTTCTTCGCCTCCGTCGACACCGACCACGCCCCGCTCCCCAACTTCCTTGAGCGGATGATGGGCTACTTCCGCGACCCGGACGTCGCCTTCGTCGTCGGACCGCAGGTGTACGGGAACTACGACTCGCCCGTCACCAAGGCCGCCGAGTCCCAGCAGTTCCTCTTCCACGCGCTGATCCAGCGGGCCGGCAACCGCTACCGGGCGCCCATGTTCGTCGGCACAAACAACGTCGTACGCCTCGCGGCGGTGCGGCAGATCGGCGGGCTCTACGACTCGATCACCGAGGACATGGCCACCGGCTTCGAACTGCACCGGCACAAGAACCCGAGGACCGGACACCACTGGCGCTCCGTGTACACCCCGGACGTGCTGGCCGTCGGCGAGGGCCCGGCCTCCTGGACCGACTTCTTCACCCAGCAGATGCGCTGGTCGCGCGGCACCTACGAGACGCTGTTCAAGCAGTACTGGAAGGCGCCCTTCAGCATGCCGCCCGGCCGGCTGCTCTCGTACACCCTCATGCTCGTCTACTACCCGATGACGGCCGTCAACTGGCTTCTGGGGATCGTCAGTTGCGTGCTGTTCCTGTGGTTCGGGGCGTCCGGCACCCAGGTCTCCGCCTCGGTCTGGCTGATGCTCTACAGCGACGCGGCCGCCCTCCAGATCGGCCTCTACCTGTGGAACCGGCGGCACAACGTCTCACCCCACGAACCCGAGGGATCGGGCGGGCTCGCCGGGATGGGCATGTCGGCGCTCTCGGCGCCCATCTACCTCAAGTCGCTCGGCTCGGCCGTCCTGCGCACCCCCGGCCGCTTCGTCGTCACGCCCAAGGGGGGCCAGACCAGCCCCGACCGGCTGTGGACCTTCCGGATCCACCTGTTCTGGGCGGCCGTCCTCGCCGGCTCGCTGATCGCCTCCGTCCACTACCACCACACCCACGCCGCGATGCGCACCTGGGCCGTGCTCGCCCTGTGCATCGCGCTGTCCCCGGCGGCGATCTGGGCGTGGACGACGCTGCGCGAGCGCGGGGCGGCCCACCGGGGCGCCAAGGCCACCACCCAGCAGTCGACGAAGGCCACCGGCGAGACGGAACCCGCCATCGTCACGACGACAGGAGGGAACTGAGCCATGGCCCACCGGCCCTCGAAGCGGACGAAGAAGACCCTGCTCGGCGGCGGCGCCGTCGTGGTCCTCGCGGGCCTCAACGCCCCCGCCGCGCTCTCCTTCGCCACCGAGCAGTACCACGCGTACGAGATCGCCCAGCCCGAGTACACGGCGAAGTACGGCGCCTGGCACGACGTCGACATCCCCAAGAAGTACCGCACCAACGCCATCCACGCGGCGCTGCTCCACACCGGCAAGGTGCTGATCATCGCGGGCTCCGGCAACAAGCAGGACCACTTCGACGCGGGCACCTTCGACACCGTCCTGTGGAACCCGAAGGACAACTCCTTCAAGAAGATCCCCACCCCCGAGGACTTCTTCTGCGGCGGCCACGCCCAACTCCCGGACGGCAAGCTCCTGGTGGCCGGCGGCACCGCCCGCTACGAGCTCCTGGACGGCGAGGTCAAGCGGGCCGGCGGAGGCATGCGGGTCAAGAACGAGAGCCCGGACAAGGCCGTCACCATCAAGAGGGGCACCAAGTTCCGCTCCCCGTCGGGCGTGGAGTACGTGTCCAAGTTCGACGTCACGGTGCCGCGCGCCAAGCGCGAGTTCAAGATCTCGTACGACGAGAGCGGGCAGATGAAGCCCTGGCAGACCAAGACCACCGCCGCCGAGGCGCGGGTCTTCGTCGAGGCCGTGGCCGAGGGCCCCCAGTCGGTCGCCACCGACCGCGCCCAGTACGAGATCGAGGGCCTGACCGGCAAGGACGCCAACGACGTGTACGGGCTCGCCGAGAAGATCACCCTGGACAAGCAGGACTTCCAGGGGATCAGGGCGGCCTACGAATTCGACCCGAAGGCCGAGAAGTACATCCCCGTCGCCCCGATGAAGGAGGCCCGCTGGTACCCGACGCTCACCACGCTCCAGGACGGCCGGGTGCTCGCCGTCTCCGGTCTCGACGACGTCGGCGTGATCCTCGCGGGCGACAACGAGATCTACGACCCGAAGACCAAGCAGTGGTCCAAGGGTCCCTTCCGCTACTTCCCGACCTACCCCTCGCTGTTCCTGACCAAGAGCGGCAAGCTCTTCTACTCGGGCGCCAATGCCGGGTACGGGCCCGCCGACAAGGGCCGCGAGCCGGGCCTGTGGGACGTCCAGAAGAACACCTTCACCAAGATCGGCGGCCTGAACGCCACCGACCAGCTGGAGACGGCCAGTTCGCTCCTGCTGCCCCCCGCCCAGGACCAGCGGTTCATGCTGCTCGGCGGCGGCGGGGTCGGCGAGTCCAAGAAGGCGACGCCGCGCACCGCCGTGGTGGACCTCAAGGAGGCGAACCCCGTCTTCAGGACCGGGCCCGAACTCCCGCAGGGCACCCGCTACTTGAACAGCGTGATCATGCCGGACGACTCGGTCTTCACCAGCGGCGGCTCGGCGGACTACCGGGGCAGGGGCGGCTCCAACATCCTCAAGGCCCAGTTCTACGACCCCAGGACGAACGCCTTCCGCGAGGCGGCCGACCCCACCATCGGCCGCAACTACCACTCCGAGGCGCTGCTGCTGCCCGACGGCCGGGTCGCCACCTTCGGCTCCGACTCGCTGTTCGGTGACAAGGACAACACCAAGCTCGGCAAGTTCGAGCAGCGCATGGAGGTCTACAGCCCGCCCTACCTCTACCGCGACAAGGACAAGCGCCCCGCGCTCGGCGACGGCCCCGAGGCCGCGGCGGGCGACGGCCGGGCGACCTTCAGGACGGACCACCCCGAACGCGTCGTCAAGGCCCGCCTGATGCGGCCGAGCGCGGTCACCCACACGACGGACGTGGAGCAGCGGTCGATCGAACTGGGCCTGACCAAGGACAAGAACTCGGTCACGATCACCGTCCCGAAGGACCGGGCGCTGGTCCCGCCCGGCTGGTACATGGTCTTCGTGACCGACCAGGAGGGCACCCCGTCCGAGGCGAAGTGGCTCCGGGTGGACTGAGCGCTCCGGGTGGACCGAGCTCTCTGGACGGGCCGAGCTCTCCGGCTGGACCGGGCGGTGTCAGAAGCGGGCGCGCTTGGCGAGCCCGAGCGCGTACTCCGGCCACCAGGTCCCGGCGGACGGGCCGCCGCGACAGGGCCCGTCCGAGTCGCCCGGCCGCTTGATCCACAGGAACGCGTCGACGAGCGGATCCCCGGTACGGACCGACGGCGGGGTGCCGAGGGACCGGCCCGGGGGATTGCACCAGGCCTGTTCGCGGTCCTCGGGCAGCGGCCCCTCGCCGTTGCGGCTGGTGTCCATGACGAAGTGCTTGCCGTCGAGCCCCTGGGACACCTTCGCCCCGTACGCCCGTACAGCCGCGTCGGTCTGGAAGTTGGAGACGTTCAGCGCGAACCCGTCGGCCTTCTCGACTCCGGCCCGCCGCAGCGGCTCGATGAGGCTGTAGGGGTCCCGGATCCAGGAGGGATTGCCGGCATCGAGATAGACCCTGGTGTCGGGCAGTCTCTTGAACTGCCGAATCGCGTCACGGAGGAGCTGATAGCGCTCGGCGTGATGGTCGGGAGTCGTGCACCCGTCGACCATGTGGGCGACCGCGTCCGGCTCCAGAACGACGATCGCCGGGGCGTCGCCGATGGCCTCGGCGAACATCCGGTACCAGGCGCGGTAGGCGTCGGCCCCGTTCGCGCCGCCCGCCGAGTACGCGCCGCAGTCGCGGTGCGGAATGTTGTACGCCACGAACACCGCGGTCCGCTTCTCCTTGGCGGCGCCCTCGACGGCCTTGCGGATGCCGGGCTGCGGGTTGTCCCCCGACGGCCAGGTGGCCACCGGCCGGTCGGCGATCCTGCGCAGGACCTGGGCGTCGGCGAGCCGGCCCTGCCCCTGATAGATCCTGACCTGCCGGGCCGCGTCGCTCTCCGGGTCCACCCAGAAGGGAGAGCCGGGCGCGGGCGCGGGGGCGGCCTCGGCCTGGGAGCGGGCCCGGGGCACGGAGGCCCCGCCGCCGTCGCCGCCGGACGAGCAGCCGGCCACGGCGGCGAGCAGGACGGCGGCGAGCAGAATTCCGCGCGGGAGGGATCCGTACGCGTGGGCTCTGTACGCGAGGGTTCTGTACCGGGACATCAGGCCCCCTGAGGTGGCAAGGGTCTGTACGGGACGATATGCACAGGACCGGGTAATCGTGACATAACAGTCACCCCCCGTGGGGAGCGCCATGCCGGGCGGTGCGGTACCGAACTTCGAGACGGGGCTGACCGGCATGTGACCAGTGGGTAAGGTCGACGGGTGCCCAAGCCGCTCAGCCTTCCCTTCGATCCCATCGCCCGAGCCGACGAACTCTGGCAGCAGCGCTGGGGACCCGTGCCCTCGATGGGGGCGATCACCTCGATCATGCGGGCGCACCAGATCCTGCTCGCGGAGGTCGACGCGGTGGTGAAGCCGTACGGGCTGACCTTCGCGCGGTACGAGGCGCTGGTGCTGCTCACCTTCTCCAAAGAGGGGGAGCTGCCGATGTCCAAGATCGGCGAGCGCCTGATGGTCCACCCGACCTCGGTCACCAACACGGTGGACCGCCTCGTGAAGTCGGGCCTCGTGGACAAGCGCCCCAACCCGAACGACGGCCGCGGCACGCTCGCGTCGATCACGGACAAGGGCCGCGAGGTGGTGGAGCTGGCCACGCGCGACCTGATGGCGATGGAGTTCGGGCTCGGCGTCTACGACGCGGAGGAGTGCGGGGAGATCTTCGCGATGCTGAGGCCCCTACGGGTAGCGGCCCACGACTTCGAGGAGTAGCCCACCCCGTCGGCGGTACGGGGGAGAGCCCGCCGCAGACGTGACCCGGGCGAAGATCGCCCCGCATGTCCGGTTACGCTCGACCGCATGAAAAAGAGCGTGCTGACCCGCTACCGAGTGATGGCGTACGTCACCGGCGTACTGCTGGTCCTGCTGACCCTCGGCGTCATCGCCAAGTACATCCTCGACATGAACGGCGCCGCGGACTTCACGAAGATCGTCGGCATCGCCCACGGCTGGCTGTACGTGATCTACCTCGTCTTCGCCTTCGACCTGGGCTCCAAGGCGAAGTGGCCGGTCGGCAAGCAGCTGTGGGTGCTGATCGCCGGCACGATCCCCACCGCCGCCTTCTTCGTCGAGCGCAAGGTCTCCAAGGAGCTGGAGTCCAAGGTCGCGGACGGCGTCCCCGCCGGCGCCCGGGCCTGAGAGCCTGAGAGCCTGTGTCTAAACCCCGCCCGGGCCCGTGGCGTCTGGCACGCACGCTCGCCGCGTTGCCGAAACGCCCTAGTAGCTCCTCCCCCAAGGTCTTGAAGACCAGGGGGTACCCCCATCGAGGACCTTCCGG
>NZ_JBSFIE010000041.1:0-63831 GCF_053597395.1 Streptomyces sp. NPDC001415
AGCCTTTCAGCGCCGATGGTACTGCAGGGGGGACCCTGTGGGAGAGTAGGACGCCGCCGAACAAATTTTGGGGAAAGCCCCGCACCAGACTCTTCAGAGTCACGGTGCGGGGCTTTTCTGCGTTTAAGGTCGAGTCATGCGCTACGACCTCATCATCTTCGACAACGACGGCGTGCTCGTCGACAGCGAGCCCATCTCGAACACCATCCTGTCCGGGTATCTCACCGAGCTCGGCCATCCCACCTCGTACGAGGAATCCCTCCGCGACTACATGGGGGCCGCCGTCCACCGCGTACACGATCTGATTCAAGAGCGGACCGGGCAGGTGCTGCCGGCTGACTTCGACGAGACGCTGCATGCCCGGATTTTCGCCGCGTTCGAGCGGGAACTGCAGCCCGTCGCGGGGGTCACCGACGTACTCGGAAAGCTCGTGGCGGACGGAGTGCCTTACTGCGTGGCGTCGTCCGGGACGCATGAGCGGATCAGGGTGGGGCACCGCACGGCCGGGCTCGACGAGTGGTTCGAGGAGGAGTGGGTGTTCTCCTCGGAGGACGTCGGGCGGGGGAAGCCGGCGCCGGATCTGTTCCTGCACGCCGCCGAGCGGATGGGCGTGGCGCCCGAGCGGTGTGTCGTCGTCGAGGACAGCCCGCTCGGGGTGGAGGCCGCGCGGGCCGCCGGGATGGACGTGTACGGGTTCACGGCGATGACGCCAGCCGAGCGGCTCGACGGGGCCAACGGGTACTTCGACGACATGGGGCAGCTGCTCGGATTGCTCGGGTGATCTCTCTACCCAGGAGTAAGTAACGGCTCTAGGCTGTGCCGCCATGACAGACGCACGCCTGCGGCACGGCAGAGCGTCCCTGGCGGTGAGTTTCTTCGCGCAGGGCATGGCCTTCGCCCTCCTGGTGACCCGCATACCCGCGATCCAGGACCGGTACGGGATATCCGACGGGCTGCTGCCCGTCTTCCTCGCGGCCGTGCCGATCCTCGCGGGGGTCGGCAGCGTCTGCACCGAGCAGCTGATCAAGCGGGTCCGGCCGAGCGGGGTCCTGCGGTTCGCCCAGCCCGCCGTGCTCCTGGCGCTGCTCGGGGCCGGGGCGGGCGACCGGATGTGGCAGGCCGCGCTGTCGCTCGGCGCGTTCGGGCTTTCGGTGGGGGCGCTCGACGCGTCGATGAACATGCTGGGGGTCAGCCTCCAGCGGACGTACGGGCGCAGCATCATGCTCGGGTTCCACGCCTCGTACAGCCTCGGGGGGATCGGCGGCGCCTCGCTCGCCTGGGTGGGGGCGCACTGGCAGCTGTCGCTGCTCGTGTCGTATCTGCCGGTCGTGGCCGTGCTGCTGCCGGTGTGTCTGGCCGCGAGCCGGTGGTACGTGGACGGGGAGCCGGCCGGCGCCGCGGTGGAGGGCGCTCCGGGGGCCAAGCCCGTCGTCTTCCGGCTGCTGCTGCCGCTCTGCTTGGTGATGAGCTTCGCGTACATCGGGGACTCGACCGTCTCCAACTGGAGCGCGAAGTACCTCCAGGACACCCTGGGAAGTTCCGAGCAGCTCGCGACCGTTCCGTACAACGTCTACATGGTGACCACGCTGCTCGGGCGGGCCGCCGGGGACTTCGGGGTGCGGCGGTTCGGGGCGGTGGCAGTGGTGCGGCTGGGGACGGTGCTCGCGGCGGCCGGGTTCGCCGTGGTGGCGGCCGCGCCCGGGGCCTGGGCGGGCATGGCCGGATTTACGCTGCTCGGGTTCGGGCTGTGCGTGATCGTGCCGCAGACGTTCGCCGCCGCCGGGCGGCTGTTTCCGGACGCCAGCGACGCGGCGATCGCCCGGCTCAACATCTTCAACTACGTGGGTTTTCTTGTCGGCTCGCCGCTCGTGGGGGCGCTGGGGGATGCCTGGAGTTACCGCGGGGCGATGCTCGTGCCGATGGTTCTGGTGCTTCTGACGTTGGTGTACGCCCGCTCGTTCGGCTCCGAGGCCGCCCGATACGGTGGCGGGCATGAGCGGCCGCGCACTGTTGATGTGGGATGAAGCTGTCACGCGCTACGACTTCGGGTCGAGCCACCCGATGGACCCGGTGCGGCTCGCGCTGACCATGGGTCTGGTGCGGGCGTACGGGCTCGACAAGCAGGTGGATGTCGTTGCCGCGCCGTCGGCCGGGGATTCCACGCTGCGGCTCGTGCACCGGCAGGACTACGTCGACGCGGTGCGGGCGGCGTCGGCGGATCCGGGTGCCGCCGACGCCTCGTACGGGCTCGGGACGATGGACGATCCGGCCTTCGCCGGGATGCACGAGGCCTCCGCGCTCATCGCCGGGCAGTCGGTCGCCGCGGCCGAGGCGGTGTGGGCGGGGGAGGCCGCACACGCCGTCAACTTCGCGGGCGGGTTGCACCACGCGATGCCGGGCGGGGCGGCCGGGTTCTGCATCTACAACGATGCGGCTCTGGCCATCGCGCGGCTGTTGGAGCTCGGCGCCGAGCGGGTCGTGTACGTGGATGTCGATGTGCATCACGGGGACGGCGTGCAGGCGGCGTTCTGGGAGGATCCGCGAGTCCTGACGATCTCGCTGCACGAGCATCCCCGGCTGCTGTTTCCCGGAACGGGGTGGCCGGAGGAGACCGGTCCGGACGGGGCCGGCGAGGGCTCCGCGGTCAATGTCGCGCTGCCGGCGGGGACGGGGGACGAGGGGTGGCTGCGGGCGTTCCACGCGGTGGTGCCCGAGCTGATCGCCGACTTCCGGCCGCAGGTCCTCGTCACGCAGCACGGGGCGGACACCCACTTCGAGGATCCGCTGGCCCATCTGGCCGTTTCGCTCGACGCGCAGCGCGCGGTGCAGGCCGCCTGCCACTCGCTGGCCCATGAGTACGTCGAAGGTGCGAAGTGGGTCGCGCTCGGGGGTGGGGGGTATGCGGTGGTGGATGTGGTGCCGCGGTCCTGGACGCATCTGGTGGGCATCGCGGGGCATGCGCCGATCGATCCCGAGTCGGTGATCCCCGGGTCCTGGCGGGATGAAGTGTTCGCGCGTACGCGGGAGTTGGGGCCGGGGCGGATGACGGACGGGCGGGCCGTGTCGTGGCGGTCCTGGGATGCGGGGTACGACCCCGCGGATCGGCTCGATCAGGCGGTGTTGGCCACTCGGCGGGCGGTGTTTCCGTTGCGGGGGTTGTTGGCGTAGCCGGTGCTGGTGCCGGTGGCCGGCGCCTTCGGCGGGCTTCCCCACCCCGCCCGTTCCCGAGACCCTCCGGGAGGAGTCGTTCGGCTGCGGACCGTACGTGGCTGGTCGCGCAGTTCCCCGCGCCCCTGTAGGGCACCCAGGGCTGCCGGTCGCGCCCACCGCGGCGGAGCCGCACATGTCGCAGTCCCGCGCCACTAGCGGGGTCGGTGCTGGCCCGCACCGGGCATTTCAGCCTGTCCTGGGGGTCCCCAGGGTGGGGAGAGGAACCCCCGTCGGCGACCGGCCGCGTTACGCCAACTGTGGGGTGACAGCCGGGTTTTGGCCCGCGCCCCGCCCCCCTGCGGGAGCATCGTCGTGTGTTGAGCATCGGGGCGCTGCGGGCGCACCTTCTGGCGGCCAGGCTGGCCGGGCCCGTGGCTACCTCGCGGGAGGAGAGTCTGCGGAGCTATCGGCTGTTCGCGGCTCGGGATCCGCGGGTCACGCTCGGGCTCGATCCCGAATGGGGGTGGGGCGAGCGGGATCTGTTGAGGCTGATGGCGGACAAGTGCGGGGTGAGTGACGACCCGGGCCATGTGAGTGGGCCCGATGTCATTGACCCCGAGCGGACGTTGGCGGGGCTCGACGCCTTCGCGGTGCGGCTCGGGGAGGTGGCTTCGCGGCGCGGCGCGGTGCTGCTCGGGACCGGGCATCCGCACCGTCTGCTCGGGTTCTACGCCGCCCTGGCGGACGCTTTGTCGGCGGCGGGGTGCCCTGTTCTCACCCCCGCGAAGGGTAGCTCTGTCGACATAACGACCCGGTTCGGGGTACGTACGTACAACCTTGACTACGTACGAGGAGTCGCGTTGGTGCGGGAACCCGGCGCGCGGGGAGCCGGGAGCGAGACCGGCGCGCACACCCATTCGCCGCTCCCGGTTCGGGTCGCTCTGGGGGCCGCGGCGGGCGGTTCAGGGCAGGTTCCCGATCTCGTGATCGGAGATCACGGATGGGTCTGCGGGGCAGGTCAGCTGGGCATTGAGGCGGTCGGTCTTGCCGATACGGACGACCCCGCGCTGTTCGTCGGCGAGGCCGAGGGGCGGGTGGCCGTGGCCGTTCCGCTTGATGACGCTGTGCGGTCTGATTACTACCGGCCGCTTACTCGCTATGTACTCAATCGAGCGTGTCTGTCACAGTAGGCGGCCGATGGCAGCTCCTCTTCCCCACTCGCACCACCCGCCCCTAGTCTGGGGAGTGAGCGCACAGCGACGTTGAGTCACCGGAGGGGAAGCCGGTGCGCGTTGGGTGCGGAAGGTACAGGTGGGTCATGGCTGCAGACCAGAGGCCTCTCAACGAGGTCGTGTTCCTTACCGTGGCGGAGGTCGCCTCGGTGATGCGAGTGTCAAAGATGACCGTGTACCGCTTGGTGCACAGCGGTCATCTGCCGGCGATCCGGGTGGGCAGGTCCTTCCGGGTCCCGGAACAGGCAGTTCAGGAGTACCTCCGCGAGTCCTTTGTGGGGGTGGAGACGGGCTGAGGGGGCTCCCTGTTCCCCTCGGATTACGTCCCTCACTCGGTGGCAGGTAGGCTAGGCCGACGTAGGTCGTGTGGGCCCAGACGCCCCGCACCGAGTGAGAAGAAGTGAGCGAGGGTAGTCGTGGGCTCTGTTATCAAGAAGCGGCGCAAGCGGATGGCCAAGAAGAAGCACCGCAAGCTGCTCAAGCGCACGCGCGTTCAGCGTCGCAACAAGAAGTAAGCGAGCGCTGTTCGTGAGATCGCAGCCCTCCCGCCGCATTATCGGTGGGAGGGCTGCGGCGTACACGGACGCAGTTTCTCGGCCATGCGCGTGCACGTGGTCACCGCCGCGCAACGTCCAGCCGCTACGGTGGCGCACAGGGCGTCAGGGACGTACCGAAGGCCGAAGGAAGGCGCTGATCTTGGGGAAGGTCGTGCTCGTCACCGGAGTCGCCCGGCAGCTGGGCGGCCGTCTTGTGCGGCGGATCCAGCGGGATCCCGAGGTCGACCGGGTGATCGGGGTCGATATCGTCCGGCCGGGGCACCGTCTGGGTGGTGCCGATTTCGTACAGGCGGACATCCGCCAGCCGGCGATCGCGAAGGTGCTCGCCGAGCACGAGGTGGACACCGTCGTGCACATGGATGTGACCGGGACGCCGCTCAGTTCTGGCGGCGGCCGCACCACGGTCAAGGAAACCAACGTCATTGGCACGATGCAGCTGCTCGGCGCGTGCCAGAAGTCGCCGACGGTCAAGCGGCTCGTCGTGAAGTCGAGTACGAGCGTGTACGGGTCCGCGCCGCGCGACCCCGCGGTGTTCACCGAGACGACGCCGCCGAAGTCGCTGCCCAGCGGTGGCTTCGCGAAGGACGCCGTCGAGGTCGAAGGGTATGTGCGCGGCTTCGCCCGGCGCCGGCCCGATGTGGCGGTGTGCGTGCTCCGGTTCGCGAACATCCTGGGGCCCAGCGCCGACTCGCCGCTCGCCGAGTACTTCTCACTGCCGGTGCTTCCGACGGTGCTCGGCTACGACCCGCGGCTCCAGTTCGTCCACGAGGACGACGTGATCGACGTGCTGCGGATCGCGGCGGGCGAGCCGCGCCGCGGGACGCTCAACAGCGGGACCTTCAACGTGGCGGGGGAGGGCGTGCTGCTGCTCTCGCAGTGTTCGCGGCGGCTCGGCCGGCCCACGGTGCCCGTGCTGCTTCCGGCGGTCCGCTGGGTCGGCACCGCCCTCAGGACGGTCGGGGTGACCGATTTCTCGCCGGAGCAGATTCGTTTGCTCACGCACGGCAGGGTGGTCAGCACGGCTCAGATGCGCGAGACACTGGGCTACGAACCCAAGTACACGACCGCCGAGACCTTCACGGACTTCGCCCGCAGCCGGGGCCCGGGGCTGCTGCCCCCGGACTCGCTGGCCAGGGCCGTGGACCGGGTGGCGGGGCTGCCGTTCGCGCCCTTCCCCGGCGGGGCCCTCGCCGGAGCCACCACCCCTTCGAACGCGGAATGAGGAGCGCACCAACGATGGCGGACGCCAAGGTCATCCCGTTCGACGACGACCGCTCGCGCCAGAGCGCGCAGCGCACCGGCCGCAGGCGCCCCGTCCCGGGCCGCCGCAAGGCCGAGCCCGGCCCGCAGCCGCTCGGAGCCCCCACCGCCCCGGTCAGTGCCCTGCCCGGGGCGCAGGGGGCCGTGGAGCAGCCTTCCGGGGCCCGGGCGGCGAACGGGCAGGAGCAGCGCGGCGGCTGGGACCGGCGCATCGCGGGCGGCCTGTCGTTCCTGCGGCGACGGATCACCGGCGAGTACGACGTCGACGAGTTCGGCTACGACAAGGAGCTGACCGACCAGGTCCTGATGTCGATCCTGCGGCCGTTCTACGACAAGTACTTCCGGGTGGAGGTGAAGGGCGTCGAGAACATCCCGGCCGAGGGCGGGGCGCTGGTCGTCGCCAACCACTCCGGGACGCTGCCGCTGGACGGCCTGATGATGCAGGTGGCCGTCCACGACCACCACCCCGCGGGGCGCCATCTGAGGCTGCTCGCGGCCGACCTGGTGTTCATGCTGCCGGTCGTCAACGAGCTGGCCCGCAAGGCCGGGCACACCCTGGCCTGTTCGGAGGACGCGCAGGCGCTCCTGGAGCGGGGCGAGGTCGTCGGGGTGATGCCGGAGGGCTTCAAGGGCATCGGCAAGCCGTTCGGCGAGCGGTACAAGCTGCAGCGCTTCGGGCGCGGCGGCTTCGTGTCGACCGCGCTGAAGGCGGGCACGCCCATCGTGCCGTGCTCGATCGTGGGGGCCGAGGAGATCTACCCGATGATCGGGAACTCCAAGACGCTGGCCCGCCTGCTCGGCATCCCGTACTTCCCGATCACGCCGACGTTCCCGTGGCTCGGCCCCGCGGGTCTGGTGCCGCTGCCGACGAAGTGGACGATCCAGTTCGGCGAGCCGATCCCCACCGACGGGTATCCGCCGGAGGCGGCGGAGGACCCGATGCTGATGTTCAACCTCACCGACCAGGTGCGGGAGCAGATCCAGCACACGCTGTACAAACTGCTTGTGCAGCGACGGTCCGTGTTTTTCTGAGTTCTTCTGAGGTCGCGTTCTTCTGCGCCGCCCGATTCTTCTGGGCCGCCCGAGGCTACGCACTGGAGGGGCTGGGGAAACCCAGCCCCTCCAGTGCGTACGTACGTGGACTTCTACTCCGCCTTGTCCGCGTCGATGCCGAGGCCCGGCAGCAGGCCCGGCAGGAGCGGGGGCAGGGTGACGTCCGGGACCGGGGGCTTGTTGGAGGTCTTGCCGGACGGGGCGGGGACGATGCCGCCCGTGCCCGGCTCGAACAGGCCGCCGGTGTTGCCGCCGAGCAGACCCTCGCTGGAGGGGGAGCCGGAGGGCTGAGGCTTTCCGCTGGTGCCGGGGGCGCTGTGGCCGGGCGCGGAGGACGGGGGCGGCGCGGACGGGCGGGCGGTGCTGGAGGCGCTGCCCGGGTGCGAGGAGTCCTGTCGGCCGTGGGTCGTGGACGACGTCTTGGGCAGCAGCGACTGCAGCGGCCCGACCTCCTGGTCTATGGCGGCGAAGACCGAGCTCACCTTGTCGCCGACGTCGGTCAGCTGGGCGGGCAGCTTGCCGCGGAGTTTGCTCCAGCTCGCGCGGTGGGACTCGGCGAAGGAGTTCAGGGCGGCGATGGGGCCGATGGAACCGTCCTTCGCATAGGCCTGGTGCAGCAGGCGGTGGCCCTCGGAGGCGTCGTGCTCCATACCGCTGAGGGCGCGCCGGACCTCCCCGAGCTGCTCGTGGTCGAGGTCGCCCGCGCGGCCCCGCTCCAGCAGGCGTCTCGCCTCGGAGAGCCGGGTCGAGGCCTGGTCGAGGTAGAGCTTGCCCCGGCTGGCGTCGTCGTCGGCCAGGTTGAGCTTGAAGTCCTCCATGCCGCGTTTCAGCCCGTACAGGGAATCACCGGGAAGGGCGTCGGAACTGGCAGCGGCCACGCCGCTGAACGCGCCCGCGGCCACACCGATGCTGAGTCCGCCCGCCGCAATGCCCTTGGACCAGCGGGAGCGGGGTCGCAATTTCCGGAGCGACGTCGCCCGGTGGGCGCCGCGCCCGG
This sequence comes from Streptomyces sp. NPDC001415, assembly GCF_053597395.1. Taxonomy (NCBI): domain Bacteria; kingdom Bacillati; phylum Actinomycetota; class Actinomycetes; order Kitasatosporales; family Streptomycetaceae; genus Streptomyces; species Streptomyces sp. NPDC001415. The sequence continues at coordinate 8,250 of NZ_JBSFIE010000041.1, forward strand.
TCCGCTGCTCGGGCACCTGAGGGTCGACGGCACCGCCGCCGGCGAACATCCGCTCCATCTCGGCCATGAGCAGCGCCCGCTGCTCGACCTTGACCTGCGGGTCCATCTCCGGTTTCGGCAGTTCGCCGAGCCCACCCGCCAGGGTCAACAACCTGCCGGTGTCGGCCTGTTCGGCCGGACCGGTCTCCGGTGTCTCCTGGTCGGCCGCCGAGGCTTCTTCCAGGGCCTGGGCGAAGGCGTTCGCCCGCCGGTGCGCCGATACGTTCGCGATCACTGGCGGCACCTCCTCTCGTCATCACGGTCGACTCCCCAAGGGGCCTGGAAGGTTGCACGCCTTGAGCACATCCACACGATCGAGTGAGCGGCTGTGGACATGGCGTGACCACAGGGAGCCTTCATCCCGCACAACGACGGACGCGGCACTTGGGTTACGGACGAAGGATGATCGGACCACAGCGTCATCGAAGCTCACGGATGATGAGTTGGACCCGCCTGCGGCGGGTCGTCGGGTGGCGTCCAAGAGGGCCGGGAGGTCAGCGGGCGTCGTCCGGGAGGAGCCGGGCGAGGGTGCGCACGGCCCGGTACTGGAGGGTCTTGATGGCGCCCTCGTTCTTGCCCATGACGCGGGCGGTCTCGGCGACCGAGAGGCCCTGGAGGAAGCGCAGGGTGACGCACTCCTGCTGCTGCGGATTGAGCTTGCGTACGGCTTCGAGCAGGGCGGCGTTGGAGAGTGACTCCAGGACGGAGTCCTCGGGGGAGCGCTCGACCTCGTTGGCGTCGAGCATTTCGCCGGTGGTCACTTCGAGCCGGAAACGGCTCGACTTGAAGTGGTCGGCGACCAGGTTGCGCGCGATCGTGACCAGCCAGGCGCCGAAGTCGCGGCCCTGCCAGGTGAAGGTGGAGATCCGGCGCAGGGCGCGCAGGAACGTCTCGCTGGTGAGGTCCTCGGCGGTCGCCTTGCCGCCGACGCGGTAGTAGATGTAGCGGTAGACCGTGTCGCTGTACTGGTCGTAGAGCCGTCCGAAGGCGTCGGCCTCGCCCGCTTGGGCGCGCTCGACGAGATCCATCATGCGGGCGCTGTCGCTGTCGGCGGTGGGCCGGCGGGCGGTGGGCGTCGCGGACGTGCCCGTGCTGCGGCCGCCGCTCCGTCTACCGACTGCGGCACCACCGTCGGCCAGGGCATAGCAGGGCCCGACGGGTGTTGCGGTGGCGAAGGCAGGGGCGCCGGCGTACGCGGTGGGGACGAAGACGCGCAGGCGGTCGACGACCGCCCCGCGCAGCGTAGCCAGGCCCGAGGCGTCAACCCCGACGTGTGGGTACACGGGACTCCCAGAGGCAGAGCTTCCATCACGTGCAGTGCGGAACTGTTCACCCATCGTGGCGATGTGCGGGTTCCGGATTGCGTCTGAGGAGAATAACGCTTCGTGCAGGGAGCGCTACACCCAGTTGCTCAAATCGTCGATTCCGTCGCTTCTGTTACGTCTATGCGTCTGTTCAAGTCGCACATCGTGAGCGGAAGTTGATCGGGATGCTTTCGGATTTGTCCGTGACGGAGATCTGTTGTGCCCGGGTGTGGGCAACGGGGCTGGCGGGCCAAGGGGGATGGGGGCGAAACCCCCACAATCGAATATTCCGGCGGCTGACGCTGTGGGGTGGCCGCCGATCGCGGCTGTTGGCTGCGGAGAGTCGCCGACTAGCGGCGGCGGCGGTGCAGGGCGACGGCGGCGGCCGTGCCGCCCGCCAGCGCGCCGACCCCGGCCGCGGCCGGGATACCGACCTTCGCGGCCTTGCGGCCGGTGCGGTAGTCGCGCAGGCGCCACTCGCGCTCGCGGGCGTGCTTGCGGAGTTTGGCGTCGGGATTGATGGCGTAGGGGTGGCCGACGAGCGAGAGCATCGGGATGTCGTTGTGCGAATCGCTGTACGCGGCGCAGCGGGTCAGGTCGAGTCCCTCGGCGGCGGCGAGCGCCCGGACGGCCTCGGCCTTGGCGGGCCCGTGCAGGGGCTCGCCCACCAGGCGTCCCGTGTAGACGCCGTCCACGGACTCGGCGACCGTGCCGAGCGCGCCGGTCAGGCCGAGGCGGCGGGCGATGATCGTGGCGGTCTCGACCGGGGCGGCCGTCACCAGCCAGACCTTCTGGCCCGCGTCGAGGTGGGCCTGGGCGAGGGCGCGGGTGCCGGGCCAGATGCGGTCGGCCATGTACTCGTCGTAGATCTCCTCGCCGATCGACATCAGCTCGGAGACGCGGTGGCCCTTGACGATGGACAGCGCGCTGTCGCGGGCGTCCTGCATGTGCTCGGGGTCCTCGACGCCGGCGAGCCGGAACCAGGCCTGCTGCCAGGCGAAGCGCGCGAGCTCGCGGCGCTGGAAGAACTGCCTCTTGTACAGGCCCCGGCCGAAGTGGAAGAGGGCGGCGCCCTGCATCACGGTGTTGTCGAGGTCGAAGAAGGCGGCGGCGAGATCGTCCCCGACGACGGGGAACTCGGGCTCCGGCGCGGTCCCGTCGGCCTTGGCCTGCGCCAGTTCCGCCAGCTCTGCCAGTTCCTGCGAGGACTTGCGGGCTGCCTCGGCTGCGGCCTCGCCGGCCAGCACGCTGCGTGCTGTCGCCGAGCGCCTACGAGGGGTGAGCCATCCCAGTGCGGCCATGTCGTGAGCATAGCCAGTCTGTTCGGAACTTCCCGACCTGCCGGGGGAGCGATGGCGTGAACTCTCCGAGGCGGTCGCGTTAAACGGACGATCCGGGCTTATGGGTCCACGGGGCGGGCCTGAGGTTGGAGAATGGGAGGCATGAGTCCCTTGCTGCGACGTAAGAAGAAGCCGGGCGGGAACCCTGCCGACCGGGTGGTCACGCTGATCGGGAAGCCCGGTTGCCATCTCTGCGACGACGCCCAGGAGGTGATCGAGGCCGTGTGTGCCGAGACGGGTGCGGCCTGGGAGAAGAAGGACATCACCCAGGACGAGGCGCTGTACAAGGAGTACTGGGAGCAGATTCCGGTCGTGCTTGTCGATGGCGAGCAGCACACCTTCTGGCGCGTGGATCCCGTACGCCTCAGAGGCGCACTGGTCGGTTGAACCCTGGCGCGCTTCCGGGCCATGGGCGGTTGAACAGCCAAATGATGGGGTTCGCGATAGTTGCGGTTACCATCATGGTCGTTTTGCTGTGGTTCGGGGGTATCGCTGTGAGGAGAGTGTGCGGCTTTGCCCCCTTCGGGTCCTGAACGGACTGAACCCGTCCGCGGTTCCGCGATTCCCTCCCCAGGTCGCGTGAGCCCGGTCACTTTGCTCGGACAAAGCGGACACCATCTTTGTGCACGCGTTCACAAAGACATAGCCTGCATCCGACGGGGCGGCCTTGGGACATACGGCCGCCTGCAGCCCCGCTCATCCCGCAGGAGCACCGTGGCAACTGGCCGAACTCACCGACCGGCGACCCGAAGCCGAGGAATCCCCGAGGCCACCGTCGCCAGGCTTCCGCTGTATCTGCGTGCGCTCACCGGACTGTCGGAGCGCTCCGTGCCGACGGTCTCCTCCGAGGAGCTCGCGGCCGCCGCCGGGGTCAACTCCGCGAAGCTGCGCAAGGACTTCTCGTACCTGGGCTCGTACGGCACCCGTGGTGTCGGGTACGACGTCGAGTATCTCGTCTACCAGATCTCCCGGGAACTGGGCCTGACCCAGGACTGGCCGGTTGTCATCGTCGGTATCGGTAACCTCGGCGCCGCGCTCGCCAACTACGGCGGCTTCGCCTCGCGCGGCTTCCGGGTCGCGGCGCTGATAGACGCCGACCCCGCGATGGCCGGAAAGCCGGTGGCCGGGATGCCGGTGCAGCACACCGACGACCTGGAGAAGATCATCAGCGAGAACGGGGTCTCGATCGGGGTCATCGCGACCCCGGCGGGCGCCGCTCAGCAGGTCTGCGACCGTCTCGTCGCGGCCGGGGTGACCTCCATCCTCAACTTCGCGCCGACCGTCCTCTCGGTGCCCGAAGGCGTCGACGTACGCAAGGTCGACCTCTCCATCGAGCTCCAGATCCTCGCCTTCCACGAGCAGCGCAAGGCCGGCGAGGAAGCCGCCGTCGCGGAGGAGGCCGCCGTCGCCGAGGCGGCCGCGGCCGTGGTGCCGCCGGTGCGCGGCGGCGCGGGCAATGGCCGGAAGGGACCGGACGGGGACATGCCCGCCGTGATGCCGGCATGAGCCTCCTGGTCGTCGGCCTCAGCCACCGCAGCGCCCCCGTCAGCGTCCTGGAGCGGGCCTCCCTCTCCGCGGACGCGCAGGCCAAGCTGCTCCACGACACCCTCGCGGCCGAGCCCGCCGCCGAGGCCGCGGTGCTCGCCACCTGCAACCGCATCGAGCTGTACGCGGACGTGGACAAGTTCCACGCCGGCGTCGCCGAGCTCTCCACGCTGCTCGCCCAGCACAGCGGCGTCAGCCTGGAGGAGCTCACCCCTTATCTGTATGTGCACTACGAGGACCGGGCCGTCCACCACCTCTTCTCGGTGGCCTGCGGGCTCGACTCGATGGTCGTCGGCGAGGGACAGATTCTCGGGCAGATCAAGGACACCCTCGCGCTCGGGCAGGAACTGCACACCGCGGGGCGGCTGTTGAACGACCTGTTCCAGCAGGCGCTGCGGGTCGGCAAGCGCGCCCACAGCGAGACCGGCATCGACCGGGCCGGGCAGTCGCTCGTCACCTTCGGCCTTGAGCAGCTCTCCGCCGGAGCGTCCGTCGAGGACTGGGCCAAGGGCAAGCGGGCGCTGGTCATCGGCGCCGGTTCGATGTCCTCGCTCGCCGCCGCGACGCTGGCCCGGACCGGCGTCGACGAGATCGTGGTCGCCAACCGGACGCACGCCCGCGCCGAGCGCCTCGTCGAGATCCTCGGCGAGTCGGGCACCCCCGCGCGCGCCGTGGCGATGGCCGACGTCGCACGGGAACTGACACGCGTCGACGTGGCCGTGTCCTGCACGGGTGCCACGGGCCTGGTGCTGACCGGCGAGGCCGTGGCCACCGCGCTCGGCCTGCCGCCGCTGGCCCCGGCCGCCGACCCCGCGACGGTGGCCCGCCTCTCGGACACCGACCGCACCGCTCTCGCCGAGGTCGCCGCCGCCGAGCGCGCAGGCCTGCTCGCGGACGGTACGGAGCCGGACGACGCCGCGAATCAGGCGGTACGTTCCGAGGCCCCCGCGCCCGACGCCGCGGGCTGCCCGGTGGACTTGGCCGCCCTGGCCGACGCGGGCATCACCTTCGCCGGGCCCGGCGTGGACGCCCTGAACGCGGCCCCGGCGGTCGACGTCAACTCCCTTGAACTCCACGGCAGTTGGGCCGAGCGGGCGGAGCGGCCGCAGGCCGGGCGGGGTGTTCCCGTGCCAGCCGGGCCCGTGAAGCTGGCGCTGCTCGACCTGGCCATGCCGCGTGACATCGACGCCGCCGTGCACCGCATCCCCGGGGTGCGGCTCGTCGACATCGAGTCGCTCGCCGAGGCGTCCGCCGACGCGCCGATGGCCGCCGATGTGGACCAGGTGCGCTCGATCGTCTCGGACGAGGTGGCCGCGTTCGGCGCCGCCCAGCGGGCCGCGCACATCACGCCGACCGTCGTCGCGCTGCGTGCCATGGCCGCCGAGGTCGTGGCCGGCGAGGTCGCGCGGCTTGAGGGCCGGCTTCCGGACCTCGACGACAAGCAGCGCTCCGAGGTCACCCAGACCGTGCGCCGCGTCGTCGACAAGCTTCTGCACGCGCCCACCGTGCGGATCAAGCAGCTTGCCGCCGAACCCGGCGGCGCCGGGTACGCGGACGCGCTGCGGACTCTCTTCGACCTCGACCCGGAGACGGTGGCCGCCGTCTCCAGGGCCGATCTGAACGACGCCGATGTCAAGAACCGAGGGCGGTCATGACCGAGCAAGCACTTCGACTCGGGACCAGGCGCAGCAAGCTCGCCATGGCCCAGTCCGGCCATGTGGCCGACGCCGTACGGCAGTTGACCGGCCGTCCCGTCGAGCTGGTGGAGATCACCACGTACGGCGACACCTCCCGCGAGCACCTCGCGCAGATCGGCGGCACCGGTGTGTTCGTCGTGGCGCTGCGCGAGGCGCTGCTGCGCGGCGAGGTCGACTTCGCGGTGCACTCGCTGAAGGACCTGCCGACCGCCGAGCACCCCGACCTCGTCGTCGCCGCCATCCCGGTCCGCGAGGACCCGCGCGATGTGCTGGTCGCCCGCGACGGTCTGACCTTCGACCAGCTTCCGGACGGCGCCCGTATCGGCACCGGTTCGCCGCGGCGGATGGCGCAGCTCAACGCGTACGCCCGCAGCCACGGCCGGGCCATCGAGTGCGTGCCGATCCGCGGCAACATCGACACCCGCGTCGGATACGTCACCAAGGGCGAGCTCGACGCGGTGGTCCTGGCCGCCGCCGGGCTCAACCGCATCGGACGCAGTGACGTCGTGACCGAGTTCCTGTCGGTCGACACCGTTTTGCCCGCCCCCGGCCAGGGGGCACTGGCGATCGAGTGCACGGCGGCCAACGCCGACCTCGCCGCCGCGCTCGCCGAGCTCGACGACCCGTTCACGCGGGCCGCCGTGACCGCCGAGCGGTCCCTGCTCGCCGCCCTGGAGGCCGGCTGCAGCGCACCTGTGGGTGCGTTGGCCGACCTGCTGGCCGACGGGCAGATTGTTCATGAGATGCGCCTGCGCGGAGTCGTCGGTACCACCGACGGTTCTTCGCTGGTGCAGCTGTCCACCACCGGTCCCGTACCCACGTCGCACGACGAAGCGATGGCCCTCGGACGCGAACTCGCGGACGAGATGCTCGCCAAGGGTGCGGCCGGTCTTATGGGGGAGCGAGCACTTTGAGCCCCACCACCAACCCCACCGCAGCCGGAAACGTCACCTTCCTCGGTGCCGGTCCCGGAGACCCCGGACTTCTGACGCTGCGCGCCGTGGAGGCGCTGGCCTCGGCCGACGTCCTGATCGCCGAGCCCGCTGTGCTCGACGTTGTTCGCGCGCATGCGCGGGCAGGTGTGGACACACCTCAGCTGACGGTAGTGGACGAGGCGTCAACTACCGCCGGTATCCCGGTGTTGCGGGACGCCGCCAATCTTGTCATGGAGGCCGCGCGCTCCGGCAGGCGGGTCGTCCGTGCGGTCTCCGGCGACCCGGGCCTCGACGGCGACGCGGCCGGCGAGATGCTGGCCTGCGCCACCGAGGGCATCCCCTTCGAGGTGGTGCCGGGTGTGGCCGCCGCGGTCGGTGTGCCCGCGTACGCCGGTGTTCCGCTGAGCGGGGCCGGCGGCGCGGACGTCCGCTTCGTCGACGCCCGTACCGCCTCCGAGCGGTGCTGGACCGAGGTCGGCGCGAGCGACGGCACGGTGGTGGTGTCGACGACCCTGGAGACCGTCGCGGCCGCGGCCGGCGAGCTGGTCTCCGCGGGCCGCAAGCCCGACACCCCGATGACCGTGACGATCGCGGGCACCACCACGCGGCAGCGGACCTGGTCCGCGACGCTCGGCTCGGTCGCCCAGGTGCTCAAGCAGGCGAAGGTGCTGCCCTCGCCGGACGGGCACCAGGCCGTCATAGCCGTGGTCGGCGAGCGCAGTGCCCCTGCTCAGCGCGACCAGCTGTCGTGGTTCGAGTCCAAGCCGCTGTTCGGCTGGCGCGTACTCGTACCGCGTACGAAGGAGCAGGCGGCTTCGCTCTCCGACCAGTTGAGGTCCTACGGTGCGGTGCCGCACGAGGTGCCGACCATCGCGGTCGAGCCTCCCCGGACGCCGCAGCAGATGGAGCGCGCGGTCAAGGGCCTGGTGACGGGCCGCTACGAGTGGATCGCGTTCACGTCGGTCAACGCGGTCAAGGCGGTGCGCGAGAAGTTCGAGGAGTACGGTCTCGACGCTCGGGCCTTCGCCGGTATCAAGGTCGCCGCGGTCGGCGAGCAGACGGCCGCCTCGCTGGTCGAATTCGGCGTCAAGCCGGACCTCGTGCCGAGCGGCGAGCAGTCCGCGGCGGGCCTCCTGGAGGACTGGCCGCCCTACGACCCGGTCTTCGACCCCATCGACCGCGTCTTCCTGCCGCGCGCCGACATCGCCACCGAGACGCTGGTGGCGGGCCTGATCGAGCTCGGCTGGGAGGTCGACGACGTCACGGCCTACCGCACCGTACGGGCCTCGCCGCCGCCGGCGGACACACGCGAGGCGATCAAGGGCGGCGGATTTGATGCCGTTCTCTTTACGTCATCGTCGACGGTGCGGAACCTCGTCGGCATCGCCGGCAAGCCGCACAACGTGACCGTGATCGCGTGCATCGGCCCCGCCACGGCCAAGACGGCGGAGGAACACGGGCTGCGGGTGGACGTGATGGCCCCGGAGCCGTCGGTCCACAAGCTGGCGCAGGCGCTCGCGGACTTCGGGGCGGCCCGTCGTGACGCGGCGGTGTCCGCGGGCGAGCACGTGACCCGGCCGAGCGAGCGTCGGCCTGGGGCGCGGCGGCGCCGCACGACGTAACCCGGGGTTGAGGCGGAGCTCCCTGGGGCTCCGCCCCAGACCCATTGGCCCCTCCCCGCCCCTTCCCTAGACCCTCCGGGGGTGGGGAAGGGGGGAAGCCGGTTTCCTGGGGCTCTGCCCCAAACCCCGTTCGCGCCTTAAGGGCGCTCGTCCTCAAACGCCGGACAGGCTGTGTGTGCACCCTGCCAGGGTCGGCGCTGCTAGGGGCGCGGGGAACTGCGCGACCAGCCACGCACGGTCCGCAGTTGAGCTCGTCGCGGGGCCCGGGGCAGCGTCCCCGGGAAAGGACCTCAGCCCATCTCCACTTCCCGGCGGGTTTCGGGAAGGGGCGGGGTGGGGCGTCCGGGGGTCTGGGGCGGAGCCCCAGGGCAGCCTGCCCCGGCTGCAGCACGCCGTAGGGGCGGGGTGGGGAAAACCGTCCTCCCCGGCGGCGTAGCGTAGGGGCATGACTGTGTACGGATCCTTCCCCGGGGCCCGGCCCCGTCGGCTGCGCACCACCCCCGCCATGCGCCGCATGGTCGCGGAGACCCAGCTGCACCCCGCCGACCTCATCCTCCCCGCATTCGTACGGGAAGGGATCACCGAGCCCGTTCCGATCCAGGCCATGCCCGGCGTCGTGCAGCACTCGCTCGACACCCTGCGCAAGGCCGCCGTCGAGGCCGTGGCCGCCGGGGTGTCCGGGATCATGCTCTTCGGGGTGCCGGAGGACGAGAAGAAGGACGCGGCCGGGACGGCCGGGACCGACCCCGACGGCATCCTCCAGGTCGCCATCCGCGCCGTGAAGGAAGAGGTCGGCGACGAGCTCGTCATCATGTCCGACCTCTGCCTCGACGAGTACACGGACCACGGCCACTGCGGCGTCCTCGACGCGGACGGGCGCGTCGACAACGACGCCACCCTTGAGCGCTACGCCGAGATGGCCCAGGTCCAGGCCGACGCGGGCGTCCACGTCGTGGGGCCCTCCGGCATGATGGACGGCCAAGTGGGCGTCATCCGGGACGCGTTGGACCAGACCGGCCACGAGGACGTCTCGATCCTGGCCTACACCGCGAAGTACTCCTCCGCGTTCTACGGCCCGTTCCGCGAGGCCGTCGGTTCCTCGCTGCGCGGTGACCGCAAGACGTACCAGCAGGACCCGGCCAACACCCGTGAATCCATGCGGGAGTTGGCGCTGGACCTGGCCGAGGGCGCGGACATGGTGATGGTCAAGCCGGCCGGTCCCTACCTCGACATCCTGGCGAAGGTCGCCGAGTCGGTGGACGTGCCGGTCGCGGCGTACCAGATCAGCGGCGAGTACGCGATGATCGAGGCCGCCGCCGAGAAGGGCTGGATCGACCGCGACCGCGCGATCCTGGAAACCCTGACCGGCATCAAGCGGGCCGGGGCCCACATGATCCTGACGTACTGGGCGACCGAGGTCGCACGCGGGCTCTGAGCCCGCGAAACCCGTCCCGCCTGCCCGTCACCGGGGAGGCGGGACGGCTGCGTAACGGCGGTGACCGCGGTCACGATTCCCACTGGTCGCAGTACTCGACGTGCATCTCGCGGGCGTTGCCGAGAATGCCCTCGGTGGAGTGCAGCTCCGTGCAACAGTGGGAGTGGTTCGGGTGCCCGGGGACGAAGCCGGGCCCTCTGCGGCCGAGATCGCGAAAACGCGGGGCGGTCTCCTTGAACAGCTTCGCGCTGCCTGTCATGAACAGCGTCTCGGCATGGAGATGCTGGTGGAACAGGTCGCGATTCTCCTTGTAATGCCGCGATTCGACGTAATGCCGCGACTCGCCCCCGGCCGGCCGGTCGTTTCCGGGCAGCTCTACGGTCCGTCGGCGCCCCGGGCCGAGCCGTGCGCGTACGCCCTTCCAGCGCGACGGCGCGAACTGCAGCGAATGATGCAGCAGCACGAGGTCCAACTGGCGCGTGCCGTGCCCGGGCAGGTCGTGAGACGGGGCCCGGTTTCGCCGCATCGGCAGGTGGATCAGCGCCTGCGGCGAGGACGCGGCCAGCTCCCACAGCCCGGCGATCAGGTACGCGGCATCCTGGTCGAGGTAGGCCCCCAGATACCGATCCTGGTCCAGGAGCACGGCCCGGCTCGGCGGCGCGGCAGGCCGGATCACTTTCAACTGCCTTGCATTCAGGGTGACTTGGTGAATGGTGAGGGGGATCTTCATTGTGCTCCGGGGTGGGGTTGTTGGGGCCGTGCCCACGGACTGGATTGCCCGGACCGGATTGTTGGGGCCGAGTCGGCTCGGAATGGCGTGGCCAAGGGCGATGCGCACCGGCACCGCCTATCCGATCAGGCCGAGCCAGTGGCGGTACGCCGAGGCGAAGGGTTCGACGCCGTCACCAGCGCGACGTCCCGCCTCCATCAACCACTCGCAGGTCTGTCGGGCCTTGCCGACGGCGCTGTCGGGGTAGCCATAGCGCACGCGGTGTTCGGCGAACTCGTCCTCGTCCTTGATGCGGGCCTCGCCGCCGTGGGGCCGCACGACATCGAGATCGAGGTCCACCGTGCGCAGGACGGCCCCGTCCGCGTCCCACTCGGGCACCGTGCACACGTCGCAGTACATCTCAGGTCCCGGCTCCGCACAGAACGTGGCTGTCCACCACTGACCGCGCGGGACCAACATCACGTACGCGAACCGGGTTGTCCAGCCGCCCGTGTCCGAACTGACGGGGGCGCCCTGTGCCGTGCCCAGCCACACGCCGTGCTCGTCCTCACCGAGCCGGACGGCAGTCCACCGCGCGCTCAGGCTGCCGTCGTATTTGCGGATGTCGACCAGCACCGAAGCGCTCTCTGCAGTCATGCCAAGACGCTAACCCCCCTCATTCCTGAGCCAGCGCTAAGGAGGCGTCGAAGGGGTGGCTCCAGGGGCCACCCGGAGTCAGTCCCACCAGAAGGTCCAACTCTCGTTGTCCAGAAGCGAGTTGGCGTACTCGTCGAGGTCCGTGTCCATCGCGTCCGGGCAGAAGGCGAAGTGTTCCGCGGCCAGCACCACGGCCTCGTCCTTGACGATCGGCGGGGACGCCACCGACACCGTGAGCCGGTTGTGGGTCAGGCCCACCACCCTTATCCCGAACCTGTCCTCCCACGAGCGCAGCACCGCGCACAGCCTCGCCACGTCGTGCTCATGGTTCAGCGGGCCCGTCCAGCCGATGGCCGCCGGTATGTCGGCGCTCCGGCGGGCCGGGACCAATGCCATCCGGGCGCCCTTCAGGGGGCCCTCGGCCGTCGCCGCCCCCGCCACCTTCGCCGCCCTGCTGTCCGGGTCCTCCTGGAGCTCGGGGGCCTCCGCCAGGCCGGGCCAGTCCTCGGGCCCGTAGCCCAGCTCCTCCTCGGCGTACGCCTCCCAGAACCCTTCCAGCACGTCCTCGGCGTCGTGGTCGCCCGGGTACGAGGCCTCGTACGGGGCCAGCTCCCAGTCCGCCAACTCCATTATCCCGCCCAGCAGTACGGGGTGCAGGCCTGCCGCTCTGCGGGCCGGGGCCAGGCGTGCCCAGTTCTCCGGGCCGGCCGGTTCATCCGCGTACCAGAGCAGCGGCTCGGCCGCCGGGCCGATCAGCCTGCCCGACGGCAGGTCAAGGCCGAGCACCTTGCCGGTGGGGTCGTCCATCAGTTGCGGGAGTGGATTCGCAAGCATCGCCATGCCTCGAATGTAGATCCCACCACTGACAACGCGGTTCGCCTCACGGTGCTGGGGGGGGCGGGGCAGGGTGAGGGGCCCTCGCTGCCCTCGCAACCGCAGCGTTCCGCGCCTTCGGCTGCGGGCTGTCTGTGGCTGGTCGCGCCCACGCCGCAGAGCCGCACAATGTCACAGCCCCGCGCCCCTATAGGCGTTCAAGCGGGCCGGAGTTCAGAGTTCCGCGATGAAGCCCTGCCACGTGGTGGGGTTCACGGTGAGGGTGGGGCCCTCGGGGGCCTTGGAGTCGCGGATGTGGATGGCCGAGGGGTGGGTTGCTACCTCGACGCAGGCCCCTTCGTCGCCGCTGTAGCTCGACTTGCGCCAAGCGCACGCGATCTCGACGCAGGCGCCGCCCTCGTCGCCGCTGTAGCTGGACTTGAACCACGTAAGTGCGATGCTCATTGCTCTCCTAGTAGCCGGTCCAACAGCCCTCTCGTCTGCTCGGAGTTGAGGGCCTGCGTTCGCAGCATCGCATACTTCTGCGCCAGGATACTGACCTCGCCGGGGTCGGAAATGAGCTGACTGCCACGTTGGGTCTCGGCATAGGCGAGGTGCTGATGGTCTGGTGTCTCCAGGAGGATGAAGGGCCCATTGAGCCCGGCGTGCGTATGCCTGCCGAGCGGCATGACCTGGAGGGTCAGCCCCGGCAGATCCGCGCAGGCGCGCAGGTGCCGCAGCATCTCGACGTACACCGCGTCGCTGCCCAAGCGGTCCCGCAGGATGGCCTCGGAGATGACGAAGCTGAGGGTCGGCGGTTCCTTCCGGTGCAGTATTTCCTGCCGCTCCAACCGCTTCTCGACCTGCGCAGCGATCTCGTCCTCGCTCATCGCGGGCACCTTGCTGAGGAACACCGCCCGCGCGTAGCTCTCCGTCTGGAGCAGGCCCGGCAGTACCTGGTTCTCGAACCAGGACAGCGCGATGGCCTCGCGCTCCAGGTCCATGTACTCCTCGGCCCACGCCGGGATCAGGTCGATCTCCGGCATGTTCTCGACCGCTGTCGTCAACGCCCCTTTTGTGTCGAGGAGTTGGTCTAGCAAGGCGGCCAGGTCGAGTTTCAGGGGGCGGCGGCCCTGCTCGATCGAGGCGATCATCTCCTCGTGCAGCAGCACGCGCTCGCCCAGCTGGCGCTGGGTCAGGCCTGCGGCAATCCGGAAGGTCGCCACGAGGGCGCCGACCATCCTCATCGCCGACGTGTTCTTCCGGGGTCGCTTCCTGGGGTGCATGCCTGCCAACTCCCCATACATACCCGTACGTTACGCATCGTGGACCCGTACAGAATTTGTGTACGGGTCCAGCCACTGCGGCCCGCCGCCACCGCTCCGAAACCCTCCCCCCATGACCGACAACATCACCGCCAGCACGACCGGCAACGAAATGCGCGAGCGTTTCTACCCCCGTCGCCGCCAATCCGTCCCCGCCGCGCGGAGCTTCGCCGCCGGGGCCGTCGCCGACTGGGGGTTCTTCCATCGCATCGACGACATCCTGCTCTGTGTCAGCGAGCTCGCCACCAACGCCCTGCTGCACGGGGTGCCGCCGGGCCGGGGGTTTCTGTTGCGGCTCCGGCTCTGCGAGGGGGCCGTGCTGCGGGTCGAGGTGCACGACAGCGGGGGCGGGGTGCCCCGGGTTGCGGACAGTCCGGACTGCGGTGGGCGCGGGCTGGTGCTCGTGGGTGCCGTCGCCGACAAGTGGGGCGTGGGGGAGCGGGACCCCGGGAAGGCTGTGTGGTGCGAGTTCTGCTGCGAGGGCCCATCGCCGGACCGGGGTTCGGATCATGGAATGGGGCGTCAGGGGTGGGCGGGGGCTGCGTAGGGTGCGGGGGTAGTTGGACGTCCGAGCAACTGACAGGAGCCCCCCCCATGCCCGCCCCCTCACCGGCCCCCGCATCGGCAGGAGCAGCGTCGGCCGCCGCCGTGCCCGCGCTCGCCGCGCGTGCCGCGTCCGTCGGGTCCTCGCCCGTCCGGGAGATCCTCGCGCTGACCGCACGGCCCGAGGTGATCTCGTTCGCTGGCGGGCTTCCCGCGCCCGAGCTGTTCGACGGGGAGGGCATGGCCGCCGCGTTCCGGGCCGTGATGGAGGAGCAGGCGGCGACCGCGCTCCAGTACTCCACCACCGAGGGCAGCCCCGCGCTGCGGGCCGCGACGGCCGCCCGGCTCAGCGGGCGCGGGCTCGCCACCCACGCCGACGACCTCCTCATAACCACCGGATCCCAGCAGGGCCTCACCCTCCTCGCGGCCGCGCTGATCGAACCCGGCGATGTGGTGCTTGTTGAAGATCCTTGCTATCTCGCCGCGTTGCAGGCCTTCGGCTTCGCGGGTGCTCGCATCATCCCGGTGCCCTGCGACGAGGACGGGCCCGATCCCGACGCCCTCGACGAACTCGTCGCCCGTGAGCGGCCCAAGCTCTTCTACTGCGTGCCCACCTTCCAGAACCCCACCGGCCGCACCATGACCGCCGAGCGCCGTCGCGCCGTCGCCGACGTGGCCGTTCGGCGCGGGCTGTGGATCGTCGAGGACGACCCGTACGGCGAGCTGCGCTACGAGGGCGAGCACGTGCCGTGGATTTCGTCGTACGAGGACGCCGCCGACCGGACCGTGCTGCTCAGCAGCTACTCGAAGATCATGGCGCCCGGGCTTCGTCTCGGCTGGGTGCGGGCGCCCCGTGAGCTGCTGCGCGCCTGCGTGATCGCCAAGCAGGCCTCTGACCTGCACACCCCGACCGTCAACCAGCTCGCCGCCGCCCGCTACCTCGCCGACCGGGACCTGGACGTACACGTCGACAGGGTCCGGGCCGCCTACGGTGAGCGCCGCGACGCCATGCTCATGGGCCTCCCCGAAGCGCTGCCCGAGGGCTCCACCTGGAACCGGCCCGAGGGCGGCATGTTCCTGTGGGCCCGGCTGCCGGAGGGAAGTGATGCAACTGCCTTGCTGCGTACGGTGGTTGAGCATGATGTCGCCTACGTTCCCGGTGCGCCCTTCTTCGCCGGTGTGCCGGACGCCGCCGCGCTGCGGCTGTGCTTCGTGACCTCCGCCCCGGACGAGATCCGGGAGGGGCTCGGGCGGCTCGGGCGCGCTCTCAAGGGCTGAGGTTTCTCGCGGATCTCGAAGCAGCGCCCCACGAGGTCCCGGCTGCCGCCTTTGACGGCCGCCGGGACCCGGGGGCCGTGATCACTGGTGCTGTTCCGAGGGAGGGCCGAGGCTGCGGACCTGCTGCTCGTAGTCGGCGAGCAGGCGACTCAACTGGTCCAGTGCCTCGGGGGGCACCTCGGACGGCGCGGACTCCACGACGTATCGGGCCGCCGTGACCAGCGACGCCAGCTCGTAGGCGTGGAAGGTGCCGCGCAGCACCTGTGGCCGGATCCGTTCGAGCTCCATCACGCGGCCTTGGCGCTGACGTAGTCCGTGACCTGCTTGAGCTCGGCGGCGAACTGGTCGTAGTCCTCCTGCATGCCGTTGATGTACGCGCTCCAGCCCAGGCTCGCCTTCGCGTAGTGAACGGCCTCCTGGATCTCCTCGTCCGTCGCCCCGAACAGCTTCGCGGCCTCGGCGTGGAACAGGCTGCAGTAGCGGCACTTCGTCTCGGAGTGCAGTCCGACGCCGATCAGTTCCTTGTACTTGTTCGGGATCAGCGTCTCGCCGAGCTCGATCCGCTTGAAGATCTCCCATTCCGGCCCGAGCAGCTCGGTCGGGATGCTCTGGAAGAAGTGCGGGACCAGGCCGAGGGTTTCCTTGATGTCGGCTTCGATCTCGCCGCGGTTGACCGTGGCAGACATGACGGCCTCCTTAAAGGGACTCCGCCCTGCCAGATCCGGCCCAGCCCGCTCCGGCCGCGAGCTACCAGGACCGGCTCTCGGAGCGGGTCCTGTGACCAGACTAGATCCGCTTCCGGTACGTAGTCATGCGTGAATTCTTCGTTGCCGGTTCAACAGACGCCGGGCGGGTTCCGAAAGCCGGTCCACGGCCTCCATCCCTTCGGCTCCGCCCTCACGTGCACCCAGTCCACTCCCGTATCCCGGAATCGGCAACACGGGTTGCCGCTGCGGACTCCGGCCCGCCGACCGGCTACCAGGCCTCGATCGCCGACAGGTCCGACTGCCAGTACGTGGCCATGGCCTGGCTGTCCACGACGGCCACGCTCTTGGGGAGCGCCGCGTACGCCGAGGGGCCCGTGGACTCCATGCCGACCTTGCCTCGGAAGTGCACGACGACCTGGCCGGTGTTGTACGACTCGCTGCCGTCGCTCTCGCCCACGGTGCGGACCATCGCGTACGCCGAGGCGCCCGGAGCCAGCGACACCACCGCCTGGGGGATGGTGTCCTTGTCGACCGCGATCGGGGACTGCTGGGCGTTGGAGAAGGAGACGGCGGGGGCGTCGTAGGCGTTGCACATCGTCTTGCCGGTGTTGGTGACCGTCAGGAGGATGTGGTTGATCGGGCGGGTCACCGGCGTCGCGGTGAGCTTCACGTCGGCGCCGGTGCAGGGCTTGTCGGTGCCGCCGCCCCCGGACGAGGGCTTCTTCGTTGCCTTGCCGGTCGACTTGGCGGGGGTGCCGGTGTGCTTCCCGGAGCCGGAGCCGGAGCCGGAGCCGGAGCCGGAGCCGCCGCCCGTTCCGGTGCCCTTGCCGGCACCCGCGTCCGTTCCGCCCGTCGTGGAGGACTGGCCCGCGTCGGCCGCCGGGCTCGACGAGGAGGCGGCCGAAGCGCCCGGCCTGTCGGCGGACTTGGCGTCGTCCGAGCCGCTGCCGCAGGCCGTCAGGGCGAGGGCGGCGACGAGCGTGGTGGTCGCGGCGGCGGCGATGCGGAAGTTGGTACGCATGTGGTGGTGCTCCCCGTGTGTCGGTAAGGACGTGAAGTGCGTGCCCTGGACACCGCGATGGCGTCAGGCTCGGTAGTGCTGGATCAGCGTGATGAGGGTGGCGATGGACGCGGCCAGGACGACCGCGGCCATCGAATCCGCGAGGTTGAACCGGATGCGGAATCGCATGTACTGCTCCCGGAACGAGCGGTTCGGTTGCTTGCTGCACCTACCTTGCGGGCCGGTCCGGCGGTCCGGCAACGAGCAAGGGACAATGGGGGAAGCTGGAACGCCGAAACACCCTTTGACCTGGGGAAACAACCTGTCCCTGGAATGCGTTCCTGGGATGGATGGGGAGGGTACCGGGGCATGGCGACAACCGAGTCCGAGCAGTTCGCGGCACTGCTGCGGGAGTTGAAGGACCGCTCGGGGCGCAGTTACGGAGTGCTGGCGGGCAAGCTCCACATGAGTACGTCCACGCTCCACCGGTACTGCAACGGCGACGCGGTCCCGAACGAGTACGCACCCGTCGAGCGGCTCGCCCGGCTGTGCGGGGCGACCCCCGAGGAGTCCGTCGAACTGCACCGGCGATGGATCCTGGCGGACGAGGCGCGGCGCCGCTCGCGGGGGGCGAGCCCGGCAGCGCCGGTGGCCGCCGAAGCCACCCCCGCGCCCGCTCCTGTGCCCGCCCCCGCGCCCGCTCCCGACCCTGTCGCCGAGCCCGCTCCCGAGGCCGCCGCCGAGACCGGGTCCGCCCAGGTCCCGGCCACCGCGCCGGAGACCGGCTCCGAGACCGGTCAGTTCGGCGACACCGAGGGCGGCCTTTCCGAGGACACCGAGCTGCCCGCCGTCGGCCCGACCGCCCCGCCCGCCCCGAAACGTACGCGCCACTTCGGACTCGTACCCGGTCGACCGGATCATCCGGGTCGTCCGGGTCGCCCGCTGGGCAAGAAGACGCGGCTCGCACTCATCGGCGCTGTCGTCGTCGCGCTCGCCGTGTCGGCGTCGGCCGTCGCCACGATGTCGGGCCGGCCGAGCGGGAACGACACCGTCGCCGACGCCGGGACGAGTACGCCTCCGGTCACGAACAGCGGCGCCCGGCCCTCGCCGAGTGCCAGCTCCGGCGTGAGCCCGAGCCCGTCCGGCTCAGCCTCCGCGTCCGCCTCCTTGGGTGCCCCGGCTCCGAAGGGGCAGCAGAAGCACAGTCCGGCGGTCGGTGTTCCGCTGAGCGTCGGCATCAGCTCGTACGACTGGGATACGCCCTGCGGCAAGTTCTACCTGCTCGACCAGAAGCCCGGCGCGGTGCCACCGCCCCCGACGAACGAGCAGGACCGGCGCGCCTGGGCGCGGGCGTTGGGCGGGGTCGACGGCGGGGACCTGAAACTGGAGCTCACCGCGACCGGCAAGAGCCAGGACTCGGTGGTGATCACCGGCATCAACGTGCGGGTGGTCGGCCGCGAGGCGCCGCTCAAGTGGACGGCGTACTCGATGGGTTCGGGCTGCGGCGGCGGCGTGGTTCCGCAGACCTTCGACGTCAATCTGGACGCGGCCCAGCCGGTCAGCAAGCCGGTCGCCGGTCATCAGGGCGACGCGGTCGTGCCGGCCAAGGATTTTCCCTTCAAGGTGTCCACGACCGACCCCGAGGTCTTCGACCTGCAGATGCACACCGAGGCGCACGACGTCAGCTGGTACCTGGAGGTCTCCTGGAGCAGCGGTGAGCGCTCGGGCAAGATCCGCGTGGACGACAACGGGAAGCCGTTCCGCACCAGCGCGATCAAGGGCCGCCCAGCGTTCGAATACCGCCTGGACACCAACGTGTGGGACCACCTGGAGATCGGCTGAGAGCCTGTGTCTGAACCAGGCGGCCCCCCCACGGGAGTCGGCGCAGGAGTTACAGGCGCTCGGGCGTCCGGATGCCGAGCAGGGCCATGCCCTGGTGCAGCGTCCGGGCGGTCAGGTCGCACAGGAACAGCCGGTTCTCGACCACGTCCTGCGCCGGGCGCGGCTTGATCACCGGGCACTGGTCGTAGAACGTCGTGAACAGCGACGCCAGCTGGTACAGGTACGCCGCCAGCTTGTGCGGCGCGTACTCGGCCGACGCCTCGTAGACCAGATCGCCGAACGCGTCCAGGTGCAGGCCCAACGCCCGCTCCGCCGGGGCGAGTTCGAGCTCCGGGTGCGCGGCGGCGGTGTCGCCCTCGGACTTGCGCAGGATCGACCTGATCCGGGCGTAGGCGTACTGGAGGTACACGGACGTGTCGCCGTTCAGCGACACCATCTGGTCCAGGTCGAACTTGTAGTCCCGGTTCGCCGAGGTGGAGAGGTCTGCGTACTTGACCGCGCCGATGCCGACGTACCGGCCGTTCTCGACGATCTCCTCCTCGCTCAGGCCGACCTTCTCGGCCTTCTCGCGCACGACCGCGGTGGCCCGCTCGGCGGCCTCGTCCAGGAGGTCCTCCAGCTTGACCGTCTCGCCCTCACGGGTCTTGAACGGCTTGCCGTCCGCGCCGAGCACCGTGCCGTAGCCCATGTTGTGCGCGGTGACCTCGTCGCCGAGCCAGCCCGCCCGGCGGGCCGCCTCGAAGACCATCTTGAAGTGCAGCGACTGGCGTACGTCCACGACGTAGATCAGCGAGGTCGCGTTCAGGTCGGTGACGCGGTTGCGGATCGCCGAGAGGTCGGACGCCGCGTAGCCGAAGCCGCCGTCCGCCTTCTGCACGATCAGCGGGACCGGCTGGTCGTCCTTGCCCCGGATCTCGTCGAAGAAGACCACGAGCGCGCCCTCGGAGCGCACCGCGACACCGGACTCCTCAAGGAGCCGCGCCGTCTCCGGCATCAGGTCGTTGTACGCCGACTCGCCGACGATCTCGTCGTCCTGGATCTCCATGTCCAGCTTCTCGAAGACCGAGTAGAAGTAGACCTTCGACTCGTCCACGAACTGCTGCCACAGCTCCAGGGTCTCCTTGTCGCCGGACTGCAGGGCGACGACCCGCTTGCGGGCGCGCTCCTTGAACTCCTCGTCGGAGTCGAAGACCGTGCGCGAGGCCTTGTAGACCCGGTTCAGGTTCGACATGGCCTCCGCGCCGTCGACGTCCTCCGGCGGGGCCAGCTCGCCGGGGTTCTCGATCAGGTACTGGATGAGCATGCCGAACTGGGTGCCCCAGTCGCCGATGTGGTGGCGGCCGATCGTCTTCTCGCCGGTGAAGTCGAGCATGCCGCGCAGCGCGTCGCCGATGACCGCCGAGCGCAGGTGGCCGACGTGCATCTCCTTGGCCACGTTGGGCTGGGCGTAGTCGATGACCGTGACGCCCGGGTTCTCCTTCAGCGGCACGCCGAGCCGGTCGTCGGCCGCGCGGGCCGCGAGCGTCTCGATGATCGCCCGGTCGGCGAGCGTGATGTTGAGGAAGCCGGGTCCCGAGACCTCGATGTCCTTGATCGCGTCGCCCTGGACCTGGTCGACGACCTTGGTCGCGAGTTCGCGCGGGTTGCCCTTGAGCTTCTTCGCGAGCGCCAGGATGCCGTTGGCCTGGAAGTCGGCCCGGTCGCTTCGTCGCAGCAGCGGGTCGGTGGAGCCGGCCTCCGGCAGGGCAGCCGAGAGGGCGTCCGCCAGGCGCTGCTGGACAGTGGAAGCGAGGGAATGGACCGAGGCCATGAGGTGCCGTTCCTGTCGGGAGTGAGGACGATTGCCCCCCGATTCTCCCACGCGGCCCCCGCCCCTTTCTCCCGAGTTACGGGCAACCCCGGAGGAGCTCGTTCCGTCTGGGAGAATGGGCGTGCCGGCCTCTGCCAGGCAGACGAGGGCATTACGAGAAAGAAGGACGTGCCGACCGTGGCTCAGAGCAGCACCGAGACCGACTGGGTCTCCCGTTTCGCGGACGATGTCATCGCCGAGTCGGAGCGACGTGCGCCTGGCAAACCGGTTGTCGTCGCGTCCGGCCTTTCCCCCTCCGGCCCGATCCACCTGGGCAACCTGCGCGAGGTCATGACCCCGCACCTGGTCGCGGACGAGATCCGCCGCCGCGGGTACGAGGTCCGCCACCTCATCTCCTGGGACGACTACGACCGCTACCGCAAGGTGCCGGCGGGCGTCGCGGGCGTCGACGAGTCGTGGAACGAGCACATCGGCCGGCCGCTGACCTCGGTCCCGGCCCCGGTGGGCTCGGCGTACCCGAACTGGGCCGAGCACTTCAAGGCCGCCATGATCGAGGCGCTGGCCGAGCTGGGCGTCGAGTACGACGGCATCAGCCAGACCGAGCAGTACACGACCGGCGTCTACCGCGACCAGGTGCTTCACGCGATGAAGCACCGCGGCGACATCGACGCGATCCTGGAGCAGTACCGGACCAAGAAGGCCCCGGGCAAGAAGTCGCAGAAGCCGGTCGACGAGGCCGAGCTGGAGGCCGCCGAGGGCTCCGGCGCGGCGGCCGAGGACGACGGCACCGGCTCGACGGGCTACTTCCCGTACAAGCCGTACTGCGGCGGCTGCGGCAAGGACCTCACGGTCGTGTCGGCCTACGACGACGACACCACGGAGCTGACCTACACCTGCTCCGCATGTGCGTTCTCGGAGACCGTCCGGCTCAGCGAGTTCAACCGCGGCAAGCTGGTCTGGAAGGTCGACTGGCCGATGCGCTGGGCGTACGAGGGCGTGATCTTCGAGCCGTCCGGCGTCGACCACTCCTCGCCGGGTTCGTCGTTCCAGGTCGGCGGCCAGATCGTCGAGATCTTCGACGGCGTCCAGCCGATCGGACCCATGTACGCCTTCGTCGGCATCAGCGGCATGGCCAAGATGTCCTCCTCGAAGGGCGGCGTCCCGACCCCGGCCGACGCGCTGCAGATCATGGAGCCGCAGCTCCTCCGCTGGCTGTACGCGCGCCGTCGGCCGAACCAGTCGTTCAAGATCGCCTTCGACCAGGAGATCCAGCGGCTCTACGACGAGTGGGACAAGCTGGAGGCGAAGGTCGCCGACGGCTCGGTGCTGCCCGCCGACGCCGCGGCCCACGCCCGGGCCGCCCGCACGGCCGCCGGTGAGCTGCCGCGCACCGCGCGCCCGCTGCCGTACCGCACGCTGGCCTCGGTGGTGGACATCACCGCGGGCCACGAGGACCAGACCCTGCGCATCCTCAGCGAGCTGGACCCGGCGAACCCGGTCACCTCGCTCGACGAGGTTCGCCCGCGCCTGGACCGCGCCGAGAACTGGATCACCACCCAGGTCCCGGCCGACCAGCGCACCCTGGTCCGCGAGGAGCCGGACACCGAGCTGCTCGGCTCCCTCGACGACGAGGCCCGCGAATCGCTGCGCCTCCTGGTCGAGGGCCTGGACTCGCACTGGTCGCTCGACGGGCTCACCACGCTCGTCTACGGCGTGCCGAAGGTGATGGCGGGCCTGGCGCCGGACGCCAAGCCGACGCCCGAGCTGAAGGTCGCCCAGCGGTCGTTCTTCGCGCTGCTCTACAAGCTCCTGGTGAGCCGCGAGACGGGGCCGCGCCTGCCCACCCTGCTCCTCGCCGTCGGCGCGGACCGGGTGCGCAAGCTGCTCGCCGCCTGACGTACGTACCGCAAGGGCCGAGGGCCGCCACCCGTTCCCGGGTGGCGGCCCTCGTTCCATCTTTCGATGTACTGCGGATTCCATCCCGGGCAGGAGCCATCGGGCCCGACGCCGGGTGACCATGGGGTCATGAACGCGTACATCACCAAGCAGGTTGCCGGGGCCATCGGCTGGGTCATCGGCATCCAGGGCGCACTCGGATTCGCCGGCGCGCAGTTCGGCAACGGACCCTGGGGTTTCCTGCACAAGCTCGCCGACATCCCGGCCGTCGGCTACCTCGCCCTGGCTGTCGTCGGTGCCGCCCTGGCCGTATGGGGCGAGGCAGCCAAGAAGGCCCGGCAGAACGCAGCTTGACGCACCGTCAGGCGATGTGGTCCTCGGCGAGCTCGGCGTCGTAGCGCTGCTTGAAACCGGGGATCAGGCCGCGCAGCAGGGCGGTGCCGCGGGGGTGGGTCACCCCGTGGCCGTCGGAGAGGTGTATTTCGAGGACCTCGACGCTCGGGTAATCGCTGTGCTGGTGCGCGTACCGGCGGAACTCGCCGTACGCCACCTCGGCGAACTCCGCGTCCTCCAGGGAGGATTCCTCCGCCTCCGGCGCGGGCTGCGGGCCCGCCGTGCGCTGGCCGGGTACGCCGAGGGGGCGTTCGCGGCCGGGGCCGGACGGCACCATCACCGGCTCCTGCTGGGGCACTTGGCCCGGCTGGGGCCCGGCTTGCGCTTCAGCCTCCGCTTCCGCGAAGGCCGGGTCGTAGGTGCCCTCGTACACCTCGGGCGAGACGTGCTGGGCGGCGAACCAGGGGCTCTCGTGCGTGGTGGGCTGCTCCGGCTCGACGTACGCCTGCTCCTGCTCGGGGGCCGGGGGCTGGGCCTTGCGCGGGGGTTCCTCGGGGGCGGAGTGGGTGTGGGCCGGGGGCAGCTCGGGCTGTGGCTCGTGCTGCGCGATCACCGGCGCGGGCGGGAGGAGCACCGGCTCCATGCCGGCGGCGGCGAGTCCGGCCGGGGCGGTCTCGGCGAGCGGCACGCCGAACTTCGCCAGGCGCAGCGGCATGAGGGATTCGACGGGAGCCTTGCGGCGCCAGGCGCGGCCGTAGACGGACTGGAGGCGGGCGCGGTAGACGAGGCGGTCCTGTTCGAGCTTGATGACCTGCTCGTAGGAGCGCAGTTCCCACAGTTTCATGCGGCGCCACAGCAGGAAGGTGGGGCCGGGGGAGAGCAGCCAGCGGGTGAGGCGGACGCCTTCCATGTGCTTGTCGGCGGTGATGTCGGCGATCCGGCCGACCGCGTGCCGGGCGGCCTCGACGGAGACGACGAACAGGACCGGGATGACCGCGTGCATGCCCACGCCCAGCGGGTCCGGCCAGGCGGCGGCGCCGTTGAAGGCGATCGTGGCGGCCGTGAGCAGCCAGGCCGTCTGGCGCAGCAGCGGGAAGGGTATGCGCATCCAGGTGAGGAGCAGGTCGAGGGCGAGCAGCACGCAGATGCCCGCGTCGACGCCGATCGGGAAGACGTAGGAGAAGTTCCCGAAGCCCTTGTTGAGCGCGAGCTCGCGGACCGCCGCGTACGAACCCGCGAAACCGATGCCGGCGATCACCACGGCACCCGCGACCACCACCCCGATCAAAATGCGGTGCGTGCGTGTCAGCTGAGTCGCGGCCACCCGCGCCCCCTCCCCTTGTCAAGCAACTGGCGGGCACAGCCTGGCACATGCGTACGGAGTCCGGCCCACAGGGGAGGGCCGGACTCCGTACGGTTGTGAAGGGGCTACTTGTTGTTCGCGGTGGCCACCGCGGCGGCCGCCTCCTTGGCGGTGACGGTGGCGCCCTCCTGGACCTCGTTGGTCTGGGGGGCGTCGGCGCCCTGGTAGCCGGTGCCGTTGTAGTCGACGGCGAGTACGACGTTGGCGGTGCGGACCACCACGACGCCGTACTTGAAGTCCGCGTCGGTCTTCTTCAGGTCGAAGGTGATCGCGGTCGCCTGGTCGCCCAGGCCGGAGACCGGCGAGGTCTTCACGTTCTTCGCGTCGGCGGTCGACTGGGCGGACTTCACGGCCCGCTCGAACTGCTTCTGGGCCAGCGCGTCGCCGGTGCCGAGGCCCTGCGCGGAGTCGTAGCGCTTGAAGTCGACGTCGAGCCAGCGGTAGAGCGAGCCCTGGACGCCCTTGTCGTCGAGGCCGTTCCAGGTGCAGCTCGCCTGGGACTGCGGGTCGGAGGTCTTGCCGACCTCGCCCGCCTTCGTCTTCGCCTTGGGGACGTACTTGTCGATCGACCCCGCACCGATCGACTGGCACGCCTCGGGGAGCTTCTTGAACTTCGCCGGGGCGAGCGAGGGCGACGAGGAGGCCTGCTTGCCGCCGGACGCCGACGAGGACGGCGAGTCCGTCTTCTTGTCGCCGCCCGAGTCGGAGGAGCAGCCCACTGCGACGAGCATCACAGGGACGGCGGCACAGGCGAGGACACGGGCGAGCCGGATGCGCGGGGCCGGGGCGTGCGCCTTTTCGGGGGTGGCCGGGGCTGATCGGTGCATGATTCCTTCGCTCTTCGTTCTTCGCGCTGGCGCGCTATTCGCTGAACTGCTCGACGAGCTTGCCGGCCAGAGCCTGGGCCTGCTCCTGCAGCTCCTTGCTGTCGGGGACCACGGCGGATGCCGCGGCCTGGGCGGTGTACTCGATGGTCACGATCACATTGGACGTACGGAAGACCACAGTGACGGTACGTTGTCCGGCCCCCGAACCGCTGTCGGTGCCGGACGGGGACGATACGTCGTTCAGGAACGCGGCGTCACCGAGCCCGCTCAGCCGGCGCGGCTGGAGGCCGTCCCCGTCGCCGCTCCCCGAGGGGCTCGGGGAGGCCGGGGAACCGCTGGGCGGGCTCACCGCGAGGGACGGGATGCCGGGGGTACCGGAGGCGGGCGGGCCGGACGGCGTCGGGGTCGCGGAGGAGCTCGGGGCGGGCGCGGAGCTCTTGGGGGCGGGCAGGTTCGCCGCCGTCTCCTTCTTCCCGTACAGCTGCTTGGTCTGGTCGTCGTCGCTCACCGCGGGGTCGTAGGAGACGACCCGCTCGAAGTCGACCGTGAGCCTTCGCACACCCTCGGCCGTCTCGTCCTTCCAGCGGCAGCCGACCCGGCGGTCGGTGTCGTAGGTCAGGTCGGCGGTGCCCGCGTACTCCTTGGTGGCGTCGGCCTCCGCGAGGGCGGCCGCGCCCGGCAGCATGTCTTTCAGCACACTCTTGCTCACGGCCCGGCAGGGCTCGGGAAGGGTGCGGTACTTGCCGGGCTGTGCGGCGGCCGACTTGGGCACGCCCGCCTTGGAATCGTCGGTGGGGCCGTCGCCGCCCGAGGCCGCCGAGCAGCCGGACGCGAGCGCCACCAGGAGCGCGAGACCGGGCACGTACGCCTTTCGCTGCACGGTTTCCAGGCTCCTTTCAGCAGGACGACGTAAGAAAAAACGGTTGCCGCCCGAGGGCGGTGGCCGGACACAATGTGTATCGCACGCGCACCTGTGAACGCCGGTCCACTGTCCTGGTTGTGGACCTTGGCTCCAGTTTTTGCCGTACGTGCACTTTCAGGCTTTGGCACGCTGTGGTGCCGTTTTATGCTTTCGGGGGATCGAGGAATTATGTCGTACGTGGAGATGCCCGGGGCACGGGTGCCCATCAGGATGTGGACCGACCCGGCGTCGGTCGACGGCGGTGCGCTCCAGCAGCTGCGCAATGTCGCCACGCTGCCGTGGATCAAGGGCCTCGCCGTGATGCCGGACGTGCACTACGGCAAGGGCGCCACGGTCGGCTCGGTCATCGCCATGCGGGGCGCGGTGTGCCCGGCGGCGGTGGGCGTCGACATCGGCTGTGGCATGTCCGCGGTCAAGACCTCGCTGACCGCGAACGATCTGCCGGGCGACCTCTCCCGGCTCCGTTCGAAGATCGAGCAGGCCATCCCGGTCGGGCGCGGCATGCACGGCGACCCGGTGGACCCGGGGCGGCTGCACGGCTTCCCGACGTCGGGGTGGGACGGGTTCTGGGAGCGGTTCGGGGGGATCGCCGAGGCGGTCAAGTTCCGCGAGGAGCGGGCCGTGAAGCAGATGGGAACGCTCGGATCCGGCAACCACTTCGTCGAGTTCTGTCTGGACGAGTCGGGTTCGGTCTGGCTGATGCTGCACTCCGGGTCGCGGAACATCGGCAAGGAACTCGCCGACTTCCACATAGGCGAGGCGCAGAAGCTGCCGCACAACCAGGGCCTGGTCGACCGCGACCTGGCCGTCTTCATCGCGGACACCCCGCAGATGGCGGCCTACCGCAACGACCTGTTCTGGGCGCAGGAGTACGCGAAGTACAACCGGGCGATCATGATGGCGCTCTTCCAGGACGTCGTCCGCAAGGAGTTCAAGAAGGCCAAGGTGACCTTCGAACCGGTCATTTCCTGTCACCACAACTATGTGGCGGAGGAGCGGTACGACGGCATGGACCTGCTGGTCACCCGCAAGGGCGCGATCCGGGCGGGCTCCGGCGACCTCGGGATCATCCCGGGCTCGATGGGCACGGGTTCGTACATCGTGAAGGGGCTCGGCAACGCGGCGTCCTTCAACTCCGCCTCGCACGGCGCGGGCCGCAAGATGAGCCGCAGCGCGGCGAAGCGGACGTTCTCGACGCGGGACCTGGCCGAGCAGACGCGGGGCGTGGAGTGCCGCAAGGACTCGGGTGTGGTCGACGAGATCCCGGGCGCCTACAAGCCGATCGAGAAGGTCATGGACCAGCAGCGCGACCTGGTGGAGGTCGTGGCGAAGCTGAAGCAGGTGGTGTGCGTCAAGGGCTGAGAGCCTGTGCTCCGGCTCTGCCGGGGCGGTCGGGGTTCTGGCCCTGCTGGGGGTGCCGACTGGGTCTGCTGCCTGGGGTTCTGGCCGGTTTCAACCGGGGGAGTGCGGCCGGGCCGGGGGCTTTCGCCCCCGGCCGCCGCCTCTTCCCGGCCCGCATGCCGGGAAAGCGCCGGAAGGGGCGCGCGGCTGTGCCTTCGGCGAGCCGAAGGCCTGCCGGGCACTGCCCGTATCACGAGGACGTACCGGGGAGGGGTCCGGTTTTGTCCGGGCGGCGGTGGCAGAAGCCGCCCGGTGTCCGCGGGACGCCCGGCAGGGCATCGTCTGCCCATGCCCTGCACTGCCGGTTCTGGCGTACGCGGACAACGTCCTCGTGACAGCGGACGTAAGGGCGATCCGGTGCCGTCCCATGACGGGGCGTCCCATTGATCGTCCTCAACCAGCATGCAGGAAGCGGCGGTGGTTTTCCGCTGAAGATTTATCCGCTGAAAAGCGGGGTGGGAAAAGATCCGGCCCGGCGGGCGGGATACCTGTGACCAACTGGCCGGATGCGCCGGGTGCGAGGGGTGCCGGGCGGGGCTGCTCGCGTCGGGCGGTGGCGGGGGCACTGCTGAACTGATGGTGCGTCAGGTGTCGGAGCCGGGGGTGCCGGGTGTGCGGGGTGCGGCGATCTGGTGGTGCGCGTCGCGTGGTGGAGCCGGGTGCGGTGGGGTGGCGTGGTGCGTCAGGCGGTGGCCTGGCCGTGGTGCGGCGGGCGGTCGTCGATGAGGCGCTCGTCCGACAGGGCCCACTGATAGGTGAGTTCCTGAAGCGTGGACGCTCCGAACAACTGCCGCAAGGTGTGCACCTCCTTGGACAGGCTGCGCAGGCCGATACCGAGGCGCTGCGCGGTGAGCCGCTGCTCGATGCCGCGTGCCATGTCGCGCAGGATCTCGCGCTGGAGCAGCGTCGTGCGCGTCCCGCTGCCTCCGGCCGAGCGTGGCGCGCCGCTGTGGGGGTCGCCGTTCCAGGGGTCGGCGCGGCGCCAGCACTCCTCGAAGACCTCGGCGATGAACGCCACCACGGCCCGGTCCCGTACGTGCCAGGAGGCGTGGCCGGGCGCGGAGTTGACGACGTGATCGGAGATGAACGCCTGGCGCCGATCGATGACCACGCAGCGCTGGAACTGGGTGACCTGGGTACGGAACTGGGCTCCCCGGCCCGTCATCGCGCTCACATAGGCGCGGGTCACCGCGTCGTCGCGGCCGGTGTCGAGATACAGGCTGCGGATGTGGACCCCGCGGGCGAGCGCCGCGCGGTCCCGCTCCTCGACGGCCGTCAGCTGAGCCTGGCTGCGCGGGCCGCAGGGCTGCGCGGTGAGGACCTCGGCGCGGGCCTGTCCGACGGCCTGCTCGATACGGGCGTCGACGAGCTCGGGCTCGCCGAGGAACTCCGAGCCGCGGCCCGAGCGCCACTTGGCGCGTTCGAAGTGCAGGCTCAGCTCATCGGTGACCTGGGGGATGCGGGCCGCGAGCGCGGCCTTGGCCGCCATCCGCCGCAGCTCGTCGTCCAGACGGCGCCGGCCGGCCTCCTGCGGGTCGAGCGCGATGGGCAGGTGCGGCAGCCGCGGGTCGGTGGTGACCAGGCCCCACTCGGCGAGCTCCGCGAGCGCCCGGGCGTCCCGCTCCGGGTCGACGTGCTCATGACGGGTGACCCGGCCATAGACGTCGACGGCCTCGGGTGACAACGCTCCGGCGTTGGCCGCCCGACTGTCCGGTTCGCCCATGTCTGCCCCCGTTGCGACGCTGCGTGTGTGCGCCCTGCGTACGTGCGCACCCCGCTACCGCTTGATCCATGCATGGCTCATCAGCCAGCGTACCTGTGGGGTCTCTCCTGGCGGGTGCCTCGGTGGCCACCCCGACGGGGCGGGCGCCAAAGCTGTGCCCGGAGGGGGCCGACCGTACCCGACCCGTCCACGAAAGGGCACACCTCGCCAATCACCTCCCGGCCCGTGCTCCGGCCGTGATGGCCGCTCCGACCGTGATGGCCGACGCTGTCCTCGCCCAGTGCGCGGTGACCGCTGTGTTCCCAGCCCCTGACGCGTTCGTCTCCGTCCGGGGCCGCTGCGCTGTCGGCGGGCCGTGCCCCCGCCGGGCCGCACCGGCCGGCCGGCGCCCCACGGCCACCCCGTGCACCGCGAGGCGTCGAGCCGCTCCGACAATGGGACGTACGCCGACAATGGAACGTACGCCGAACAGGGGACGCGCACCGGGAAGCCGGTGCACGCCGATCACCCGGCCCGGAGCCGATGGCAGAGTCGGGACCGAGAGTCGGGAGCGGCTGTTCCAACCGCGCGGCCAATGGCGAAGTCAACGGCCGCCCGTTACCGGGGGAGAACCACAGATGGACAAGCCCGCTCTGCGCTCTCTGCTGCGCGAGCGCCGCGCCCTGATCACGCCCGAGAGCCATGGGCTGAGCAGACCCACCCGGCAGGGACGGCGGGCGCCCGGCCTGTCGCAGGCCCAGATCGACCAGATCCTGCACCGGGCTCCCGACACCTACGGCCGCCTGGAGTCCGGCCGCTACCCCAACCCGCCGTCGGACCTGCTGCAGGACGTGGCCCGCCTGCTCGGCATGAACGAGCAGGAGTGGATAGCCCTGTGGCGGTACTGCCTGGGCCAGGACCCGCCCTTCCCCCTGCACTCGCAGTCCGGAGAGGAGATCCCCGGCGTGTGGCAAGAGGCCGTCGACGGCATCGGGCACATGGCGTACGTCAATGACCGGTCGTGGAACCTGCTCGCCCACAACGAGCGCTGGACGGAGATGTTCCCCGGCGGACAGGTGCCGCAGAACACCATGCGGTGGATGGCGCTCGACCCCGCCGCCCGGGAGACCCTGACCGACTGGGAGCACTCCTGGGCCCCGTTGGTGCTGCCCCAACTGCGGGCCGCGCTGGCCGCCGACCCGGCCGACGAGACGCTGGCCCAGATCGAGAAGGAGGTCCTGGAGGACCCGCTCGCCTCCGGGATCTACAACCGGGCCAGCGCCTACCTCCACCTCGACGGCGACGAACGCCCCCTCAACCACGCGGCCCAGGGGCCCGGCTGGGTGACGATGTGCGCCGCCCAGCCGATGGCGGCGCCGGGCGCCCGCATGATCATCCTGGTCTTCCACGCGGGCGAGAAGCGCCGCCACACGAGGGCGCCGATGCTTCGGGCGAGGGCGCGGTAGGGGTGGTGCGGTAGGGCGGGGGGCGAGGGTCGGGGGCTGGGAGGCCCGGGAGAGCGGTGTGGGGACCCGGGTGTGGTGGGCCGGGGTGCCGCTGTCGGCCCGGTCCTGGCTACAGCTCGCGGTGGACCTTGGTGTTGGAGGCCTGGGCGCGGGGTCGGACCACGAGCAGGTCGATGTTGACGTGGCTGGGCCGGGTGACCGCCCAGGTGATGGTCTCGGCGACGTCGTCGGCGGTGAGCGGTTCGGCCACTCCCGCGTACACCTTGGCCGCCTTCTCGGTGTCGCCGCGGAAGCGCGTCGTGGCGAACTCTTCCGTCTTCACCATGCCGGGCGCGATCTCGATGACCCGCACCGGACGGCCGACGATCTCCAGGCGGAGCGTCTCGGCGAGCACGCGGGCGCCGTTCTTCGCGGCCACATAACCGCCGCCCCCCTCGTAGGTGGCGTGGCCCGCCGTGGAGGACAGGATGACGACCGTGCCGTCGCCCGAGGCTTCGAGGGCGGGCAGCAGGGCCTGGGTGACATTGAGCGAGCCGATGACGTTCGTCTCGTACATCTGCCGCCAGTCGTCCGGGCTGCCGGTGGCGACCGGATCCGCGCCGAGCGCGCCACCCGCGTTGTTGACGAGCACCCCGATGGTGCGGAAGGCCGTGGCGAACTCGTCCACCGCGGCCCGGTCCGTCACGTCCAGCGCGTACGCGGTCGCCTGGTGGCCCGCCTCGTTGATCTC
Organism: Streptomyces sp. NPDC001415; assembly: GCF_053597395.1. Classification (NCBI taxonomy): domain Bacteria; kingdom Bacillati; phylum Actinomycetota; class Actinomycetes; order Kitasatosporales; family Streptomycetaceae; genus Streptomyces; species Streptomyces sp. NPDC001415. Next base: position 39,491 of record NZ_JBSFIE010000041.1, read on the forward strand.
GGCGGCCAGCGCCTCGATGCGGTCCTTGCGGCGGGCGGTGACCACCACGCGGTAGCCGGCGGCGGCCAGTTGGCGGGCGGTGGCGGCACCGATACCGCTGCTCGCTCCGGTGACGACGGCGATCGGGGTCCCGGCGGCAGTCATGTCGTGCTCCTCGCGCGTGTGGCGACCGGCGCAGCGGTCGAGGTGTGGCGGTCGATGGGGTGTCGATCGGAAGGTGTCGACAGGCGTCGACCGGACGGTGGCGGTCGACGGGGTGGCAGTCGAAAGGCGGCGGTCAAAGGGGTGATCGAAACCGATACGCGGCCAGGATAGGCGGAGTGGTGCGATCCCTGCCGGGACGGTCTGGGACGTGCTGGGGGCGGGTGCGGTCGAGGGCGGGCGGGGCCGGATTCGGGCGGACCGTTCGGGCGGGGTGGGGGTGGGGGCGGATGCGGGTGGGGCCCGTTCGGGTGGGGCGCTTCTCAGCGGCCGCGTGGGGCGTACATGATCACGGCCATCCCGGCCAGGCAGATCAGGGCGCCGGTGATGTCCCAGCGGTCGGGCCGGTAGCCGTCCGCGACCATGCCCCAGGCGATCGAGCCCGCGACGAAGACACCGCCGTACGCGGCGAGGATCCTGCCGAACTCGGCGTCCGGCTGAAGCGTCGCCACGAAGCCGTAGATGCCGAGCGCGACTACTCCGGCGCCGATCCAGACCCAGCCCCTGTGGTCCCTGACGCCCTGCCAGACGAGCCAGGCCCCGCCGATCTCGAACAGGGCGGCCAGAACGAACAGGAGAGCTGAGCGGGCGACGAGCATGGTGCTCAGGGTGGCATGGAGCGGAACGGTGTTCGGGACGGCCGCCGGGGTGGCGCTCCCAGGAAATAAGGGGTGAAAGGTACCTTTCGCTCATGATGGTTCGTGTGATGAACAGATCGAGCAGGGTGGGTGGAGCCGGAGCGCCCCGCCGAATCGACGCCCGTCCGAGCGGGAGCCGTCGTACTGGGGCCCGTCCGGGCGGGGCTCGTCGTACCGGAGCCCGTCGCACCGGGGCTCGCGGAGCTCTGGCAACGGTCGCCGTCGCCGTGCTGGTGGCCGCGGCGCTCATCGCGACCGGCACGCCGAGCGGGGCGACCGGCCCCGAGCCGGAGGCCGGGCCTGCCGGTGCTGCCGGGATCGACCGTGGCGTCGGCGCTGTTCCGGAGGCGGCCGATGTCGTCGGGCCCGCGCCGGCGGCGGCCGGCGGCGCCGTGGCCGAGGCGGATGTGTCGTATCACGGTCATGTCTCCCTCTGGAACGGCCGGGTCGGCATCTGGCTCGCGACGGACAACCACGGTCCTGCGCCGGTCTCCGGAACCACCGTGCGGCTGCGGTTCTCGGTGGCCCTCGACCCCCGCGCTGCCCTGCCGCCCAACTGTCTGCGCACCGGTCCGGCGGTGGTGCAGTGCGGCACCGGCTCGATGCGGGCGGCGGGAGCCGGCGGGCAGCTCGCCCTGGACGTGGCGACCGTCGGCATCCCGACCGAGGTGGGCGTCGACATCGACACCACCTGGAACGGCGGTGCGAGCGACCACAACCCGGCCAACAACACCCACCGCGTGCTGGCCCTGGCTACGGGCGACCCGTACACCTACTGAACTCCTGAACGGCCGGGAGCGCGGGGCGGGTTGGTCCTCTTGGGCCGGCCCGCTGTTATGCGCGCCCCGTCCAGCGGGTGAGGGCCGCGTGCAGGCCGGGCGCGTCCGGGCGGTCGCTCGCCCAGGCCACGTATCCGTCGGGGCGGACGAGGAGGGTGCTGCCGCGCTCGCTCTTCCAGTGCGCGCATATCGCGCCCTCCGGCGCCGCGACCCGGCCGTCCCGCGGCGCCACCAGGACGAACTCGCCCCGCCGCAGCACCTCGTAGAGGCGGCCTTCCGCCAGCTCCAGGTCGGGGGCGCGCTTTCCGGTGAGCGGGTGCGATCCGCGCTCGGCTCCGTACGAGATGCCGAGGCCGCTGATCATTCCGATCGCCTTGTCCGCGGCAGGGCGTACGGCGTCGAGGAATCGGACGAGCACGGAACGGGCCGCCCGCTGCAGGGGGTTGTGCGCCATGGCGAGCCGCACGAGCGCCCCGCTGCTGCGCAGGACCGCCTCGCCGACCGGGTGGCGCTCCGCCTGATAGCTGTCGAGCAGGGCCTCGGCGTCGGTGGTGCGGCCCCGCAGCACCGCGGCGAGTTTCCAGGAGAGGTTCGCGGCGTCCTGGAGGCCGGTGTTCATGCCCTGGCCGCCGGCGGGGGAGTGGACGTGCGCGGCGTCACCGGCGAGGAAGACCCGGCCGACCCGGTAGGCCGGGGACTGCCGCTCGTCGCTGTGGAAGCGGGAGATCCAACGGGCGTCGTGCATCCCGTAGTCGGAGCCGAAGGCCTCTCGGGCGATCGTGCGGAGCTCGTCGAGGTCGACGGGGGCGGTGTCGGGGACTTGGCGCTTCCGGTTCCATCCCATGACCCGGTAGTAGCCGTCGCCGAAGGGGGCGATGAAGGCGAAGGAGTCCCCCGCGCCGTTGACGGTGAGCATGTTCTCCGGCTCCTCGGTGAGCCGCACGTCCGCCAGCACGATCGAGCGGATCACGGCCACGCCGGGGAACGGCAGCCCGAGCGCCTTGCGGACGCCGCTGTGCACACCGTCGGTGCCGACGAGATAGCGGGCCCGGACCGAGACGGGCTCCTCGGCATCGCTGTCGCGGAGCTCGGCGGTCACCCCCTCGTCGTCCTGGTGGAGGCTCAACAGCTCGGCCCCGTAACGGAATTGGACGCCTTCGGACAGCGCGCGCCGCTCAAGGAGCTGCTCCACCTCATACTGCGGGGCAACCAGCAGGTACGGGAAGCGCGTGCGCAGCCGGGTCAGGTCCAGAGCGAGCCGGCCGAACATGCGCATGCGGTCCATCACCGTGCCCCGCTTGACCAACTCGTCGGCCAGGCCGCGGGCGTCGAGCATTTCCAGCGTGCGTGCGTGGACGACGAAGGCGCGCGTCATGTTGCTGATCCCGTGCGCCCGGCGCTCGACGACCGTGACGCTCAGGCCGGCGGCGGCCAGGTCGCCCGCGAGCAGCAGCCCGGTCGGCCCCGAACCGACCACGAGGACATCACTGGTCAGAGGGGCTTCGGGCCGGGGAGAGTTCATGGAACGGGCGGAACCGGGCGAGCTGGACGAGCTTGTCGAGCCGGTGGAGCCGGACGAGTTGCTGGTGCCGTTCATGGCTGCCTCCTCGGTGCCAACGGTTGTTGGTCAACGCTTGTTGGCAAATGTAGAACCATCCGGACTGGCATGTCAACACTTGTTGGCCTACAGTCGTTGGCATGATGACCGACACCCCCACCGGAGGCCCCCGCCGCACCTCCGGAGTCACCAAGGCCGCGATCCTCGAAGCCGCCCGCGAGCGCTTCGCGGCCGACGGCTACGAGCGCGCGACCATCCGGGCCATCGCCCGGGACGCGGGGATCGACCCGTCGATGGTGATGCGTTATTACGGGAACAAGGAGGGCCTGTTCGCCGCCGCCTCCGAGATCGACCTGGGCCTGCCGGAGCTGGGGGGGCTGCCCGGCAAGCACATCGGAGCCGCGCTCGTCGCGCACTTCCTCGACCGCTGGGAGGCCGACGAAGTGCTCACCGCACTGCTGAGGGTCGGAGTCACCAACGCGGCCGGCGCCGAGCGGGTGCGGACGATATTCGCCGAGCAACTGGTCCCGGTGGCCGCCGGTGTCTGTCCCGAGCCAGCCGATGCCCCGCGCCGGGCCGCGCTGGTTTCCTCGCAGATCCTGGGCATGGCGATGGCCCGCTATGTACTGCGCTTCCCGCCCGCGGTCGCGATGTCCCGCGAGGAGGTGATCGCCTGGCTGGCCCCCACCCTGCAGCGCTACCTCACGGCCGAGCGGCCTTAGGTCTCTGCGTCGCAGGGGTTCTGTCGCACCCTGCCTCCGCAACTCCTCTGCGCCGTACACTTTCTGCATGGCACAGAAGAAGAGCGGCGGAGAGCGGGCCCATGCCGACCGGGCCGGGCTGATGCGCGACCTGGGCGCCGTCTCGCGCCGCTACATGGCCTCGTACGCGCTCTTCAATCAGGCGCTCGCCGACCATCTGGGGCTGCATCCGACGGACCTCCAGTGCCTCAACCTGCTGGGTCTCGAACCCGGGCCCGTCACCACGGGGCGGATCGCCGGGCTGACCGGGCTCACCACCGGTTCCGCGACCCGGCTCGTGGACCGGCTTGAGAAGGCCGGGTATGTGACGCGGCGCCGCGACACCGAGGACCGCAGGAAGGTGCTCGTCGAGGTGGTGCCCGAGCGGATGGCGGAGCTCGGCAAGGTCTGGGGCCGGCTCAACGGTGCCTGGTGGGAGATGTTCGACGCGTACGAGGACGACGAGATCGCGTTCATCGCCACCCATATGCGCCGGACCGTCGACCTGAGTGCCACCCAGATCGAACGCCTCAGGGACGGGCGGCTCTGACCTTCTGGCGCGTCTGATGGGTCTGATGGGCGCGTCCGGTCGGCGCCTGTCGCAGGGCAATGTGCCGCCGGGAGGCTCCAGCCGGGCTGACCAGCCTGTTCCGGTGGGCAGCCGGCGGGATCCCGTGTGCAGTTGACGGGACCCGTTCCCGGCCCGACCGGTCAGCTGGCCGTCCCGGGCCGCGGCTATCCGGCTCGGTCCGCCGGGCAGGTCCCCGCCGCGCCGAACTCGCGGACGGCCTCGTCGACGATCGCCTCAAGGCTCGCGTGGTGCGCGCCGCGCCAGTAGACGCGCTCGCAGGAACTGCACTCGGCGAACACGTCGTACGTAGTGCGGGTGCCGTGTTCCAGGCGCTCGCCCACCGACTCCTTGTCGGCCTCCCGCAGCGGCGCGTTGCAGGCGGTGCAGCGGGTCCAGGGCGCGAGGGCCGGGGCGAACCGGCCGAGTACGTCCCGGAGTTGCTCGTCGGTGCGGTGGCTGTACACGTACGCCCCGGCCCACAGCTCCCTGCGGTGCAGCAGCCCGCGGTCCCGGGAGAGCATGACGCGCTGTTCCCGCGCGGAGAGCGCGGCCAGCGCCGGGTCCCCGATGTCCTCGCTCTCGTACGCGGCGTCGACGCCGAGCAGCCTCAACCGGCGTGCCAGCGTGCCGAGATGGACGTCGAGGAGGAAGCGGAGCGGGGCGCCGGGCACCTTTTGCGGGCGTTCGACGGCGCGCACCTCGATGAACTCGCCCGCCGACGGGATGTGCGAGACCGGTACCTCGCGGCCGTCGGCGAGCAGCCGCCCGGCCTCGGTGAGCGGAACGCCCAGGGATTCGACGACGTGGCCGAGGGTGGACACGCCGTCGGTCACGACGGCGCTGCGTCCCTCGCGGCGCTTCGTCGGAACGAAGAGCCGCAGCTCAGGGGCGAAGTCGATGTGGATCTCCGGTCCGTTCACGCGGTCAGGATCGCATTGCCACGGGGGCCGGGGCCAGGGATTTCGGGGCGTGCCCCGGTGCTCGCGCCGGAGCGCCGGGGGCTCGCTCGTGGTGCGGGGATTCGTCAGGGGCGGAAGGCGTCCGCGTTTTCGTCGGCCCAGGCCGCAAAGGTTCGGGCCGGGTGGCCGGTCAGCTCTTCGACGGCGTTGGTGACGGTGTCGGGGCGGCCCTGGTGCGCGGCGAAGTAGTCGAGCAGCGCGTCCGCGACGGCCGGGGGTATGTAGTCGGCCATCGACTCCTTCCATGCCTCGGCGCTCACGGCGTTGACGCCGATCGTCCGGCCGGTGGCCTCGGCGACCACCGCGACCTGCTCGGCGGCACTGAGGGAGGCGGGCCCGGTGAGGTGGTAGGCGCGGCCGCGCAGTTCGGGTCTGGTGAGAGCGGCGAGCGCGGCTTCCGCGATGTCCGCCTCATGGATGGGGCTGGTCTGTGCCTCGGGGTAGGGGAGGTCCACGGTGCCGGTCGACTTGGCCGCCCAGGACCAGCCAAGGGCGTTGCCCGCGAAGGCGCCGGGTTGCAGGACGGTCGACTGGATGTCGGAGCGTTCGAGGCCGCGCTCGACGGCGAGGTGCATGGCCGCGATGGCGTTGGTGTCGGCGCCGGCGTCGAGCACGGAGCTGGAGGAGAGCAGCACGATGTGCTGGACCCCGGCGGCCTTCGCCTCGGCAAGGAACGCCTCGATGTGCTTCGGGTTGGCGTACAGGAAGACCGACTCGACTCCGCTCAGCGCGGCCGGGAACGTCGCCGGGTCGTCGAGGTCGAGGACGACGCGCTCCACGCCGGCCGGGAGGGTCAGCTTGTCGGGGCTGGCGGAGGCCGCGCGAACGGCGATACCGCGCTCCTGGAGCAGCGGGATGAGCGTGGCGGCGACCTTGCCGCGGCTGCCGGTGATCAGAACCGTCATGGTGTAAATACCCTTCGGACAAAGGAAGTTGAGGGAGTGCGTCAGCTGACACGCAAGGAGCGAGCCTGCGTCGCGGCCGGTCGCCGCGGTGGGCGTCGGCGTGGCGGGGCGTGATGCGGGGTCTCGCCGCGGCGTCAGCGGGCTGCTGCCGGGGCGTCGAAGGCAGTCCGCCGGGTCGGGGTCCCGCCACTAAGATGTGCTGTGCAGAATCTGCGTTACGCAGATAAATATCCTCGCCGAGGTCTCGCCCGTCAAGCGCGTTTCGTCGGGCCGGGCCGAGTGGAGCCGGGTGGGAGCCCTACCCTCCCCGTATGAAGATCATTGACCTGGAGCCGGGCGACCCGCGTCTGACGGACGACCTGCTGCCGGTACTCAGCGAACTCCGCCCGCACCTCACCGAGGAACTCTTCGCCGAGATCTACGGGGAGGGGCACGCCCAGGGGCTGCGCTTCACCGCCGCGTACGGCGACAACGGGGCCTGCGTCGGCGCCGCCGGGTGGCGGATCATCGTCAACACCGCCACGGTCCGCAAGCTGTACGTCGACGACCTGGTCACCGCCGCCACCGCCCGCTCCGCCGGGGTGGGGCACGCCCTCCTCGCGCACCTGGAGAGCCACGCGAGGGCGGCCGGCTGCACCTCCCTCAACCTCGACTCCGGCACCCACCGCACCGACGCGCACCGCTTCTACTTCCGCGAGCGCATGGCCGTGACGGCCTTCAACTTCGACAAGCGGCTGGACTGATGGGCCGGGCCCCCGCCGGGTGAGGGTGGCCCCTGATGGGGTCAGCCCCCGGCGCCCAGGTCGATCCGCCAGTCGTTGGAGCGCAGCCACGTGCCCGGCGGGTACTCGAACTCGACCTCGCCGGCCCACTCGAACCCGGCCTTGCGGCACGTGGCGTTGGAGGCGGCGTGGTCCACGGACGGGTAGGCGTGCAGCCGGCGCCGGCCGCCCGCGGCACGGGCCTCCTCCACGACCGCCAGGAGCGCCGCGACGGCCAGGCCACGGCCCTGGAACTCGGGGAGGATGCCGTACCCCGTCTCGTACACCGCCTCGCCCTGCCATATGCGCGGCCAGTACCCGACCGATCCGACGGTCTCGCCCGTACCGTCGAGGACGACCTTGAACATCCGGCCCTCGGTGGCCGGGCGGGCGCTCATCGCCCTGTACTTGTCGTGCCGGGACAGCACCTTCTCCTCGGACTCCGGGCCGCCGAGGTGGTCGGTCATCTCCGGCGCGTTCTTCCTCCGGAGCAGGCCGAGGTCGCCGTCCGACCAGGCTTCGAGGCGGATGTGCGGGGGAACTTCACGGGTCGTGTCGCTCATGTCGAAAACAGTAAACGCCGGGTCTGACAACGGCAGTTGATCATGCGCGGGAGGCGCCGGGGCGCAGGGCCGAGGGCGGCGCGCCGAGCGTGGCGGTGAAGTCCCGTACGAGATGGGCCTGGTCGGCGTAGCCCAGCTCGGCGGCCAGCCGGGCCCAGTCGACGGCGTCGGTGGATTCGGCGTGTTCGAGGGCCTCGTGGATGCGGTAGCGCAGCACCACCCACTTCGGGCCGACGCCCACATGGGCGGCGAAGAGCCGTTGCAGGGAGCGCGGGGACAGCCCAGCCTCGCGGGCGAGTGCGTCAACCCGGAGGACCGTGCGGTCGTGGCGGATGCGGTCGACCAGTTCCATCGCGAGCTCCACCTGCGGGTCGGGCCGGGGATCGAGGCCGAGCAGGAAGGCGTCGAGGGCGGCGACCCGGTCCTCGTCCCGGTCCGGTGACAGCACCGACGTGGGACCGGCGGTGGGGAACACAGGGTCGGCCGGGATCACCCGGTCCGTCCACCGGGAGACGGGGAACCCTGGCGCGAAGGGCCGGAACCCGCCCGGCCGGAACTGGATCCCGCACACCCGCCCGCGGCCCGCCAACTTCCGTGTGTCCAGTGCCAGTCCGACCCCCGAGAGCTCCAGGAAGTCGGGCCGGCCGTCGTCGTACCGCTGGAAGACCAGGTTGACGGAGGGGTGCGGCACCACGTGCGAGGCGTATGGCTGGGGCAGGTCCCAGTCGATCAGCCAGTAGTGCTCCAGGTAGGGGCGCAGCGCGGGCGCCGGCTCATGGCGGCGGAACCGTACGTGCGCGAAGAGATCGGCAGCATCGACGATGCCCCGGGTGTCGCGCCGCGGGCCGGAGTTCTGCGCTGTCATGGGCCGATCCTATGGAGCGGCCGCCTCCTGAGGAGGACTGCCTTGCGCGGAGGCGGCAGCCGAGTCGGCATCCCCTACGGGAGAGGCCGCTCCGAACCGGCCGCCTCCTGGGGAGCAGCCTTCCGCCGAGCCCGTTGCGCGAACCAGTACAGCGCGCCCGCGTACAGGGCCAGCACCAGGACGAGCAGCGGGTAGTACGCCAGGGGCAGCGCGGCCATGCCGATGAGCGGGCCCAGGGGCGAGAGGGGGAGCAGCAGGCCGGTCAGCGCGAGGACGCCGGCGGTGACCGGGATGCCGCCGCCGCGGCCCGTGCGCAACAGGACCATCACCAGGGCCTGGGTCAGCAGGTTCTCCGTGAACCAGCCCGCGTGGAAGGCCGTTTCGGCTCGGGTGTGGCTCACGGCCCAGACGAGCACCGCGAAGGTCGCGAGGTCGGCGGCGGCATTGAGCAGGCCGAACCCGGTGACGGAGGCGAGGACTTCACGCGGGCGCAGCTTCAGCGGGCGGCGCAGCGCCCCGGCCCGCGGACGGTCGTACGCGAAGGCCAGCTGGGCGGCGTCGAAGCACAGGTTCTGGACCAGGACCTGGGCCGGCAGCATGGGCAGGAACGGCAGCAGCAGACCGGCGGTCAGCATCGCGATGACGTTGCCGAGGTTTGAGGAGAGCGTGATCCGCAAATAGCCCGCGATGGTGGCGCCGCTGCTGCGCCCCGCCACGATGGCGTGGTCGAGCGAGGTCAGATCCTTCGCCGCGAGCACGACATCGGCCGTCTCGCGGGCCACGTCCACGGCTTCGGGCGGGCAGATGCCGACGTCACAGGCGCGCAGCGCGGGCAGGTCGTTGACGCCGTCGCCCAGGAATCCGGTGACATGGCCGCGCTCGCGCAGGACCCGTACGATCCGGGCCTTCTGCTCGGGGGAGCAGCGGGCGAAGACAGTACCGCTGTCGGCGAGTTCGCCCAGTTCGGCGTCGCTGAGGGCGTCCAAGGAGGCGGCGGTGACGACCTCGCCGGGCTCCAGGCCGAGTTCGCGGCAGGCGCGGGCGGCGGTGCCGGGGTGGTCGCCGGTGAGGACCTTCACGGCGACGCCTCTGTGGAGGAGGGCGGTGAGCGCGTCGGCCGCGGTCTCCGCCGTGGCGTCGCGCAGCCCGACCAGGCCCTGGAAGGTCAGCCCGCGCTCGTCCCTGGTGGTGTACGGGCGCCTGGCGGCGGGCCGTTCGGCGAGTGCCACCGCGAGGACGCGCAGCCCATCGGAGGCGAGGCGGTCGGCGAGCGCGAGTGCCCGTTCCCGTTCGCCGTCGGTGAGCGCGCACCGTTCCAGGACGTCCTCCACCGCGCCCTTGACCACCAGGGTGTGGTGGCCGAGCCGGTGCGGTGTGTTGACCACGGCGGTGGACAGGCGGCGTACCGGGTCGAAGGGGAGGGCGGTGACGGCGTCGTACTCCAGGGCGTCCAGGCCCTCGGGGAAGCGTTCCTCGGCGGCGTTGAGGAGGGCCTCGTCGAGGGCGTCGGCGCTGGGCAGTTCGGCGAGCTGCAACGTCCACAGGCTGTTGACGGCGGCCCAGTGCAGCACCGAGTCGTCGGGGGTGCCGGACGCGTCGAGCGCGCAGTCCAGGACGGGCCGGTCCTGGGTCAGGGTGCCCGTCTTGTCCAGGCAGACGACGTCGACGGCGCCCAGGTCGTGCAGCGCGGGCAGGCGCTTGACGATCACCTGGTGGGTGCGAGCAAGCGCGGAGGCGCCCCGGGCGAGGGTGGTCGTCACGATGACCGGCAGCATTTCAGGCGTGAGCCCGACCGCGACCGCCACCGCGAACGGCAGCGTCTCCAGGCCGCGGCCGCGGAGCGCGGCATTGGCCATCAGGACCAGCGGCGGGGTGAGCAGCATGAAGCGGATCAGGATCCAGGAGATGCCGTACACCGACCGGTCGAAGGCGGTCGTGCGCCGGTCGTTGCCCGGCAGCCTGTCGGCCCTCGCGAGCCGGGTGTCGGCGCCGGTGGCGACCACCACACCGGTGCCGCTGCCGGAGGCGACACTGCTGCCCTGGAAGCAGACTTCGGGACGGTCGAAGTCCTGGGCGCCGATGGCGCCCGCCCGCACCTGCGCGAACGGCTCGTCCACCGGGTGCTTGGGGACCGGCGCGGACTCCCCGGTCAGCGCCGCCTGATGCATCGTCAGGCCGGTGGACCGCAACAGCCGCAGATCCGCCGGTACGAGGTCGCCGGACGCCAGGCGCACCACGTCGCCCGGCACCACCTGGTCCACGGGCACCTCGCGCGAGACCGGCGCCGCGTCCTCGTCCGCTCTGCGCAGCACTGTCGCGGTGCTCGCCACCAGCTCCCGCAGCCCGGCCGCCGACCGGTCGGCGCGGTGCTCGCCGGCCGCCCGCAGCGCACAACTCACCACCACGAGCACGGCGATGACCCCGGCGGTGGCCCAGGCGGCCACGGCCGCCGAAACCAGTGCCAGGCAGGCGAGGACGGCCGTGAACGGGTCGCGCAGGCTGCGGAGGAAAATAATCGGGAGGGAGGGAACTCGGCGCGCCGGAAGGACGTTTTCCCCATACCGCGTGAGTCGTTTCTCGGCTTCTGACTCCACCAGCCCCCGTGGGCCGGAGCCGAGGGAACGCAGCAGCTGCAGAGGAGTGCTCTTTGACAACTGCAGAGAAGAGATCCGCTCAGGCGCCGAGGTCACGGACGAGTCCCGACGGTCCCGGCAGCTTTACGCCCCCGCCCAGCCGGGCGACCAGCCAGCGCACCATCTGAGCCACATCGGGATCGTCGACGAGATAGACGACCCGGCGACCCTCCCGCCGGGACCGGACGAGCCCCGCGAGTTTCAGCTTCGCCAGATGCTGACTGACGGCCGGCAGCGCACCGCCGACCCTCTCGGCCAGCCCCGACACATCGGACTCGCCGTGGCTCAGCGTCCACATGATGTGCAGCCGCGCGGGCGAGGCAAGGAGTCCGAAGACGCCCGCTGCCTCGCCGAGCACCTCGGCGGACGGGTCGGTGCTGTTCGCCGTCGTCACCGTCGTCTCCCGTCTCCTGGGTGTGGTGGCCGTTCCTGTCGCCCCGGGCAGCCAGTCTAGGGGCGCCGACTCACAGGGATACGAGGGTCACCTCGGTTGCCTTCACGCTCGACCACACGGCCGCGCCCTCCACCAGGTCCAGCTCGGCGGCCGCCTGAGGGGTGACCTCCGCGACCAGGTCGGGCGACTCGGCGGACCCGATGAGCACCCGCAGCCTGCTCCCGCTCGCCGTGATCTCCCGCACGGTGCCGGGCCAGACATTGCGGGGGCTGCCGTCGGGACGCTTGCGGTGCACGGACACCGACTCCGGCGCGATGATCGCCAATGCCCGGCTGCCCTCGCGCAGTTGCTCGGCCGCGACGATCCGCCCGCCGCCGGTCAGTACGAGGCCGTCGCCGCTCGCTTCCCCGGCCCACGCGTTGCGGCCCAGCATTCGAGCCACCCACGGGGAGCGCGGATTCCGGGCGACCTCTGTGGGCGGCGCGTCCTGGAGGGTGCGTCCGGCATCGAGTACGAGGACGCGGTCAGCCAGGGAGACCGCCTCGACCGGGTCGTGGGTGACGAGCAGGCAGACCCCGGCGAACCCGGCCAGGTGGGTGCGCAGGGTGTGGCGGACGTGGGCCCGGGTGGTCTGGTCGAGGGCCGCGAGCGGCTCGTCCAGGAGCAGCAGCCGGGGACGCGCGGCGAGCGCCCTGGCCAGGGCGACGCGCTGGGCCTGGCCGCCGGAGAGCTGGGCGGGCTTGCGGTGGGCGAGGTGGCCGACGCCGAGCCGGTCCAGCCAGCGCTGGGCGGCGGCGCGAGCCTCGCCGCGGGTGACGCCCTGGGCGCGCAGCCCGTACGCCGTGTTGGCGAGCGCCGTGAGATGCGGGAACAGCGCACCGTCCTGGGGCACCCAGGCCACCCCGCGCTTATGGGGAGGCAGGGCGGTGACATCGAGGTCGCCGAGGCGCAGTTCGGCGTGGGCGCGCGGGGTGAGGCCGAGCAGGGCCCGCAGCAGGGTGGTCTTGCCGGCCCCGTTCTCGCCGACGACGGCGATGGTGGTGCCGGGGTTCGCTTCCAGCGTCAGCTCATTGAAGCCGGTCACTTCGGCGTGAAGCGGCCAACTCGGTGTGGATTCAGCCGGGTTGAAGGGTTCGACGGGATGCGGGGCGCGCCCGGCGCCTTCCGGTTTGCCTTGCGGGGAGCCGGTTTCTCCCGGGCGCACGGAGTCGGAGTCGGTCGAGCCCGCCTGCTCCGGGCCGGAATCCAGCGCGGTGGTGTCCGCAAGTACGGCGGTGGCGGGCGAGCCGCCCCGTACCGAGGCGGAGCCGGTCCAGCGGCCGCGCAGCGCCACGAGTACCGCCATGGCGATGGCGAGCAGGAGCAGGGAGACCGAGGTCGCGGCCTCGGGGGAGTCCTGGAGGAGGAGGTAGACCTGGAGCGGCAGGGTCTGGGTGGTGCCGGGGAGGTTGCCGGCGAAGGTGATTGTCGCGCCGAACTCGCCGAGCGCGCGGGCCCAGGTGAGTGCCGCGCCGGCGGCGAGGCCCGGCGCGACCATGGGCAGGGTCACGGTGAGGAAGACGCGGAACGGGGAGGCGCCGAGCGAGGCGGCGGTCTCCTCGTAGCGGGGCCGCAGTCCACCGAGCGCGCCCTCCAGGCTGATGACCAGGAACGGCATCGCGACGAAGGTGGCGGCGACGACGGCGCCGGAGGTGTGGAAGGGGAGGGTGATCCCGAAGGTGCCCTCCAGCCAGGGGCCGAGCAGTCCGCGCCGCCCGAAGCCGAGCAGCAGGGCGACGCCGCCGACGGTGGGCGGCAGCACCATGGGCAGCAGGACGAGAGAGCGCACCAGGGCCTTGCCGGGGAAGTCGACGCGGGCGAGCAGCCAGGCCAGGGGCACACCGAGCAGGAGGGAGAGGCCGAGCGCCCAGAACGAGACGACCAGCGAAAGTCGCAGGGCTTCGGTGACATCGGGGCCGGTCAGGTGCGTGCCGATGTCGCCCCAGGAGGTGCGGGCCAGGATGCCGAGGAGCGGCATCAGCAGGAACGCGATGGCGAGCAGCGCGGGCAGGGCCAGCGCGGCGGGTGGGCGTCGGCGGGTGCGGGAGCGGCTGCGACTCATGGGGGTCCCCGGTGTCCTGAGGGTGTGGGGTCTGCCCGCCCGGCGCGAACGGGCAGACCCCGCAAGGGAGTTGGAGCGGTTTTGGACGAGGGAGGTCCGGTGGTTACGGGTGCTGGAAGCCGGCGTCCTGGAGGATCTTCTGCGCCTCGGGGGAGGACAGCCACTTCACGAACGCGGCCGAGGCGTCGGCGTTCTTCGAGGCCTTGAGGGTGGCGGCCGGGTACTTGGCGACGGCGTTCTGCGCGTCCGGGACGTCGACGGTGTCGACCTTGCCCTTCGCGGAGGCGGCGTCGGTCTTGTAGACGATGCCCGCGTCGGCCTCACCCAGCTCGACCTTGCTGAGCACGGCGCGGACGTTCGGCTCCTGGGAGACCGGCTTGACCGTGATCTTCTGAGCGTCGAGAACCTGCTTGCTGTAGCGGCCGACCGGCACCTCGGGGGCCGCGAGGACGACCTTCAGGCTGGTGTCGGAGAGGCTCTTGAGGCCGGCGACCTTCTTCGGGTTGCCCTTGCCCGTCGCGATGACGAGACGGTTCTTGGCGATGATCGACGAGTCGTTCACGTCGGCCTTCAGGCTGTCCATGGTCTTGGTGTCGGCGGTCACCAGGGCGTCGGCGGGGGCGCCCTGCTTCACCTGGGCGGCGAGCTCCTGCGAACCGGCGAAGGAGAACTTCACGTGGGTGCCCGGGTGCTCCTTCTCGTAGGCCGCGCCCGCCGCCTTGAAGACGTCGGTGAGCGAAGCCGCCGCGAGGACGGTCAGCTGCGCCGCCGGCACGGAGCCGGAACTCCCGGACGGCGTGGCGGTCTTGTCGCCGCCGCTGCCCTTGCCGCTGCCGCACGCGGCGGCCAGCGGGATGAGCAGGGCGGCGGAGGCGACGGCCGCGGCGGCGCGGCGGCGCTTGGTGCTGAGAGCCATGACGGACATGGGGCGGTGCTCCTTCGGATGTTTTGTCGAGCCGCGCCGGGGGATGAGGGCTTCCCCTGCTTGATGCCCTCGGTCTTGATGTCCACGGTGGATGTCCGACTGCCGGATGTCCTGTGGCCGGATGTCCGTCGAGTTGTCGGACGTCCGTCGAGGGGCGGGGAAGGGCGACGCCGCAGGGACGTTCGTGAGTGGGCTGTTGTCGACCTAGGTGCGGTCGATGTGCACGCTGGTGGACTTCACCCGCGCGGTGGCCTGCATACCCACCTCAAGGCCCAGCTCTTCGACGGCCTCCCGGGTCAGGAGGGAGACCAGCCGGTGCGGACCGGCCTGGATCTCGACCTGGGCGGCGACATCACCGAGCTTGACGGCGGTGACGATGCCGGGGAACGCGTTGCGGACAGAGGTGTGGGGCACCTCTTCCTCGCTGGTGGAGGACTGGCCGACTTCGATGGAGAAGGCGGCCAGATCCCGCCCGTCGATGAGTCGGCGGCCGCCTTCGTCACGATGGGTCGTGACGCGGCCGCCGTCGGCCCAGCGGCGCACGGTGTCGGGGCTGACGCCGAGCAGGCGCGCTGCCTGGCCGATGGTGTAGGACTGCATGTGCGACAAGATAGGCGGCTTCACGCCGCATATACAAAGGATCCAGCGGAACATACGTCGCAGCTGCAAGGCCGAATGGATGAAGGTCCAAGCTGATCGCCCCATGCTGCGAAGGTCGCCTCATGCTGCGAAAGCCTCTCGCCCTGCCGCCTCCGCCATAAGTCCGCGGCCTGCCAGGCTGGGTTCCCCGCCGCTTCGTGGCGGCCCGGCCCCGCGGAGCCGCGGGCCCGGCCCGCCCGAGCCTCAGAGCCCGGGGCTGAACCCCGCCCGGGTCTGCGGCGGTCGGAGTTCGGGCACAGGCTCTCGGCCAGTGGCCTAAACGGGCCGGCCCTCGGGCCAGGTGCTCAGGGCCACACCAAGCAATACGGCTGATGCCCAGCCTCATGCAGCCGGTGCGAGAAGTCCTGCCACTCGTGCAGCAGTTGATAGACGTTGAAGGCGTCGCGCGGGCCGCCGCGGTCCGGGACCGTGGACCAGATGAAGGCGGCGGCGCCGACCGTCTCCTCGCCGACACCGCGCAGCGGGTCGACCACCGTCATGGGGAGCTTCACCACCGCGTAGTCGGGGTGCAGGACGACCAGTTCCAGGGGCGGGACCTTGTGCAGCGGTATGCCCTGGATGCCGGTGAGGACCATCGCGGCCATCGTCTCCGGCTTGATCTTGGTGAACATGCCGCCCATGCCCAGCTCGTCACCGCCGAGCTCCTCGGGGCGCATGGTCACGGGCACCCGGGCAGCGGTCGCGCCGTCCGGGGCGCCGAAGTACTTGTAGGTCACCCCCACCCGGCCACTTCCGTTCCCCGCCCCTGCGCCGTCCCCGACCCGGTCGATCCGGTCCTGGGCGTCGCGTCGCCGGTGCCGTCCCCGACGGTGGGCGCGCTCGGGACCCCGGTCATCGGTCCCTTCGCCCAGTCCGCCACCGCGATGCATATCCTTCACCCGACTGCTTGTAGCCCGACTGCTTTGTAGATGGCGCGACCCCCACCGCGCAACCCGATCATCCGCCCATGCAACTCGATCATCTGCGGATCATCGTGTCATTGACCTCCCCCGCGCGGGTGCGGTGAAACACCAGTCCGCAAGAACGTCCGGGCCTCTGCCACCATGGCTGGTGTGAGCTATCCGTACGAATACGACGCCCCAGTTTCGCAGAACCTCTTCGACCGCGCGTCCGCCGTGACGCCCGGCGGTGTGAACTCCCCCGTCCGCGCCTTCCGGGCCGTGGGCGGTACGCCCCGGTTCATGGTGTCCGGTACGGGTCCCTACCTGACCGACGCCGACGGCCGCGAGTACGTCGACCTGGTGTGCTCGTGGGGCCCGATGATCCTCGGGCACGCGCACCCCGAGGTCATCGCCGCCGTGCAGGAGGCCGTCGCCCGCGGCACCTCCTTCGGCACGCCCGGCGAGGGCGAGGTCGCGCTCGCCGAGGAGATCGTGGCCCGGGTCGAGCCGGTCGAGCAGGTCCGCCTGGTGTCCTCCGGTACCGAGGCGACCATGTCCGCGATCCGCCTGGCGCGCGGCTTCACCGGCCGTGCCAAGGTCATCAAGTTCGCGGGCTGCTACCACGGCCATGTGGACGCGCTGCTGGCCGCCGCCGGTTCCGGGGTCGCCACGTTCGGCCTCCCCGACACCCCCGGCGTGACCGGCGCGCAGGCCGGCGACACGATCGTGCTGCCGTACAACGATCTGGACGCGGTGCACGCGGCGTTCCACGCCAACCCGGGCGAGATCGCCTGCGTGATCACCGAGGCCTCGCCCGGCAACATGGGCGTCGTCCCGCCGGCGGACGGCTTCAACGCGGGGCTGAAGGCGGCCTGCGCGAAGAACGGCGCGCTGTACATCTCGGACGAGGTGATGACCGGGTTCCGTACGTCCAAGGCGGGTTGGTTCGGCGTCGACGGCGTCGTACCGGACCTCATGACGTTCGGCAAGGTCATGGGCGGCGGCTTCCCGGCCGCGGCGTTCGGCGGCCGCGCCGACGTCATGGGCCACCTCGCCCCGGCGGGCCCCGTCTACCAGGCGGGCACCCTCTCCGGGAACCCGATCGCCACCGCCGCCGGCCTCGCCCAGCTGCGGCTGCTCGACGACGCGGCGTACGCCAAGGTCGACGCCGTCTCCCGGGAGATCCAGGCGCTCGTGACCGGCGCGCTCAGCAAGGAGGGCGTGGCCCACCGGCTGCAGACGGCGAGCAACATGTTCTCCGTCTTCTTCACGGCCGACGAGGTCCGCAACTACGACGACGCGAAGAAGCAGGAAGCCTTCCGCTTCAACGGGTTCTTCCACTCGATGCTGTCGCAGGGCGTCTACCTGCCGCCTTCGGCGTTCGAGTCCTGGTTCGTGTCGACCGCCCACGACGAGCGCGCGATCGAGCGCATCGCGGCCGCGCTGCCGGCCGCGGCCCGTGCCGCAGCGGAGGCCACCGCATGAGCGAGACCGGCAAGAGCGATACCGCCAAGAGTGAGACCGGCAACAGCGACCTCACCGTCGTGCACCTGATGCGCCACGGCGAGGTGCACAACCCGGACGGGGTGCTCTACGGACGGCGTTCCGGCTACCACCTCTCCGAGCTCGGCCGGCAGATGGCCGACCGGGTCGCCGAGCACCTGGCGGGCCGCGACATCACCCATGTCGTCGCCTCCCCGCTGGAGCGCGCCCAGGAGACGGCGAGCCCGATCGCCAAGGTGCACGGCCTGGACCTCGCCACCGACCCCCGGCTCATCGAGGCGGGCAACGTCTTCGAGGGCAAGACCTTCGGGGTCGGCGACGGTGCGCTGCGCAAGCCCGCCAACTGGAAGCACCTGACGAACCCGTTCCGCCCGTCCTGGGGCGAGCCTTACGTCGAGCAGGTCGTGCGGATGATGGGGGCGCTGGACGCGGCGCGCGACGCGGCCCGGGGTCACGAGGCGGTGTGCGTCAGCCACCAGCTGCCGATCTGGATCGTGCGCAGCTTCGTCGAGAAGCGGCGGCTTTGGCACGACCCGCGCAAGCGGCAGTGCACGCTGGCCTCGCTGACCAGCTTCACCTATCAGGGTGACCGGATCGTGTCCGTGGGCTACAGCGAGCCCGCCCGCGATCTCGTACCGGCGCATCTGCTGGCCGGCGCCAAGCCGGTCAAGGGCAAGTCGAAGGCCTTCGGCGCCTGACGCCTCCGGCTGGCCGGATGCCCCCGGCCAGCCGGCCCGCGTCGCCCACTCGAATCCCGGCCGGCCCGCCGCCAACCCGCCCGCCTGCAACCAGCCCGTCCGCGCCGCCAACCCGAACCCCAGCCAGCCCGCCAGCGCCGCCCGCCCACCCCCCACCCCTCCACCCCGCACCCTCCATCTCGTACGGTTTAAGAAGATTTGTGCGAGCTGCGTGGAACCATCCCTGTTTCACCCGGCATCTCACAGATTGCCCAACTGCGGTGACGTACGTGGGCTTCCAGGACGACGAGACGATGGTGCGACGCGATGGGAACGGACGGGCTTATGCGGGAGATCGGCCGGAACTTCAGCCGAAGGGGCATGCTGGGACTGGGTCTGGGGGCTGCCGCGGCCGCCGGCCTCTCCGGCTGCGGAACCTCGGGCGGTAGCGGATCGGGCGGTAAGGGCGGCGACGACGCGGCCGCCAAGAAGGCCGACGCGAAACTGATAGGCGACGGTTCCACTTCGGACACCGGCAAGCAGCCGCACCAGCCCGACAAGCCCGTCCCGCTCGAACCCGGCCAGACCCCGCCCCAGTTCGTGATCTTCTCCTGGGACGGTGCCGGCGAGGTCGGCAACGGCCTCTTCCCGCGCTTCCTCCAGCTCGCCAAGGACCACGGCGCGGGCATGACGTTCTTCCTCTCCGGCCTCTACCTGCTGCCCGAGGCCAAGAAGCGGCTCTACCAGCCGCCGAACAACCCCGTAGGCGCCTCGGACATCGGCTACCTCTCCGATCCGCACATCAAGGAGACGCTGAAGTACGTCCGCCAGGCGTGGACCGACGGCCATGAGATAGGCACCCACTTCAACGGCCACTTCTGCTCCGGACGCGGCACCGTCGAGCACTGGACCGCGGCCCAGTGGCAGAGCGAGATAGACCAGGCCATCGACTTCGTCACCAAGTGGAAGACCAACACCGGTTGGACGGACGAGGACCCGCTGCCGTTCGACTACAAGCGCGAGCTCGCCGGCGGCCGCACGCCCTGCCTGCTCGGCCAGGACAACCTGCTGCCCACCGCGCAGAAGCTGGGCTGGCGCTACGACGCCTCCTCGCCCGGCGGCACCCAGGTGTGGCCGGTCAAGCGGCACGGCCTGTGGGACCTGCCGCTCCAGCAAATACCCTTCCCCGGGCATTCGTTCCAGGTCCTGTCGATGGATTACAACATCCTCGCCAACCAGTCGCAGAATTCGACCAAGGCGCCGCCGGCCAACTATCCCGGCTGGCGCAAGCAGGCCACCGAGGCGTATCTCGCCGGATTCAAGCGTGCCTACGACACCAATCGCGCGCCCTTCTACATCGGAAACCACTTCGAGGAGTGGAACGGCGGCATCTACATGGACGCCGTCGAGGAGGCGTTCAAGGGCATCGTGGCGCGGCGGGACGAGAAGAAGGATGTGAGGCTCGTCTCCTTCAAGCAGTACGTCGACTGGCTCGACGTACAGGACCCGAAGGTGCTCGCCAAGCTTCGTACGCTGGGCGTGGGGCAGGCCCCCGCCGGTGGCTGGAACGCGTTCATGAAGACCGTTTAGGCCTTCCTGACAAGGGGCTTTACGGGCACTCAGGGGGGCGCGGAAGATCCCCGAAACCGCCATGCGAAACTTTTCACATGTCCGTGAGTCCTGCCTTCCGACGCCGTCGCACCCTGACGCTGGCCGCGGCTGCCGCGGCCGCCGGTGCGCTGACCCTGACGGCCTGCGGTTCCGGTGGTACGTCCGGTGGTTCCGGTGACACCAAGTTCGTCACCGGTACCGGCGGCATCGCCACCGTCGCCAAGGGCGACCGCCAGAACGCCCCGGAGCTGTCCGGTGAGACCGTCGACGGCAAGCAACTCGACGTCGCCTCCCTCAAGGGCAAGATCGTCGTGCTGAATGTGTGGGGCTCGTGGTGTGCGCCCTGCCGCGCCGAGGCGCCGTATCTGGCCAAGGTCTCCAAGGAGACGAAGGCCCAGGGCGTCGAGTTCGTCGGTATCAATACGCGCGACACCGACAAGGGCCCGGCGCAGCAGTTCGAGAAGGAATTCGGGGTCGACTATTCGAGCCTGTACGACCCGATCGGCAAGCTCATTCTGCGTTTCCCGAAGGGCAGTCTGAATCCGCAGGCCATTCCGTCGACGATTGTTCTCGACCGGAACGGAAAGATCGCCGCACGCGCCCTCATGGCCCTCGACGACACAAAGCTGCACCAGATGATCGACCCGCTGATCGCGGAGAAGTGATCGCGTGATGGCACTGGCCGCCGTCGGCGGAATGAATGAGACGGTCTTCAGCGGGGCCCTTCTGGTGGCCCTGCCGGTCGCCGTACTCGGCGGCCTCGTCTCGTTCTTCTCGCCCTGCGTACTGCCGCTGGTCCCCGGCTATCTCTCATACGTCACCGGAGTCACCGGTACCGATCTGGCCGAGGCGCGGCGCGGCCGCATGGTGGCGGGCGCGAGCCTGTTCGTGCTCGGCTTCACCGCCGTCTTCGTCTCCGGCGGCGCCCTGTTCGGCTATTTCGGCAGGAACCTCCAGGAGTACGGGGACACGCTCTCCAAGGTCCTCGGCGTCCTGATGATCCTGATGGGCGTCTTCTTCATGGGCCTCATGCCGTGGATGACGCAGCGCGAATTCCGCGTCCACAAACGGCCGGTGACGGGTCTTGCGGGAGCGCCGCTGCTCGGCGCGCTCTTCGGCATCGGCTGGACGCCGTGCCTGGGTCCGACGCTCACCTCGGTGAACGCGCTGGCCATGGACCAGGCGAGCGCCGGCCGCGGGGCGATACTGACCGTCGCGTACTGTCTCGGCCTCGGGCTGCCGTTCGTGCTCGCGGCGGTCGCCTTCCGCAAGGCGCTCGGCGCCTTCGGCTGGGTCAAGAAGCATTACGCGTGGGTGATGCGGATCGGCGGCGGCATGATGATCGTGACCGGTGTGCTGCTGCTGACCGGGGCTTGGGCAGAGCTCGTCCAGCAGGTACAGGGCTGGTCCCAAGGCTTCCAGGTGGGTGTCTGACGCATGAGCGAGACGGACATGAGCAAGACCGAGATGAGCAAGGCCGACATGGGCAAGGCCGACATGAGCAAGACCGGATCGGCTCCCGAGCCGGACTTCGGCGCGGCCGGGGCGCAGCTGTCGACCGCCCCCACCGAGGAACGGTCCAACGGCCCGGTCGGCATCGGCGTCCTCGGCTGGATCCGCTGGTTCTGGCGGCAGCTGACCTCGATGCGGGTCGCGCTGATCCTGCTCTTCCTGCTCTCGCTCGGCGCGATCCCCGGCTCGCTGATCCCGCAGACCAGCGTGGACGAGATGAAGGTCGCCGATTTCCAGCAGCGGCACGACACCATCTCGCCGATCTACGAGAAGCTCGGCCTGTTCCACGTCTACAGCTCGGTGTGGTTCTCCGCGATCTACATCCTGCTGTTCGTCTCGCTCATCGGCTGCATCGTGCCGCGCACCTGGCAGTTCGTCGGCCAGCTGCGCGGCCTGCCCCCGGCCGCGCCCGGCCGCCTGACCCGGCTGCCCGCGTACACGACATGGCGCACCGACGCCGATCCCGAGCAGGTCCGCGAGGCCGCGCTCGCCATGCTCAAGAAGCGCCGCTTCCGCTCCCGGATCAGCGGGGACGCCGTCGCCGCCGAGAAGGGCTATCTGCGCGAGGCCGGCAACCTGATCTTCCACGTCTCGCTGATCGTGATCCTGGTGGCGTTCGCCACCGGCCAGCTCTTCAAGTCCGAGGGCGGCAAGCTGATCGTCCAGGGCGACGGGTTCTCCAACACGCTCACCCAGTACGACGACTTCAAGTCGGGCTCGATGTTCGACACCGAGGACCTGGCGCCGTTCAGCTTCACCCTGGACCGGTTCGACGCGTCGTACGAGCGCAACGGGCCGGAGCTGGGCACGGCCCGCGAGTTCAAGGCGCACCTCACCTACTCCGAGGGCGCCGACGGCAAGCCGCAGCAGAAGACCGTCGAGGTCAACAAGCCGCTCGTCGTCGACGGTTCCAAGGTCTACCTGCTCTCGCACGGCTACGCGCCGACGGTCACCGTCAAGGACGGTCAGGGCAAGGTCGTCTTCCAGGGTTCGGTGCCGCTGCTGCCGATGGACAACAACCTCACGTCCAGCGGCGCCATCAAGGTGCTCGACGGCTACCGCGACGCCAAGGGCAACAAGGACCAGCTCGGTTTCGCCGCGTTCTTCGTACCGACGTTCGGCGGCAAGGGCACGGGCGCGACCCAGATGTTCTCCAAGTTCCCCGCGCCCGACTTCCCGGTGCTCAACATCGGCGCCTACCACGGCGACCTCGGCCTCAACGCGGGCCTGCCGAAGAACGTGTACCAGCTGGACACCAGCAGCCGTTCCATCAAGCCCTTCAAGGACGCTCAGGGCAACATCCTGAAGAAGCTGCTGCTGCCGGGCGAGAGCCTTCAACTGCCCGACGGCGCCGGGTCGATCACCTTCGACAAGGGCCCCATCAAGCAGTGGGCGAGCTTCCAGATCTCCCACCAGCCGGCCAACGGTCTCGCCCTCACCGGCGCGATCGGGGCCATCGCCGGCCTCGCCGGCTCGCTGTTCATCCAGCGGCGCCGGGTCTGGGTCCGGGCCGTCAAGGGCGACGACGGAGTGACCGTCGTCGAGATGGCCGGGCTCGGCCGCAGCGAGTCCGCGAAGCTTCCCGAGGAGCTGGCCGATCTCGCGGTCACGCTCATCCCGCAGGCGCCGACCGCGCCGGATCCCCAACCCGAATCCTCAGTTGTTCCTGCCGAAGGGGCTGAGAAGTGAATCTCGCCGCCACCACCAATGAGAGCCTGGCGCACACCAGCAACTACCTGATCTATTCGTCGATGGCCGTGTACCTGCTGGCCTTCTTCGCGCACATGGCCGAGTGGCTCTTCGGCAGCCGCAGCAAGGTCGCCCGCACGGCGGCCGCGCTGACCGGCGCCGCGCAGGAGGCCAAGGGCGCGGGCACCGTCAAGGTCGAGGTCGCCACCAAGAACGGCGGCACCGCCGTCCTGGAGCGCCCCAAGGTCGTTACGCGTTCCACGAGCGGCACCCGCGACGTCCCGGACGGCCCCGGCGCCTCCGGCGGTGACGAGAAGGGCGACCTCTACGGCCGCATCGCCGTCTCCCTGACGGTGCTCGGCTTCCTCATCGAGTTCGCCGGTGTGCTGACCCGCGCGCTGTCCGTGCAGCGGGCGCCGTGGGGCAACATGTACGAGTTCAACCTGACCTTCTCCACGGTCGCGGTCGGCGTGTACCTCGGCCTGCTGGCCCTGAAGAAGAACGTCGGCTGGCTCGGCCTTCCGCTGGTCACCACGGTCCTGCTCGACCTCGGCCTCGCGGTCACCGTGCTCTACACCGCAAGCGACCAGCTGGTCCCGGCGCTGCACTCGTACTGGCTGTGGATCCACGTCTCCACCGCGATCTTCTGCGGCGCGTCGTTCTACGTCGGTGCGGTCGCCACGATCCTGTACCTCTTCCGCGACCGGTACGAGGCGAAGCTCGCGGAAGGCGGCAAGCCGGGCAACTTCGCGACCTCCGTCATGGAGCGTCTGCCGGCCGCGTCCTCGCTCGACAAGTTCTCCTACCGCGTGAACGCGGCCGTCTTCCCGCTGTGGACGTTCACGATCATCGCGGGCGCGATCTGGGCGGGCGACGCCTGGGGCCGCTACTGGGGCTGGGACCCCAAGGAGGTCTGGTCCTTCATCACGTGGGTCGCGTACGCCTGCTACCTGCACGCCCGCGCCACGGCCGGCTGGAAGGGCCGCAAGGCCGCGACGCTCGCGCTGATCGCGTTCGGGTGCTGGCTGTTCAACTACTACGGCGTGAACATCTTCGTGAACGGCAAGCACTCGTACGCGGGCGTCTGACCCTGGCAAGGAGGGGGGTGGGGGGGGGGGGGGGGGGGCCCGGGGGGGGCCCGCCCCCCCCGGCGCCCCCCCCCCCCCGCTGCGGGACAGCTCCGTGCGGAGGGTGCGCTCGAGTTGGTAGCGCGGG
>NZ_JBSFIE010000042.1:0-63252 GCF_053597395.1 Streptomyces sp. NPDC001415
CCAGGGGGTACCCCCATCGAGGACGCTCCGGCGCCTTGCGATCGCACGCACCAGACGCCCCGGCCTGATCCGGACGGGGTTCAGACACAGGCTCTGAGAGCCTGCGTCTGAACCCCCGGGCCGCCGGCGCCCGCGGCACATGCGGAAGGGCCCGCCGGATACTTCCCGGCGGGCCCTTCTCACAGCTCGACAGCTCGGCTGCCGAATCGCTCAACTGCCTAGTGCGGTACGGGAGTTGTGTGCTTGACCGCGTTGGTGTCGGCGGCTGCCGGGCGGGGTGCGAGGACCCGGTCCGCCAGGTGGCCGAAGACCAGCCCGAAGGTGGTCCACAGGGTGAGCTGGATGGCGAGCGCCGCGAGGCGGAACTGCCAGAGCAGCGTGGCGGAGAAGTCCTTGGGGACCTCGTTGACGGCCGGAAGGAAGGCGTAGGCCAAGCCGATGACCAGCGCGAAGAACGCGCCGGCGGCGATGGTGGCGTTCCAGTTCCCCAGGCGCGGCGCGAGGCGCTTGCCGAGGATCACGGTGGCGATGGACAGCAGCACGCCGAGCGCCATCATCAGGAAGTACAGCAGGGTGCGTTTGCCGATGGTGTCGGGTTCGCCGACGGACGGCGGGTTCGCCGGGTACTTCAGGAACGGCACCACGTAGACCGCGATCAGTGCGGCCGACGACAGCAGCAGCGCCGTCGCCCGCGGGCCGAAGCGGCCGATCCTGCCGAGCGCGAAGCAGAAGGCGAGCGCCGCGATGCCGCCGAAGGCGACACCGTAGACGAGCACGCCGGTGGCCAGGCCGCCGGTGGACTGCATCGTGCGGCTGACGGCTTCCATGCCGTGTTCGTGGGTGTGGGCGTCCTCGTAGGCGATGGCCGCGTCCACCCGCGGCTCGCCGAGGAAGTACGCGACGGCGAGCGCGAGCAGCCCGGCGGCCAGGCCGGCGAGCATGCCGCGCACGAGGAGGCCCCGTACGGTTGCGGAATTCATGAGGTCGGGTCCGCTGCCGGTCAGTGGCAGGGGAAGCCGAGCAGGTGACGGCCGTCGTGCACCCATTCGTGCACGTTCTCGCCGGAGAGGAGAGAGGTGGCGCCCTGTTCGGCGCCGATGAAGTAGAGCAGGACCAGCATCAGGATGCCGAAGAAGGCCGCCCAGGGGGCGATCGCGCCGATCGGCAGCTTTGCGGGTACGGCGGTGGGCATGCTGGTCGGCTGGGCTACGGACTGCGCCATGGCAGAACCTCCTGGGGGAACTCGCGTCCCATCTTGGTGGTGCACACGACGACGGCTACGGGTCTGACTTGCTCGGCGTTCCCCACTCCCGAGGGAGGTGGATGGTGCTGGGCATACAGTGGCGCGACCGTGCCGGATTCTCACCGGCTTCCGTCCTGCCGTCGTCATCAACGACGAGACGGTAGCGCGAAGCGGAGAACCGGCCAAGGGCGCACGGCGGGGGCGGGGGCGCGCGGACCGGCCGAACGCCCCTGATAACAGGCTGTTTGTGCCGGATTACCGCTGAATGCTGTCGGCTTGTCGAGGAGTGCGATGACCACCCGGGTGATGTTGATCTCGCCTGCGTTCAGCAGGGCGCTGCGGGAGGCGCGTTTCGAGGACGGCGGTCCGCTGGAGGCGTCGGGTCTTGCCCGGGCGAGGTCGGCGGCGGCCGGCCTGCCCGCCGCGGACCGGTCGCTGACCTCGCCGACCGTTCGCTGTCGGGAGACGGCGGAGGCGTTCGGCGGGGAGCCCCGTGTCGTTGCGGAGCTGGCCGGTCTGGACGTGGGCCGCTGGCGGGGCCGAGCCCTGGCCGAGGTGAGCGAGGCCGAGCCGGACGCGGTGGGCGCCTGGCTGACGGACCCGGGTTCGGCCCCGCACGGCGGCGAATCCGTACGGGAGTTGTGCGCGCGGGCGGGGACCTGGCTGGACGGGGCCTTCGCCGAGGGCGGTCGCACGCTCGCGGTGGTGGAGCCCGAGATCGTACGGGCTCTGGTGCTGCGGGCGCTGGGCGCGCCGGAGTCGGCGTTCTGGCGCATCGACGTCGCGCCGCTGACGGCGACGGAGCTGAGCGGCCGGGCGGGGCGCTGGAACGTGGGGGTGGGCCGGCCGCTCTGAGAGCTTGTGTCTGAACCCCGTCCGGACCCGGGCGGGGTTCAGACACAGGCTCTGAGGCGGGTGAGGGTCGCGTTCGGGGGTCAGGCGGCGGCGAGGGAGATCTCGGTCGACTTGATCAGGGCGACGACGGAGGTGCCGGCGGCCAGGTTCAGGTCGGCGACGGCGTCCTTGGTGATGGCGGCGGTGAGCCGGCCGCCCTGGACGTCGAGCTTGACGGAGGCCATGGCGCCGCCCGTGGCGACGTCCGTGATCGTGCCCGGGATCTGGTTGCGGATGGACAGGCCCGCCACCGGACCGGTGGCCAGCGCGACCTCGGTGGACTTGATCAGGGTCTTGACCGCGGAGCCCTCGGCGAGACCGAGCTCCTTGACGGCCTCCAGGGTGATCGCGGCGGTGATGTCCTGGCCGCCGTCGAGACGGACCCTGACGGTCGCCATGACCTCGCCGGGGGTGACGGCGGTGACGGTGCCGGCGATCTGGTTGCGGATGCTCAGGCTCATGAAGGGATGCCTCACGTAGGTGGTTCCGAGTTGTCAGGCTTTGGCTTGCAGCATGCTTCACGCGGTCGGTATCCGGGGGCTCGTGGCGAGGGGTGTCGCAGGTCTCCACACGGCTGATTGAGCCTCAGGTACCCGAATGGCAGCCTCGGTGAGCGCTGCGGGAGATATCGGATTAGCCTCCAAATTGAGCGCAAAGTGGATCTTTTGGTGATGCGCTCCACTGACCTAAGGAGGAGCAATGCGCAAGCTCTACAAGGCCGCTGTCGCGGCCGCCATGCTCGGGAGCATGAGCTTCATAGCCACCGGCACCGCCACCGCCCAAGGCGCAGAAGGCAGGGGTGGCCACCACGGCCATGGCTCCTACTGCAAGAGCCACGACCTGAACGTCGACATCCTCGGCCAGGTCGGGATCCTGAACGGCCTGCTCGGCAATGCGCTCAACGGTGAGGGCAATCCAGGTGCCCAGTTCGACGGCGTCGGTTCCTCCTGCGACTGAACGACCGTCACTGATCAACAGGGAATCGCGTAACAACAGGGAATCGCGTAACGCAGTTCGCTGAAATGGGGCTCGGCGTCCGGGGCACAAACCCGGCGCCGGGCCCCGTCTGTTGCGCTATGCGGGCATATGGGCCCGGATTCGGGTCACCAAGTCCTAGGCGGCAAGGGGTAGTTGGGGTCGACCCTTGGCAGGTCTAGTGCAATGTGAAATATTACTGATGCCCTCACGGGAACTGCCGCACCGGCTCCGGGTGGGCCTGCGGGCGCCAGTCGGGGCGCCTGGCAAAACCCAGTAAAATGTCACATGCCATAGAGAGGCTTCCGTACATGACCGCCACCGCTTGGAACGTCACCCGCCCCTGGCGCGGCATCATGGTCGCCACCGCGCTGCCCCTGCGCGACGACCTGTCCGTCGACTACGACGCGTACGCCGAGCACGTCCGTTGGCTGATCGACAACGGCTGCGACGGTGTCGTGCCCAACGGTTCGCTCGGCGAGTACCAGACCCTCACCGCCGAAGAGCGTGCCCAAGTGGTCCGCGTCGCCGTCGACGCGGCGGGCGACGGCGCGCGGGTGATGCCTGGTGTCGCGGCCTACGGGAGCGCCGAGTCGCGCCGCTGGGCCGAGCAGGCGGGCGAGGCGGGCTGCGGCTCGGTCCTCCTGCTGCCGCCCAACGCCTACCGCGCCGACGCCCCGGCGGTCCGCGCCCACTACGCCGAGGTCGCCAAGGCCGGAGTGCCGGTCGTGGCGTACAACAACCCCATCGACACGAAGGTCGACCTCACCCCCGCGCTCCTCGCCCGGCTGCACCAGGACGGCAGCATCGTCGCCGTCAAGGAGTTCAGCGGCGATGTGCGCAGAGGGTACGAGATCGGCGAACTGGCCCCGGATCTCGACCTGTTGATCGGCGCCGACGACGTCCTGCTCGAACTCGCGACGGCCGGGGCGGTGGGCTGGATCGCCGGATATCCCAACGCCTTCCCGGCCACCTGCGCCGAGCTCTACCACGCGGCCGTCGCCGGTGACCTTCACACCGCGCTGCCGCTCTACAAGTCCCTGCACCCGCTGCTGCGTTGGGACTCCAAGACCGAGTTCGTGCAGTCCATCAAGCTGTCGATGGACCTCGTCGGCCGCCGCGGCGGGCCCGTGCGCCCGCCGCGCCTACCGCTGGCCGGGGAGATCGAGGCCGGGGTGCGCGAGGCCACCGAGAAGGCCACCGCCGCCGGCCACCGTTGACCCGTTCCCCGGCCGACCCCTCCCCCTTCCCCCCGGAGGCCCCCTCCCATGACCACCGCCGTCTCCCTCCTCACCTCCCGCAACCCGGCCGACCCCACGGACGTGCTCGTCCGGATTCCGGCCCCCGGCGCGCTCGCCGCGGTGGACGCCGTGGAGCGGGCCCGCGCCGCCCAGACCGGCTGGCTGTCCGGCGGGGCGGCCGCCCGCTCGGCGGCGCTCGGATCGGTCGCCGCCGCCGTCGAGGCGGCCGCCGACGAACTGGCGGCCCTCGCCGTGCGCGAGGTGGGCAAGCCGCTCACCGAGGCGCGCGCCGAAGTCGCCCGGACCGTCGCGATCTGGCGGTACTACGCCCAGGCTCCGTACGAGCCGACCGGCGCCGTCCACGAGCCCGCCACGGGAGCGGGGCTGCTGCTGACCCGCCGACGCCCGTACGGGGTGGCCGGGCTGGTCACACCCTGGAACTTCCCCTTCGCCATCCCGAGCTGGAAGTCCGCTCCCGCCCTGGCGACCGGCAACGCCGTCGTACTCAAGCCCGCCCCCGAAGCCACGGCGTGCGCCCAGCGCCTGGCGGAGATCGTCCAACAGGCGCTGCCCAAGGGGGTGTTCACCGTGCTGCCCGGCGGTGCCACCGAGGGCAACGCGCTGATCCACGCCGCCGACATCGTGTCCTTCACCGGCTCGACCACCGTGGGCCAGGCGGTCGCGCGGGCCGCCACCGCGCGGGGCATCCCCGTCCAGGCGGAGATGGGCGGCCTGAACGCGGCGATCGTCCTTCCGGACGCCGACATCGGGCAGGCCGCCACCCACATCGCCGCCGCGATCGCCGGGTACGCGGGCCAGAAGTGCACCGCCACCAGCCGCGTGATCGCGGTCGGCGCCGCCCTCGACCCGTTGCGGGAGGCCCTCTCCGAGGCGCTGCGAGCCACCCCGGTGGGAGACCCGGCCGACCCGGCGACCGTGTGCGGGCCGCTGATCAGCGAGCACGCCCGCGACCAGGTCGCCGACGCCTGGCACGGCCTGCGCACCCCGGCCGGAGGCGTCGTGCCCGACCGCTCCGGCTGGTACGCGGCACCGACCTTGGTGGAGCAGGTGCCCGCGGGGCACCGGCTGCTGCGTGAAGAGGTGTTCGGCCCGGTCGCCGCGCTGCTGCCCGCCGACGACCTCGCCCAGGCGGTCCGGATCACCAACTCGGTCCCGTACGGCCTGGTCACCTCGGTGCACACCGGAGACCTGGACACCGCGCTCGCCGGACTGGACCGGATCGACACCGGAATGATCCGCCTCAACGCCCCGTCCAGCGGCGTCGACTTCCACCTGCCGTTCGGCGGCGCCAAGTCCTCCAGCCACGGCCCCCGCGAACAGGGCCGCGCGGCCCTGGAGTTCTACACCTCCAGCCATACGTACACGCTGCTCCCGGCCCGTGAAGGGGACGCATGAACCCCGCCCACACGACCGTCGACCACGTCTTCACCGTCCCCCTGGACCACGCGGTCCCGCACGGTCCGACCATCCAGATCTTCGCCCGCGAGGTCGTCGGTGCCGGTCGTGAGGGCGAGCGACTGCCCTGGCTGCTCTATCTGCAGGGCGGACCCGGCGGGAAGTCGCCCCGCCCGTCGGCCGGTTCGCCGGGATGGCTCAGCCGGGCGCTCAAGACGCACCGGGTGCTGCTCCTCGATCAGCGCGGCACCGGCCGCTCCACCCCGGTCACCGCCAGATCGGCCGCCCGTTTCGCGGACCCGCGCCAACTCGCCGCGTACCTCGGTCACTTCCGTGCCGACGCGATCGTCGCCGATGCGGAGCTGATCCGCCGGGAGCTGTGCGGCGACGAACCCTGGGAGACGCTCGGCCAGAGCTACGGCGGCTTCATCACGCTCACCTACCTGTCCCGGGCGCCGGAGGGCCTGCGGGCCTGTTACGTGACCGGCGGCCTGCCCGGCCTCGACGCCACCGCCCGCGACGTGTACGCCCGCACGTATCCCCGGGTGCGCGACCGCGTCCTCGGCTTCTACGCCCGCTACCCGGACGACGCGCCCCGCCTGCGCGAGATCGCGGACCTGCTCGCCGCGACCGACGTGCGCCTGCCCGACGGCGACCGGCTCACCACCCGCCGGCTGCGCACCCTCGGCCTCGCCCTCGGCATGGGCGACGGCTTCGAGCGGATCCACTGGCTGCTCGACGAAGCCCTGGATACACACGGGGAGTTGACCGACACCTTCCTCCACCAGGTGATGGGCCTCACCGGCTTCACCGACAACCCGCTGTTCGTCGTCATGCAGGAGTCGCTGTTCGCACAGGGGGTCCGCGGCCCGACCGGCTGGGCGGCCGAGCGCGCGCTCGCCGACTTCCCCGAGTTCGCCGAGGACGCGGACCCTCTCCTGCTCACCGGGGAGATGATGTACCCCTGGATGGTCCGGGAGACCAGGGGCCTGCGCCCCTTCGCGGAAGCCGCCGACCTGCTGGCCGAACGCGCCGACTGGCCGCCGCTGTACGACCCGGAGCGGCTCGCCGCCAACCGGGTTCCGCTCGCCGCGGTCGTCTACCACGACGACATGTACGTCGACGCCGGGCTCTCCCTGCGCACCGCGAGCGCGGTCGGCGCCACCCGGGTGTGGGTGACCAATGAGTGGGAGCACGACGGAGTCTCGGCATCCGGGGGCCACGTCCTGGACCGCCTCATGGACATGGCCGCGGGCCGCGCGTAGCCCCGGCCCACTCTCGTCCCCCCACCCCCCGGCCCACTCTCGTCCGCCCGCCCACGGCCCTCCCGATCGGAGTGACATGCCCGCCCTTCCCGTCCGCCTGCGCCCCCTCGCCGCCGCCGTCGCACTCATCCCCTGCCTCGCCGCCCCCGCGACGGCGGCCACCCCGACGCCAGCCGCACCGGCACGCGTCAACTCGGCTGCCCCCGCCGCGAGTTGCGCCCTCCCCGGAAAGACCGGCTGGACCGACGAAGGCCACGACACCGACCGCGCACAGTTCCAGACCGCCACCGGCACCCATCGGGTCCTCACGCTCTTCGTGGACTTCCCGGACGCCCCGGCCGCCGACTCCACCAGCGCCTACGCCACCCAACTCGCCCCCGCCGCCGACTGGATGGCCAAGGCCAGTTACGGCCGCTCCCGGCTCGCCATCGGCTCTCTGCGCCGCTGGGTCCGCATGCCGGCCGCCTCCACCTCGTACGGCTTCGCGCGCGGGCTCACCTTCGAAGCCCATGAGAAGTACGTGCGCGACGCGATCACCGCCGCCGACCCGTACGTGGACTTCTCCCGCTACGACATGGTCTACGTCGTCCCCGACAGGGCGGCGACCGCGATCCCCTTCTCGCCGACGTACCTCTACGACCCGACCACGCCCGGCATCACCGCCGACGGCACCCGGCTCAAGTGGGCCGTCACCTTCGGCCAGGACATGTGGCACTGGGGACCCAAGGTCGCCGACCACGAGACCTCCCACACCTTCGGGCTGCCCGACCTCTACTCCTTCACCGGCGCCACCCACCAGTACGTCGGCGGCTGGGACGTCATGGGCAACATCGCGGGCCCGGCCCCGCAGTACCTCGGCTGGCACTCCTGGAAGCTCGGCTGGACCCGCGACGACCAGGTCGCCTGCCTGCCGGCACCCGGATCCCGCACGGTACGACTGACGGCGGTGGAACGCCCCGGCGGCACCAAGATCGCCGTACTGCGCACCGGCGGTACCACGGCGTACGTCGCCGAGTCCCGCCGAGCCGAGGGCGGTGACAGCTCCGCCTGCTCCACCGGGGTCCTCATCTACAAGGTCGACTCCGCCGCACAGACGGGCGCAGGGCCGGTGCGCGTCATGAACGCCGACCCGACCGCCACCCCGCCCGCCGGTTGCGCCCAGCTGGACCTGGCCGCGTACAAGCCGGGCCAGACCTTCACCGACCCGGACACCGGCGCCCGCATCGATGTCCTCGCGGGTGGCAGGGCGGGGGACACGGTGCGGATCAGCAAGGAGCGATGACGAGACGGGCGCCCCGGACCAATGCCGCCAATCATGCTAGTACCGTCAAAGCGGCTAGAACGTACGCAACAACCCTCCATCCAGAGTCTGTTGAAGCTCGATCACAGGGCGGAGAAAACGCTGGGGGGACGGTGATCGTTCTGATAGCTTT
Source organism: Streptomyces sp. NPDC001415 (assembly GCF_053597395.1). NCBI lineage: Bacteria > Bacillati > Actinomycetota > Actinomycetes > Kitasatosporales > Streptomycetaceae > Streptomyces > Streptomyces sp. NPDC001415. The sequence continues at coordinate 8,468 of NZ_JBSFIE010000042.1, forward strand.
CAGTCGACCGTGACGCCGCGCGAGGAGGTGAGACCCGTGAACGCTGTATCGATGTGGGTGCTCCCCCTTGCTGTCACGGCCGGCGATTGACGTAGGTGTCGCCGGGAGCGCCTCACCAACCAGGCCCTCCCGAAAGGCAACACCCATGCACTCTCCGCACTTCACCGCCGAGTCCTCGTCGAACGGCATCCTTGAGCGCGACTTCACCGTGAACGGTGTCCCCGGCGTCCTGTGGTCGCCGGCCTCCGGCGCGGCCGAGCGCGCGCCCCTGATCCTGATGGCCCACGGCGGCGGCAACCACAAGAAGCACCCGGCGATGTCCGGCCGCGCCCGTCTCCTCGTGACCGGCTGCGGCTTCCACGTCGCCGTCATCGACGCGCCCGGTCACGGCGACCGGCCGCGCACGGCGCACGACGAGGCGGAAGTCGCCGAGCTGTTCCGGGCGAGGGCGGCGGGCGAACCGGAAGGCCCGATCGTCGTGCGCTACAACGACCACCTGGCGGAGCTCGCCGTGCCCGAGTACCGGGCGACCCTGGACGCGCTCCAGGAGCTCCCGGAGATCGGCACCGACGGGCCGGTCGGCTTCTGGGGCATCAACATGGGCACCGCGATCGGCATACCGTTCGTGGCGACCGAACCCCGGATCACCGCCGCGGTCTTCGGCCAGCACTGGCCCGATGTCCTGGCCGAGAAGGCGAAGCGGATCACCATCCCCATCGAGTTCGACCTGCAGTGGGACGACGAGCACATCTCGCGCGAGGAGGGCCTCGCGCTGTTCGACGCCTTCGCCTCGAAGGAGAAGTCGCTGCACGTGAACTCGGGCAGGCACAAGGAACTGCCTCGGTACGAGGCCGACAGTGCGACCCGGTTCTTCGCCCGCCACTTCGGCGGCGCGGCCACCACGTCGGCGTGACCCGAGCGGTGGCGGCGCCCGGCACACCGGCCGGGCGCGGCCACCTCGGCCCGGGTCCGCGATGTGAGGGCTCCGTGACCTTCCGACGCGAGTTTCGCGACGCTCTCACCGGCCCGGGGTGGAATCGCGAGGATTCGGAAAAGTCCTCCCGGGATGTCCTTGTTGAGCTCCCTGATCTCCCCTGCTTACGGTGCGAGTGCGGCGGAACGACCACCTGCCGCGAAAGCACGACAAACGGGATTCAGCATGCGCGCACTCGCACATTTCGCTACCGGCACCGCACTGATAGCCGGGATTCTCGGCGGAGCCGCCGGCGCTTACGCCGCAACACCCAGCAGCGCACAGACCACTTGCTGAGCACGGTTGTCTGTCGGCACGGTGTCGAACCGGGAGCGATCCACATGACCGAGGCTCACATGAGTGCAAACCGAATCAAGGCTCTCGCGATCGTGGCAGCGGCCTGCGCGGCGGGGGTCCTGGTGAACAACGTCGGCGGCTGGCTCGGATGGGTATCCGCCATCGCCACCGCGGCCGTCATCGGCGGTATTGCCCGCTGGTGGCAGCGAAGGTGAATGAATCGGCGTGAACCGGTTACGCCCCGGCCTTGTTGTCAAGGCCGGGGCGTTGCGGTGTCAACTTCCCTGTGGCAAAAGGGAGTTCGGCCGCGCAGCGCCCGCTGTTCGGCTCTGATGGACTTCCGGGCGCGGCCTTTCGCACCTTCGGCCACGCCGCGCGCCGGGCGGTGAAAGTCTCTAGAGTGCATGATCGTCAGGTGGCGAGCGCAGGGCGCGACAGAGGGTTGAGGGGGCTGTTGTGAGAGTCGAACTTCCGCCGGAGCCGGTGCACTTCGTCAATCGCGACCGCGAGCGGGAACGTGCCTTGCGCGCGGTGGCGGAGTGGCGAGGCCGCTCCCGACCGCTGGTCCTGTCGTTGAGCGGGCCGGTCGGTCTGGGCAAGACGGAGACGGCCGGCCTGCTCGCCCGGACCCTGATCGACAGCCACCGCTTCCCGGACGGTGTGCTCTCCGTCGACCTCGACGACTTCCGGGTGGACGGCATCCTGGACCCGGGCGATGTGCTCTCCCAGCTGCTGATCTCCCTCGACGTGGCGCCGGACCAGATCCAGGCCCAGTACGCGGCTCGGTGCAGGCAGTACTGGAACAGGACCTCCCAGGCGAAGCTGGTCCTGCTGCTCGACAACGCGCGGTACGCCTCCGAGGTCGTCCCCCTGCTTCCGGCGTCGGGCGACAGCGTGGTGATCGTCACGAGCCACGGTCGGCTCCACGATCTCGAAGGCGGGGCCGCGGTCGATCTGGTGTTGTCGCCGCTGGAAGAGCAGGCGGCGGCGGAGCTGTTCGAGCTGATCGCCCGCGATCACCGGCTTGCCGCGGACCCGGAGGCGGCAAGGGCGGTGGTCCGGCTGTGCGACGGGCTCCCCGCCGCGCTGCACGTGGCGGGCCGCTGGGTGCGCGCGCACCGCCTGCGCCCGCTCTCCCGCATCCTCGCCGACCTCCAGGCAGAGTTGGACGAGAAGGGCGTGTCCGGCGTGGAACACATCTGGGACACGGCCTACGCCGACCTGTCGCGCCCGGCGGCACTGCTCTACCGATTGCTTCCGCACCATCCCGGTGAGACGTTCACGCTCCACTCCGCCACCGCGCTGTCGGGACTCGGACCGGACGCCTGCGAGGACGCCCTGGAGGAACTGGACCGGGCGGGGTTACTGGACCTGCGTCTGCTGTCGCTGACGGAGGCGGGCCAGCTGAGACTGCCGGGACCACAGCGTGGGCACGCCTTGCGCAGGTCCCGCCGCGAGGCGGCCGAGGGCGAGGCGGCCGAGGCGCAGGTGCGGCTGCTGCGCTGGTTCGTACGGCAGGCGCAGCTGGCCGACCGGTTCGCCGCCGGCCGCCGCCTGACCGTCGTGGACCTCTTCGACCCCGTCCCCGGTGCGCCGGACGTCCCCCTTCAGGATCCGGAAGCGGCCGCTGACGACGAAGCACGGGCTGATCGCGCCGAACGCGCGGCCCGCTGGCTGGACGAGGAACGCCACGTCCTGTTCGGCTGCTCGCGCCTGGCCCACGGCCGTTGCATGGACACCGAAGTCGTGGCCCTGTCCGAGCCCGTGTGGACGCATGCTCTGGACCACCCCCACCAGTCCGAGGTGATCGAAGTCTTCCGGCGCGCCGTCGACTCCGCGGTCCGGGACGGGGGCGACGCGGGATGGCTGGTGCGCACGCGCTGCCAGCTCGCCAGGCCGCTGTGGGAGGCGGGCGAGCTGAGCGGGGCCGAGGATCAGCTCAACGCCGCGCTGTCCGCCCGCCGCCTGCTGGGGGACTCCGTACGGGACCGTAAGCTCGCCGCCTCGGTCGTCGAGCACTGCGGCATGCTCAAGGGCGCACGGGGTGAGTGGAGTGCGGCGCTGGCGGACTTCACCGTCTCCCGCGGCATGCACGAGTCGATTCCCAACCCCTATGGCGTCCTGCTCCAGACCTATCGGATGGGCGAGGCGAACGCGAAGGCGGGAGACCTTGAGACGGCGCACGGTCTGCTGCGTGAGGCACACACCGGGTTCGTGGCCGGGAACCGCGAGAGGCTGATCGGGCGTTCGGCGTTCGCCCTCGCGGGCGTCCTCCACCGGCTCGGGCGTACGGCCGAGGCGCGTGAGCTGTACGAGCGGTCGCTGGCGCGCGCCGACCGGCGGCGCTCGGGTTTCGACCGGGCACGCGTCCACGATGCCCTCGCCGAGCTGGACACGGCCGAAGGGAACCCGGCGGGTGCCGAGGAGCACCGTACGGCCGCCCAGGCACTCCGCCGCCGCAACGGCCTGACTCAGAACGGGTTGTCCTAGATCACTTGCGCCTCTTCGGCGTCCGTGGCCGGCCGGAGGGTGACGTGGAAGGCCCGTTCACCGATGAGGCAGGTCACGTGGGCCGGGCCGGCCGAGGGGGAGTCCGGCCCGGCGGAAAGAGAATTCGGGACGTCCGGGACGGAATTCAGTTCGGCGGAGAGGGAATTCGGATCGGCCGAAAGGGCATCGGGGGAGAGCAGCCGGGCATGCACGGCCGACAGCGCGACGAACGGGTCGATCCGTACGATCCGGCCTTCCTCTGGGCGCGGTTCGACCTGGACGGCGTACGCCTGCGCATGACCGCGAACTCTGAGCAGGCATTGACCGGAGGGCAGCAGCGCCGCGGCCGAACCGCAGCTCGGGTAGGCGGACAGGGCGTGCCGGGCCCATCCGTCGGCGGTCCAGGCCACGTCCACGGGTGCGGGGGACGCCGGGAAGTGGCGGCGGTACAACAGGCCGGCGGAGCGGGCGAGTTGTTCGCTCGCGGCGCCGTGTTCCACGGCCAGGTGGTGGCCCGGCGGCCCGGTGTGGGCCGGGTGTCGGCTGATCCGGACGCCGGCCGGGGTGGGCTCCACCCGGACGTCGAACGCCGCGGGGACACGCGCGGCGGGCGCGGGCGGGGGCAGCAGCCGGGGTGCGACGCGATGGGCGGGAGGCGCGAGACCGAGCAGGGCGTAGACCTCGGTGCGCAAGGAGTCCGCGGCTTCACCGCGGCCCGCGGCTTCACCATGGTGGGCGAACGCCATCCGGGCGGCGGTCCGCCCGGGCCCCGGCCGATAGGCGCGCAGAGTGTCGACGATGTCCTCGGCGCGCCCCAACTGCGGGACATCGCGCAGAAGTTCGTCCATCGGGCTGCCGGGAATCAGCTCGCCACCGGCTCGGTGGACACTCACGACGGGGCGATCCTGGGCGGCGCAGTAGTACAGCGCCGCCGACCCGTGATCGGTGACCAGGGCATCGGCGGCGATCAGCACGGAGGCCCACTCCTCGTGCGGATCGGGAAGGATCATCCCCGCGTCGAGGGCCGGCGCCAGGCGTTCGGCCAACTCGTACGTCCCGAGCAGGCTGCGCTCGTTGGGGTGGGCCACGAGTGCCAACTGGTATTGGTCATGAGGGAGTTGGGTGGCAAGCCGGGCCGGTAGGCCGGGGTGCTGGCGGAGCAGGGACTCGGGCCCCCAGGTGGAGGCCAGGACCAGCAGCTCGCGCGCTCCGGTGCCGAGCGCGGCTCGGTAGCGGTCGCGCAGGGACGCCGAGGCGAGGACGCGTGCCAGGGTGGGATCGCCGGTCACCTTCGCGCGCCGGGCGGCCTGCGGGTTCGTGGCGGCCAGCCTGGAGACCTGGTCGGGGTGGGCCAGGGCGTGCAGCGCTATCGGGGCATGGTGGTGGTTCCGTCGCAGATATGCCGGGTCAAGTCCGGACGCCGAGTCGGCGGAACCCTCCCCGGGGATCGACTTGTTGAAGCCCGCGCCATGCGGCAGGAGGACCTGCGGGCCGCGCAGCAGACCCAGATCGCCTTTCGGGCTCGCGGCGAAGACCAGGTCGTACTCGCGGCTGCCGGCTTCGCTCCAGGGGACAGTGCGGCCCCCGAGGGCGTCGATCGAGGAGAGGGCGTCGGCTCCGAAGTCGGAACCCGGGACGAGGGTGAACAGGCGGGTGATCCGGTCGTCACCGGAGAATATGGGGAGAACGTCGAGCAGGCGGTACAGCGCCACCGCCGACCGAGCCGCGAACAGAACCGTTCGCCCGTCGCCCGTCGCCCGTCGCCCGTCGCCCGTCGCCCGTCGCCCGTCGCCCGTCGCCCGTCGCCCGAAGTGTCCAGCTTAGTGGAATCTGGTGGGCGGTGGGGGCTGTTTCTGCAGGTCGGGGCGGGTTTGTTCGCGTCGTCGGACGACATGGCCCGATCCTATCCCGGGCTGTTCCGCACCTTGCCGGGAGTGATCCACGCCGCACAATCGGCATGGGGGTGCGGGAGGGCTCGGCCGCTCGCGAAGATGGCGGCATGAGTGACTGGGGAATCGCGGTGATTACCGCGGGGGCGGCGGTCGCGGGCAGTGTCGTCACTGGCTGGTACGGCCGGAGCGCGGGCATCCGGCAGGCCGTCGCGGCCCGGCATGCCGGTGATCGCCAGGCGGACGCACTGCTGGAATCCGTTCGCCTGACGCTCCATGCCGAGTCCCGCCACCGCGAGTTGGCGCTTCGCCGTCAGACGTACGCCGAGTTCCTCGGGGCCGCGGAGGCCAGGATCCTCACCGAGCGGAACGGGCGGGGGCGGCCTGACGACGATGTCGTGCTGCAGCGTGCCTTGGGTGCGGTGGTCCTGGAAGGGCCCGAGGATGCCGCGGCGGCGGCGCAGCGTCTCGTCGACTGCCTGCGCCGCCATGCGCGGCCGGACGAACTGCGAGAGGCGAAGCTGGCCTTTGTCGCGGTGGCCCAGGAGCACTGCCGACCTGGTGATCTCCCTTGACAGGCCGCTGACCTGGAGATGAAGTCGGCGGCCTCCGCCGGGACATGGCCCAGCTATTGCCCGGCGGCCACGGTCGGCTCCGCCTGCTGATAGAGCGCCACCAACACGCCGTGCACGGGCTGGTCCTCCGGGTTCTCCTCGGCCTCGTCGACCAGTTGGGCGAGGGTTTCGCCGAGTTCTCTTGCCTTCGCGGGACTGAGGCGTAGGTGACGCAGTGTCAGGTGGGGCTCGACGGGCGCGCGGTCCAGCTCCTGGGCGATCGCGGCGAGCATCGCGGCGGTGCCTGCCGCCTGGGGCTCGGCGACGACCATGTGGCGGGCCGTGCGCTGGTAGTACTGCTCGGTGCCGCCGCGGACCTGGCGGGTCTCGGCGATGTGGACAAGCCCGGCCTCGCGGAGCACTTTGAGGTGGTGGGCCACGTTGCCCTTCTTCGCATCGAGCTGCGCCGCGAGCCGGCTGACGGTGGCGGGCCGTTGGCCCAGGGCGAAGAGCAGTCGCTGACGCAAGGGATGGGCGAGCGCCGCGAACTGCGCGGGCGCACCGATCTCCAGGACGTCCTCGGGAGGCGGGGGGTGGGAAGGCTGATCTCGCATACCGAAAGTGTCTAAAACCTTTGACGCTTTCGCAAGGGTGGTGCTCTACTCCCTGCCATGACAACTCTCACGAAGCTTCAGCCCGCCCCCGTCATCGACGAGACAGCCCGACTTGTGACCGAGCACTACGTCTTCCCCGAGACGGCCGAGCAGCTCGCCGGCCTGCTGCGACGACGCCTCGCCGAGGGCGCCTACGACGTGGACGACGCGGAGGAGCTCGCCGGTCTGGTCACCGCGGACCTGCAGTCGGTCAACGGCGACCGCCACTTGAGACTGAAGCACCACGCCGAACCGGTGTCACCGAAGCAGGGGGCCGCCACCCTGGACGCCATGCGCCGGGACTTCGACACCTCGCTGGGCGGTGCGCCCCGGGTGCAGTTGCTCGACGGAGGGGTCGCCGTGGTGGAGCTGGCGCCCATGCTGTTCCCGCTGGAGTGGGCCGCCGAACCGCTCAGCGCCGCGCTCACCCTCGCCTCCCGCGCCCAGGCACTGATCGTGGACCTCCGCGCCAACCGGGGCGGCGACCCGGACACGGTCGCCTTCGTCTGCAGCTACCTGCTGGACGAGCGCACCCACCTCAACACCATGCACTGGCGCGATGGCGGGCGCAGCGAACAGTCCTGGAGCCTGCCGCACGTCCCCGGCGCACGCTTCGGCGGCAGCAAACCGCTGTACGTGCTCTCCAGCGGCGCCACCTTCTCCGCCGCGGAAGAGCTGGCGTACAACCTCCAGCAGCTCGGCCGCGCCATAGTCGTCGGCGAGCCCACCCGCGGCGGCGCCCACCCGTGCAGGGGCTGGACCGTACACCCCCACCTGGAAGCCACCGTCCCCGTCGGCCGCGCCATCAACCCCGTCTCCAGCACGAACTGGGAAGGCACCGGCGTGCAGCCTGACATCCCCTGCGCCGCCGCCGACTCCCTCGACCGCGCCCACGCGTCGGCCCTCGCCCACCTGTCCGGCTGACCCGGTCCACCGCCTCTACCTGCTGAGGAGCCCGTCGGCTGCTGGCCCTGCTGGCCCTGCGTGTCCTGGAAGGCGAACGTTTCAGCCTGCGCGACACGGCAGTTCCCGACGTGCCATGTTCGGGGAAGGGCCACCAGTCGTTCCGCGGCAGCGGTTCGCCGGGCCCTATTCCGCCGCCCTGGTCCGCAAGGTGCCAGGAGTTGACGCGGCACACGCTGTCGACCGGCGACGGACTGCCCCGGATCGCCCGCGCGGACGTCCGGGTTCGTCCCGACCGGCGTCCGACGCGGGAGAACCTGTACTGGCCGCTTACTGGGCGAGGAGGCGCTGCTCGTGATCGGCGTCCAACTCGGCACGCGGCCTGCCCTCCAGGACGGCATCGCGTGCTTCGCGAGGTACTGCTCCTGCAGCAGCTTGTGGCTCCCGCGGATTCCCACCGCGGGGAGCCGGCACGAGGCGGTGTTGATGCTCTCCAGAGCGGCATCGTGGTCGCGGACCATGTGCTGTCCAGAGGCGAGACGGAGATGGACTGGTCCAGGAAGCGCAGCCGCCAGTAGCGATACGCGCAGATCAGGTGCGCGTCTGCGGCGAAGTCCGAGGACGCCACATGGAACGGCGACTCCGTGTCGTCGGCGTACTGCGCCGCGGCGACCTCCTCGCAGACTCGGTCCAGCTCGCGTGAGTCCGATGGCAGTCGTTGCTCGACCAGAGCCGTACCGCATGGCGGGGCCGGTCCAGATCGACGGCCCGCCCGCCGACGTGCTCGACGCGCTGACGGAGTGCGGCGCCGCCGCCGCCGACCCGAGGGCGCACTCGGACCATGATTGGCAGCGCCACGGAGCGGCTGGGCTGGACGGGGTGGTGCGTGCCGGCCGGGCCCAACGCCAGAAGCGGCAGAAGAGGCAGAAGGGGCGGAGGAAGAAGGGAAGCGACCCTAGTGGTACGGCTATGGAGCGGGACCACCGAATAGGTCTGGACAACACAAAGGCCCCGGCTTGGGATCATGTCCCTGGCCTGGGCCTTGACTGCTGTAGCGAGTGACGGGAATCGAACCCGCGCTCTAAGCTTGGGAATCAACGGGTCTCGGAGCGCCGGAAGTGCTATTGACCTGCGAGAACAGTCACCGCGCGAGCCTTCCGGGCGGGCGGAATCACACCGCTGGTGACTGCATTTACCCGCCGCTTCGGGCACGGACTGGGCACGGGAGTTCTGTGGGGGGACCGACAGCGCCTGATCGCCCTTCGGGGTCCGCTTGGCTCCCCTGGGCGTGGTGAGGCAGGGGCGGAGGCATTGCAGATGCAAGCCGGGAGGGAGGTGTCGGTCTTCCGGCAAGACCGCCATGTCTGACCGAACCTGCCTAGGTGGACAGGAATTGAGAGCCTGTGTCTGAACCCCGTCCGGATCAGGCCGGGGCGTCTGGTGCGTGCGATCGCAAGGCGCCGGAGCGTCCTCGATGGGGGTACCCCCTGGTCTTCAAGACCTTGGGGGAGGAGCTACTAGGGCGTTTCGGCAACGCGGCATGGGGGTCCCCCCTGGCCCTTAAGGCCTTGGGGGAGTGCGTGCCAGGCGCCACGGGCCCGGGCGGGGTTTAGACACAGGCTCTGAGCCGGACGCCGGCTTCGTCCTGCCTCCACGGCCGGGGATACCTCTCGTCTTGAGGTCGCCAGTGCGTGATGGCCCAGGAAGCGAGGCGGCCGTGACGGTGCCGTTCGAACCTGCGACGCGCCCCGAAGTCCGATGCGGGCGCAGCCTGCGCTGCGCCTTTGGCCACTGGTTCGAGATCGTTCATGCGAAGCCTCTCAGGTCATCTGATCTGAGAATGGCTCAGGGGTCTCGCCCCAGTTGAAATATGCTCGACCGCTGACCGGATCGAAAGAGGCGGTGATCCCGGAGCTCGACAACTCGAACTCTTCGTGCAGCCATCCGTCCATTGTGCAGGCTGCTACCTCTGCCCGGTAGTCACTCAAAGGGAATTCAAGAGACAGGACTTTGATGTGAAGTCCTTGGGGGAACAGGGCGTCCAGCTCGCGGGCGTTCGCGGATACTCCGAAAGCAAGCCAGGCCGCATCCTTCCAGTGCAGGCCGGAGTCCGGAAGAGAGACCCATACTTTCCTGTGAACCTGCATGGCCCCCTTGGGCAGGGTCTCGAGAGGCCCTGCCTCGGCGGTAAGGTTCGCGGCAAGACCGGCCATTTTACCGTGAAATCGGAATTTAAAAACACGTGACATGTGCGCTCAATCGTGAAACTTTAGAAGGTGGAATATGTCTTTGGTGAAGTAGTGTTCGTCGCCCATTCCGGTGTGACCGCGAATGTAATCGAAGTCGTGAGGTTCTCCGTCGCCGTACAGCCGACTGTAGCGATCCATGAACGCCTCTGCCTCTGCAGGGTTCATTTTTGTCACATCGGCTCGGTTTAGTGAGGAGAAATCGTCGGCGGAAATCTTGAAGCGCAAGACTTCGACGTCGGCCCCCCGGCCCTGGAGGCGCTCAGCGTATCGGGCTGCCTCTTCTGCTGAACCCCAGGAATAGACTCCCTCGCCGTACTGTCCGCGAATGTCCTCGGTCGGCCAGGGCGTACCGTCGCCACGCAGGCGGGTCGCGTTGGGACTGTCCTGCACTGTGTGGAACTCGTGGTAGTCCGGTGCGAGTCCAAGAGGGTCAGCCCAGGTGTGCGGGTTGGTTACGTATGTGCTGGCGTTCGGCGCCGGAGCAAGACCGAGTGGGTCCGGGGTGAGGTACCTGGCTGTTTCTGGGTCGTAGATGCGGAAGTGATTGTGGTGGAGTCCCGTCTCCGGGTCGTAGTACTGGCCGGGAAACCGGAGGGGTGTATAAGCGGTGCTGTCCGCCGCCCATGTAGTCGTCCCCCAGAGGGTGGCTCGGGTGTGCCAGACGATGTCGCCCTGTTCGTCGACGAGTTCGCTGGGGGCACCGACGAGGTCAGTGATGATGCTGAAGAAACGGGAATCGATCTCTTCTTGGGATGCATCGAGGATGCGTTCGGTCTGGGCCAGCGGACGCAGGCCCAGGTGGTCCCAGGTCAGCGTGACCGGGCGGGGCAATCCGCCGCCCGTCGATGTCTGTTCGCACAGTGTCGTTCCGTCCCACGAGAACTCCACCCGCTCGATGACGGTGTCCGAACCGTCTGCGGCGAGGCGGAGTTTGGCGGTGCGGCGCCCCATCGGATCGTACGTGTAGCGCCAGCGGGTGCCGTCGGGTGTGCTCACCGCGGTGAGCCGGTCCTCTGGGCCCCACTCGTAGCGCCAGGTGTCCGGTTTGCGGGAGAGGCGGGTCTTCTGGCGGAGCACGATGCGACCGAGCGCGTCATGTTCGTAACGGATGCTGCCCGCGCGGGTGATGCGGGTGCCCTCGTAGGCGCGGGGGCCGGTGGCGTCGCGGCCGCCCGGGTGCTGTTCGGGCCAGTGGGCCTCTGTCTGGTTGCCCGCCGCATCGTAGGCGTACCGCTCGCTCCAGCCGTCCGCGTGTACGGCGGTGACGCGGCCGACCTGGTCCAGGTCGAAGGTACGGGTGCCGCGCAAGTGGTCGTCGATGCCCGTGAGGTTGCCGTCGGGACGGTAGCGATAGGCCCGGTGCGAGACTTTTTCGCCGGCCGTGGTGGTCGCACCCTGTGCCAGCAGTCGGCCGAGGGCGTCGTAGGTGCTGGTGAGGGTGAGAGTGTCTGCGATGCGGCGGTTGGTTTCACGGCCGGCCGTGTCGTGGTCGAAGGTAACGGCACGCCCTGAGGCGGTCAGGCGGACGCGGTTACCCGCGGCGTCGTACGACCAGGTGCTCACTGCGCCCGTGGGAGTGGTGCGGCCCGTCCGGCGACCCAGCATGTCGTAGGTGTACGTGGTCGTCCGGCCGTCGACGGTCTCGGAGCGCAGGCGGCCGTGGCGGTCGCGCAACAGAACCACGCTGGTGCCGGGGCCTTCGGCGTGGGCGAGTCGGTCGGTGAAGTCGTAGGTATACGTGGTGACGGTGCCGTGGGCGTCTTTGCGTACGACCCGGCCCAGCGGGTCGTGGTCGAAGGCGATGGTGCGGCTGAGTGCGTCAGTGCGGGTGGTCAGCCGCCCTGCTGGGTCGTACGCGTACGTCAGGGGACGGTCGTCGAAGTCGCTCTCCCGGATCAATCGGCCCGCCAGGTCGTAGACGTAATCCCAGGTCAGGCCCTGTGGGTTGTGTACCCGGATCAGGCGTAGTTCCGCGTCGTGCGTGAACTCGTAGCGGACGCCATCCGGTCCAGTGCGGGCGGTAAGGACGTCGAAATGGCTGTACTCGGAGCGGGTTATGCCGCCCATCGTGTCGATGTGGGTCGTGCAGTTGCCTTCACCGTCGTACGTCCAGGACTCACTTGTGCCGTCCGGCAAGATGCGACGGGCGAGTTTACCCTCGATGGTCCATTCCAGGCGGGTCGTGGCACCCAGTGGGTCGGTTACGGCGGTTGGGCGGCCGAAGGGGTCCCGCTCGTAACGGGTCGCCGCCCCAAGGGGGTTGGTGACCGCGACCAGTAGGCCGGCTCCGTCGCAGACGACGGTGGTGCGCTGCCCGAGTGGGTCCGTCACGGACGTGAGGTGGCCTGCCGCGTTGTACGCGTAGTGGGTGGTGGCGCCCGTGGAAGTGGTGGTCGAGGTGCGATTGCCCCGCTCGTCGTACGTGTGGCGCAGGGCCGTGCCGTCGAAGGCCTTGATCTTCACCGGCAGCCCGAAGGACGAGTAGTCGGCCCGGGTCTCCCGGCCGTCGGGCCGTACGGCTCGGACAGGGTTGCCCACCTCGTCGTACTCGAACGACGTGCGGTGCCCGAGCGGATCGATCCGCGCGAGCAACCGGTTGCGGGTGTCACGTTCGTAACGGGTGACCGCGCCGAGCGGATCGGTCTCGGTCACCACCTGCCAGTCACCGTTGATCAGGAAGTGCCGGGTGGCGCCCTCGCCGGTGACGGTGGTCGTCGTGCGCATCCCGGTGATCGGGTCGGGGCCGGTGTAGGACAGGCTCAGGGCCATGTGCCCCTCGGCGCCGCCCTCCCGAACGCAGCGGTCCTGGTCGTCGTACGCGTATGTGTACGAGCGGTCGTTGGTGTCGGTCCAGGACGTGACCCGGCCGCGCTCGTCGTAGGTGAAACGCAGTGGAAGGCCGGAGGAGTTGATGACCGTACTGACGTTGCCCGTGGCCTCCGCGTACCCGTACTCCAGCAACTGAGTTCTTGTGGAGCTGAGTTGAAGGCCAGTGATCCTTCCCTCATGGGTGGTGAATGACAGCCCCCGCCCGTCGCCCGCCGTCATTGCCAGCGGGGTGCCCTCGTCGTCGTACTCGAAGGTGATCCAGTTGCCGTTGCGGTCGTCGATCTGCTGCAGTACGGCGAGTTCACCCGTGACGTTGGTGAAGTGCCAAGTCCGTCCACTTTCAGGGGCGTTGACCGTGTAGCCGCCGTCTTCCCGGTCCAGCGGCCACTGCGGACCGTGGGAGGGGAGTGTGGGTACGCCGGTGGCCGGATGTGGGTAGGCGAGGAGGAGGCCGTCCTCGGTGACGAAGACGACGCCCTCGGAATCGATCTCCAGTCGCTGGTCCACGGTGGATGACCAGGAAGGACCGAACCACCGGCCCAGGTGGTAGCCGGATTCCACGCGCCGTGTGAAGACCAGGGGCAGGGTCCCGGGCAGGACCACATCGGTCTGGGGCAGGAACATCTTGCCGGTGGCCATGTCGACCGGGTCCGAGCCCTTGGTCTCGACGGCGTCGGGCTGTCGCGCGTGAGCGTTGGGCCGCTCGCCAACCGCGTCGCGAGCGGCCTTCCCCGCTCCGTTCTCGACGCCTGCTTCCAGGCCGTCCTTGAGGCCGAGGCGGAGTCCACCGCGGGCGAGGCCGGCGCCTTTGGTGCCGATGAGTTCGGGTATGAGGCGGCCGACGAACTCCGAGGGGTCTTTCATGAAGCCGTCGACCGTGGCCTGTACGACGCGCTCCGGGTGGGTGGCGGTCGAGACCAGCCCGGAAAGCGTCATGGAGACGTTTTGCGCGTAAGCGGCCGGGTGGGTGAGGTTGTAAGGATCGGTGGGATTGAGGCCGCGGGCGAAGTTGGCCAGGCCCGCGGCGCCCTTGATGACACCGCCGGCCACGTGAGTGAGTTCGGTATTGGCCGCCTGGTAGCCGTCGGTGATGTCGGCCCCCAGCCGGTTCAGGGGCGGCGGCTTGGCGGGGGCGTGGGCGAGCGCGGACTTCACGGCGGTCGCTGCCGTGCGGCCGGCTTCGTTGCGCTGGCGGCGCGCATCGGCGAGGGTCTCGGCGGCCTTCTTCAGGTCGGTCGTGCCCGGGTCCTGGAAAGGCTCGGGGCGTGGACCGGGGTCCTGATCGGCCTTCAGTTTGGTGTTGTACGCATCGACGCGTTGGTTGTACGCCTTCACTGCCGAATCGGAGGCGTTCTTGCCCTTCTTGTACAGCTCGATGGCGTCCTGGGCCTGTCCCTGTGCCCACTTGATCGTGTCTGCGTACCGCTCCAGGGCCCCGGCGGCCTTCTCGCAGGCATCCGCCGCGTGCGCCCACTTGACCGGGTGCATCTCGAACTTCTTGCGAAAGGAGTCCGCGCCGTTGCCGTGCCAATGACTGGAGTCGAGCCCTTTCATGCCCTGGCCGACGTGGTCGAAGGCGGTGAAGAAGTCACGCAGATGCTTGGCACTCGCACGGATCTTGGTGTCGTTGCCGTGGACGAGCTCGTTGGGCAGATCGGTCTGGCCCAGCTGCCGCTCTCCCGGGGTAGCGCCGAGGTCGGACGCCAACTGGTCGCCGAGGCTTTCGACCACGTTCGCGGCATTGTGCAGGCCGACATGGTCGAGCCCTTCGCCCACCTTGCCGGTGGCCCAGTCGATGCCCTTGCCGAGCTCCTTCTTTCCCGCGTCGATTCCGTCCTCGACGGCGCCGAGCCCCTTGTTGATTCCGTCGCCGACCTGGCTCAGGCCGTCACCTATATCGTCGAGCAGGCCCATCAGCCCTGGTCTCCGCCCTGCTGCTCGGCGGCCTTGGCACGTTCTTCGGGGGAGGGCCCGAAGGTTTCGTCGAGCATGTGGTCGTATTGGGAGTCGGAGACCCCGAATGCCGAGTGCAGATTTTCGGGATTCACCCCAGGCGCCAGGCCGATGGTCTTGGACGTGAGGATGTCGCGTCCCGCGTCCTTCCACCCCTGGGCGCTGTTGTCCGCCGCTTTGTCGAAGGATTCCTGGCTGTAGTCCGCATGCGCGTAGGCGTTGTTACGGGCCAGTTCGCCCCAGCCCATCTTGGTGATGTCGTCCTCGGACGCGTATGGATTGCCCGCCAGCGAATTCGCTCCGACCTTCAGCGAGCCCTCCACGTACTGGTCAGTCTCGTAGAAGGTGCCCGCCGACAACCCCACGTTCAGTGCGAACTCGTTCCCCTCGTGAATGAGCGTGCGTACGCCCCACTCCCAGCGCTCGCAGAAGGACTTGAAGGCATCGGTCAAGTCCTCGTAGCCCAGCTCGAACCCCGACAGCGCCAGATCAGAGAATCCTCGCCCGGCACCGGCCTCACCGACCATGCCGAGTTCCTTCAGCTCGCCCAGCGCCTCTGTAAGACCCTTGGCGATCAGATCGAGCCCGCTGGCCGCCAGGTCCTTCCCACCGTCCCCCGTCATGCCCGGCGCTCCCCCTCGTCGCCAACATCCACCGCCACCGCGTCCGGCACGATGCCCTTCACAGGCGGGAACACCATCCCGTCCTCCCCGTCCGCGGCGTCCAGTGCCACCCCGCAGGGCACACCTGCCGCCGGGACCGCCACATCCAACAGCCGTGCCCCCAGGATCCGCTGGTACGTCCACTCTCGTGCGGCTTCACCGCGAGCGACTGCGAACCGGGCCAGCGCCGCCTCGTCGGAGAACGCGTAGATCCACCGGATCCCATTCCAGTCGCCGGTCAGCACCCCGCGTTCCTCGTCTGCTCCTGGGCCGTCCCCCAGCGGTACCAGCACCGCTGTCCGCCGGAACTCTCCCAACAGAGCCGCGAATCGGCGCCGGATCCTGGCGCCCTCCGGTGACTCAAGCGGGTCGGTCGAAGGCTGCCGATCGCGTTGACCGGCCATCAGCGCAGGCACGACGGACCCGGAGTGCGCTGCAACGGCGATCTGCGAAGCAGGTGATTGCTCCTCGATGCCGCTCTGCGACAGAGAGTCGGCCATCGCCGCGTAGTCCGTCAGCCGCGAACGCTGCTCGGGTATGCCGCTGCTGTCCCCCTGGCCACTCATGCCTCAGAGGTTCACACGGCTGACTCCCCGGGTGCAACGGCGATCTCTGAGGGCCGGGTGGTTTCCAGACCGCTTGCGGCCGGTTCTGCGGGTGCGGGTGCGGGCTGGGCTCACTGGCCCCGAACCTCTCCCAACAACAAACAACCCCCAGGATGCAGACCTGGGGGTGGAGAGAATGGAGCGAGTGACGGGAATCGAACCCGCGCTCTAAGCTTGGGAATCGCGTGGGGCTTGAGGGGCTGGCATGTGGCCTGATCTGCGTAAACGCCATAGATTTGGGCGTTCTTCGGGAGGCCGAACGGAGCCCCTGCCAGCCGCTGTTTACCGTCCTGAATGGCACGTAGTGGCACGGGTGATGAACGCACCCGGCGCAGGCGCGGCGAGCGCCGCCCCGGTGGAGCCACTGCCGCTGCTGGCCGGGTGGGCTCAAGCGGTGATTTGCGGAGGCGGATTGCGATCGGTTGTCCGAACGGTCGGACCTGCGCCGGATCTGGCGGCGCGAGGGCGGGCGGCGTCCCTGGCGTTCGTCATCACCCCCGAGCAGTGGGGTGACGCCCCGCAGATGGTCAAGGTTCTCGCCGTCCTCCTCATCGACGGCCCCTCCGCGGCCTCCACCCCACCCAGGCCCACGACGTCGGCCAGCACGTCATCGACGTGATCGAACGCGGCATCTGACCCCACCACTAAGCCCGGCAGAAATCTCTCGACACCCTCGACTCATCAGACACGCTGTAGGGCCGTACTGGGCAGTGCCCGTTCTGTCCCGAGTCGGTCCGCCTGCTCTCGCGCGTACTGAGCGGCATGTGGAACTCGACCCGCCCCGACGCCCCAGCCGTGTACGGGCACTGGGACGGGGAGGAGAGGATGGGGAGATGGTCGATTTCAGGAAGGCTGCCGCGCACTGGCTGGACGGCGTGTCGCCGGGCGGTGCCAGGAGGAGGGGATGGCTGTGCAGGTCACGATGAGTGGCGAGGACCCGCTGTCCGACCCCGTTGCCGAGTCCGTCGCGGCCTATAGCGACCACGCGGGCGACTATGAGGCCACGCATGCCCCGAAGATGTCGGACCGAGTCGAGCGGTTCGCACGCTCACTGCCGACGCCCTCGCTGATTCTTGACGCCGGCTGTGGACCTGGCCGTGACCTGGCCCGGTTTGGGGCGTACGGCCATGCCGCACGCGGCGTCGACCTCAACCCCGTGTTCGTCTCCATGGCCCGCGCCCACGCGCCCACCTCGCAGTGCGATCTGCGCGAGGTCGGGGCGCGGTTTCCGGCGGGGACGTTCGACGGGATCTGGGCGTCCGCATCGCTCGTACACCTGCACGAGGCGGAGGCGGTGGACGTGCTCGGACAGTTCGCCGAGCTGCTGCGCCCCGGCGGCAGGCTGTATGTGTGCCTCAAGGCCACCGGGAGCACCGGATGGCTGGACGAGCCCGACGGGCGCCGCTGGTACACGGTCTGGGACGCGGAGAAATTCGCCGGGGCCGTTGCCGACGCGGGGTTTGAGGTCGAGCACGTGGACCGGGGCCCCTACGTCGAGGTGTGGGCAACGCGCGCCCGCTGAGCGTCGACGGGGATGTGGGTGGCCGCCTCGGAGTTCGGCCGTTTGGCGAATCGTGCACCGTCATGAGGAGGCGTGGGCGGCGGGGGCGACGTGCCTGAGACGGCTTGCTAGTGCTGTGACAGGAAGGGGTCACCGGGGTGGGCGGTCGGTGGGGCGGGGGAGATGCTGGGGGGATGACCGCAAGCTCACGCGCTCATTCGTTCAACGCGGCCGCTGACCAGTACGCGGCCAGCCGACCCTCGTATCCGCCCGAACTCTTCGACTTCATCGAAGAGTTCACGAGGCGTCCCTTGGCGCGTGCCCGCGCTGCCGATGTCGGCGCGGGCACCGGAATCGCCACCGCGCTGCTGCGCGAGCGCGGGGCCGAGGTGATCGCCGTTGAGCCGGGCGGCGCCATGGCCGCCAAGTTCCACACTCTGCTCCCTGATGTGCCGGTCATCAGAGGTGACGGCAACGCCCTCCCCCTCGCGGACGCCTCCCACGACCTCATCACCTACGCCCAGTCCTGGCAGTGGACCGACACCACCCGCTCGGTCCCGGAGACGCTGCGGGTCCTGCGGCCGGGCGGTGCGCTCGCGATCTGGTGGAACACCACCGCCTTCGACGTGCCGTGGATCCGAGAGCAGCACCAGAGGATCGCCCATCACTGCGGGGTGAAGCCGACTTCCCGGAAGCGTCCCGACGACAGCGACGCCATCCGGCTCGCGGGCCTCTCTGGGCTCCGGGTCGCCCGCCGCCAAGTGAGCTGGAGCCGCGTGATCCCGCTCGAAACGCATCTCGCCAACATCAGCAGCCGCTCTGCCTTCCTCGTCCTCGCCGAGGACGACAAGCGCGCCTTTCTCTCCGAGGAGCGTGGGCGGCTGCGCGACCTCTTCCCCGATGAGGCGGTGGAAGAGACCTACGTGGTTGATCTGCTGGTGGCCACTCGTCCGTGACCTGCCCGGTGTCCTGGAATCCAGAAGGGCGGCTATTCCGGCTGCGTGTCCTGTGCCGCGAGGATTTGCAGGCGGGGCCCGTCCGGAGGCAGACATGCTTTCCAAGTGTTCGGCTGGGGGCGGAGGCGTGCGGGAGTGCTCTGACCTGTGGTGCGGCGATCAAGCGGCCTCGGTGCCCAGCTCGGCCTCCAAGAGATCGGTAGCCGGATCAGGTTGGCGAGCTTGGCGTAATCCGGCTACCTGACCACGCGGGCGGTCGAAGCCCGGGTCGCCTGTGACGAGACGAGCGCGACGACCGCCCGATGGGCTGCGCCGTCCCGCCGTCCCGCCGCTGCCCGAGGACGCCCGGGACTCCTCGGGGCCCGGATCCGTCGACGGGTGCTTCCCCTACCTGATGTCCTGAACCTTCGTACTCCGGCCGGCACCCGTAGCAGCAGACGCGCCCAACGAGGTCTGTCCGCCGGTCATGCGCGACTGAGTACGCGCGTGAGCCGCCGGGTGCGGTGGCGGAAGACGGCCAGCCCCATCGTGGCGAACCCGGCCGCCCACAACAGGCCGAGGGCGAGGTGGCCCCACAGGGCGGTGTGGGCGAAGGCGCCGCCGACGGCGAACTGCATGGGCCCGAAGGACGGAAACCACTCCAGGACGGGTTTGTTGGCGATCGGGTTGCCGAGCGGGTTCTGCAGGAAGGTGTCCATCAGGCTGCCCATGATGATGAGGAAGAAGCCTTCGAGGTCGCTGCGGACCAGGACGCCGAGGAGCAGGCCGAGGGCGCCGTAGGTGAGGGCTATGGCGGTGAAGGCCGCCAGGATCGTGAGCCAGCCGCTGGGCGAGGGCAGCCAGAACGGCAGCAGGGCGAGCGCGGTGTAGCCGGCGACTGCCGTGGTGATCAGGGCGACGGCCAGCATCTTGGCGCCGATCAGGACGGGCTGGCGGTATCCCGCGTGGACGAGCCGTCGGTCGAAGGCGAGGGATGTGCGGACGGCGTCGAAGACGACGAACCCGCTGATCATGGTGAGGGAGTTGAGGCCGGCCGAGATCAGCGTCAGGTGTCCGCCGTCGACGTGCAGGACCCGGCCGGTGGCGAACAGTTTGAAGTCGAGGGGCTGGTGTCCGGCCAGGGTGACCATCATCAGGTACCAGGCGGGCACGAAGAGGACGAGCAGGAGTCCGGCGAGGCGGTTGCGGGTCTGGTCGCGCAGGCAGAACCGCAGGGCGGTGGGGAACTGCCCTGACGATGTGGGCAGTTGAGTGGCTGTGGCGGGTTCAGGCGTCGGCATGGTCGGCCGCCCTGGTCGTCGTGCGCGGGGTGAGCCGGCCGTCGACGAGGTCGGCCAGTGTGTCGAACCGGTCCTGCTCGAAGACGAGATGGGTGATGACGACGATGGCTTTGCCGCGCGAGCGCAGGTCCGCGACCAGGTCCCAGAACCGCAGGTAGGTTTCCCAGTCGAAGCCCTGGTACGGCTCGTCGAGGAGGAGGACGTCGGGGTCGTGCAGCAGGGCGAGGGTGAGGTTGAGCTTCTGCCGCGTGCCGCCCGACAGCTTTCCGGCGGTCGTGTTCGCGTACTGCCCGTAGCCGAGCCGGGCCACCAGCTCGCGGCCGTGGGCCAGGTCCGGCAGGCGGTAGGCGGCGGCGAAGTAGTGCAGGTGCTGGTCGACCGTGAGGTTGAGGTTGAGGACCGGGTCCTGGGGGCAGTAGCCGAGGCGCCCGGTGAGCCTGATCTCGCCGCGGTCGGCAGGCAGCGTCCCGGCGAGAGCTTTGAGCAGGGTCGACTTGCCCGTGCCGTTCTCGCCGACGACGGCGACCAACTGGCCGCGGTCGACCGTGAGGTCCGCGCCACGCAGCACGCGGTGCCTGCCGTATGCCTTGTGGAGGTCGTGGGCTTCGAGGGCGGGCGCGGCGATGGTGGTGGTCACGACGGTTCTCCTTCCGGTGGTTCTCCTTCGGGTGCGTCCGTGTCGGGCGCGGCGGTCAGACCGCCCGCGTAGATGCTGAGCATTTCGGGGGCCCAGCGAGCCATGCCCTCGGCCGACAAGGGGTCGGTGCCGAGCACGTCGGCGATCCGGTCGCGGAGCAGGAACAGCGCCAGGTCGCCTGCGAGCAGGAACGCCGCGCGTGCGGCGGGGTCGCGGCCGGGTGCGGCGAGTCCGGCCCGCGTGAGTCCGGTCAAGGCCACCGTGCTGAGCTCGTACAGGCGGCGGAACAGCATGCGGCCTGCCTCGGCGTCGGAGAGCAGCAGGCGGCGCAGGTAGCCGGGCAGCGGGGACTCGGCGGGCAGGTGCCGTGCCATCACCTCGCTCAGGGACCCGGTCTGGGCCTGCGGGTCGAGCAGGTCGGCCCCGCCCTCGCCGGTCAGCTCGGCCAGCATCGCCTCGAAGGCCGCCAGGACGTATTGGTCGACCTCTTCGCGCAGGCCGTCCTTCGAGCCGAAGTGGTGCACGACGAGCCCGGCCGAGACGCCTGCGGCGGTGGCGATCTGCCGCACGGTCACCGCTTCGGGGCCGCGCTCGGAGAAGAGTCTCAGAGCCTCGTCCCGGATGACTGCCCGAGCGGTCCGGTCGTCGGAGATTGAACGCATGTACAGCATGCTAAACGTGTGTTCAGTAGCTGTCCATGGGTATTGATATCGGGGCAGGTCAGAGCATCTGTGGCGGTCGCATGGGGCATCCCCGGGGTGCCTCCCCTTGACAAGCTTTGCATAATGCAAAATGGCGCGAGTAAGGGGAATGTGAACATGGCCGACACGACGACGAGGCCCGCTGCGGCGGCCGACGCACCAGGAGCGATACGCCCCCTCTCATGGCGGGAACGCGGCTCGGTGGGGATGCGCGAGGCGAAGTGGGGCCTCGCCGCACTCGCGCTCGTGATCGGAGCCGGCGCAGGGCTCGGCTCGATCGCCTTCCGCTGGCTGATCAGGACTTTCACCGGGCTGTTCTCCGGCCATGCCGACTATGCGGGAGCCGGCGGCTCGGCCAATCCCCATGTGCCGTGGCTGGGGCCGTACTTCGTGCTGCTCGCGCCGGTGATCGGCGGGCTGCTCTACGGGCCGCTGGTGGACCGGTTCGCCAAGGAGGCCCGCGGCCACGGCGTGCCCGAGGTGATGCTCGCGGTCGCCCAGCGCGGCGGCCGCATCAACCCGAACGTCTCCGTCGTCAAGGCCCTGGCCTCGGCGCTGACCATCGGCTCGGGCGGCTCGGTGGGACGTGAGGGCCCGATCGTGCAGATCGGCTCCGCGCTCGGCTCCACCCTGGGGCGCATCACGAAGGTCACCGAAGGGCGGATGAAGCTGCTGGTCGCCTGTGGTGCGGCGGGGGGTATCGCGGCCACCTTCAACGCGCCGCTGGCCGGGGTGTTCTTCGCGATGGAACTGATCCTGCGCAGCTTCACCGTCGAGGCGTTCGGCGCGGTCGTGCTGTCCAGCGTCGCCGCGAGCATCATCGGCCGTGCCGCCTTCGGAGATGTCGCCTTCCTTACCCTGCCGGCCTTCCACGTCGACCACGTCGCGCAGTACGGCCTGTTCGCCCTGCTCGGCATCGTCGCGGGCGGCGTCGGCATCGGCTTCACCCGCATCCTGTACTGGATCGAGGACGCCTGCGACTGGGCCTGGCGCGGACCGGAGTGGCTGCGCCCGGCCGTCGGCGGTCTGCTGCTCGGTGTGGTGCTGCTGGTGCTTCCGGAGATGTACGGGGTGGGCTACCCGGTCCTGGAAAACGCAGCCGAGGGCAAGTACGCCGCCGCCTTTCTGCTCCTGCTCCTGGTTGGGAAGATCCTGGCGACCAGCCTCACGATCGGCATCGGCGGCTCCGGCGGCGTCTTCGCCCCGAGCCTGTTCATGGGCGCGATGCTGGGGGCCGTCTACGGGGCCGGGATGCAGTCGCTGCTGCCCGGCACGACGGGCGCGGTCGGCGCCTACGCGCTGGTCGGCATGGGCGCGGTGTTCGCGGGCGCCTCCCGGGCGCCGATCACCGCGGTGGTCATCCTCTTCGAGCTGACCGGCGAGTACTCGATCATCCTGCCGCTCATGCTCGCCATCGTCACCGCGACCGCCGTCAGCAGGCTGCTGTCCCGTGACACCGTCTACACCCTCAAGCTGCGCCGCCGCGGCATCGACCTCGACGGCCCCGCCCCAGGTGCGCCGCTTGGTTCCCAGCGGGTCGACGAGGTGATGGAGGCCGCCCCCGGGGCACTCGCGGTGGACGCGCCGCTGTCCGCCATGGCTCTGGAACTGTCCCGGTCCGCGCACGGGGTGCTGCCGGTGGCCGACAAGAACGGCCGCTACGTCGGCACGATCACGGCCAGGTCTGTCGCGGAGGCCCTGGCTGATGAGCCCGGCTCCGCCGGCTGCGGCGCCCTTGCCGGGGACCTGGTGCAGCGGCCCGCCTCCCTCACGGCCGACCTGCCGTTGGCCGCGGCGCTGCACGCCCTGATATCCCACCCCGGCACCGGTCTGCCGGTACTCGATTCCGAGCGGTCGCACCTGGTGGGCTGGCTCACCCACCAGAGCGCGCTGCGCGCCCTGCATCCCGTCACGGGCCCGGCACCCATGTGCGCACCGGTACCCGCGGGCTGACGGCCGGCGCCTCAGGACCGGCCCGCACGTCCGCCGGGGCCCGGCCGCTCCTCCAGCCGCACGAAGGGGATCCGCTCGCCGGCCGCCCGGAAGCTCTCGGCGCTCCCGTCGGTCTCGAAGCCCATGTACCGGCACAGGACGCGGGCCGCGCGCGGGTGCTGCGGCGCGTACGCGGCCATGATCCGGCCGCCCTCCTCCGGCGGCAGGAAGCGGGCGGTCACCGCGTGGTAGCGGCGGCCGAACTGGATGGTGGCCTGCGGGGTGCGGCGCAGGTTCTGGTACCACTGCGCCTTCGGCCCGAAGCCGGACGCCACGGCCCAGGTCCGCCGCTCGGCGTCGTAGGCCACCACCTCCACCACCACCCGCCGGGCCTGGCCGGAGACCCGGCCGGTATGGATCAGCAGCAGCATCCGTCGGCCGAACAGGGGCCCGAGACCGGCCCGGTAGAGGTGCACGGGCAGCCGCGCCACCAGCCGTTTCCAGCTGGTGGGGAGCTTGGGCCGCTGAGGTTCGGAGCTGGTGTCGGCCACGGGTCTGCCTCTCTGGACTGTGGGCGAGCCGGACGCACCGGCATGGAATCAGTCACGATCCGGTCAAGAGAATGATTCAGCAGCACAACCTTTGCATAGTCTAAACGTGACGGGAAGGGGGTGTCCGATGGCTGCACACACCGGGTCGGCACAACGCGCCGGAGGCCGGGCGCAGGCCGCGCTGGCGACGCCGGGTCGCCCCAGTGCTGCCCTCCCCGCCGAGGCGCGGAGGGCCAAACGGACCGCCGCACGACGACGCCGCCATGCTGCTGCTGCGCCACCGGACTTGACGGACTCCACACCCTGCCCGGTGGCAGGAAACTGGAGGCGGCACGGTAGAAAGAGGGTATGAGTGAGCACCAGCAGCCTTCCGTCGGCGCCAGGGACGACGTCGACGCCGTGACTCTCGCTGTGCTGACCGCCTCTCGGGTGCTGGTCGCCGTCTCCGCCCGCTCTCTCGCGGCGGTCGAGGACCGTGTCACCCTGCCCCAGTTCCGGCTGCTGGTCGTCCTGTCCACCCACGGTACGGCCAAACTCGTCGCCCTCGCCGACCTGCTCGGCGTCAACCCGTCGACCGCGATGCGCATGGTGGACCGGCTCATCGCGGCCAACCTGGCCGACCGCCAGATCAACCCGGACAACCGGCGCGAGACCCTGCTGCGTCTGACCGACGACGGACGGCGGCTGGTCGAGGAGGTCACCGCCCGCCGCCGCGCGGAGATCGCCGCGATCGTCGAGCGGGTCGCCCCCGATCAGCGTGCCGCCCTGGTGGAAGCCCTGACCGCGTTCAGTGACGCGGGCGGGGAGCCGCAAGTCACCGACAACGACGGGGCGCTGTACCCGCTGGGATGGCCCGACACCCCGGTGCGCCGCACGGCCGAGAAGAGTTAAGGGGCCGTCAAGAAGCAGGCCGGCAAAGCCCTCCCGTGCGGTTTTGCCCTGTGCAAGGATGGACGCGTGGAGCCGTCCCGTACCGGATGGCTGCTGGCGCGCCGGGAAGTCTGGTCGGCACCCGAACCGACGCACGCCGGGAGTCGCTTCATGCACGCCGTGGACATCGCCGAGCCTCGCCCAGACCATGCTCTGCCTGGCCGGCGGCCACAGCCCGTATGCGGTGGTCGTCACGCGTGACGGTCGGCGCACCGAGGTGCGCGGCACGGTCACGGCACGCAGTCTGCTCCAGTACCTGGAAGGGGCAGCCAAGGCGGAGCGGCTCCTGGATGACGCCGCCTCCTGACCCGACGCCGGATCGCCCACCGGGCCGGCGAACCGGGACCGGGGCCGTCAGCGGACGTACAGCCACTTGGCCTGGGACGGGGTGCCGTGCTCGTCGGTGACGAACAGCATGTGCCAGCCGGCCGGTACCAGGCTCCGGTCGTTCGGCACGGTGACCGTGATGCTGTCGCCGGTCCGCTTGAAGCCGAGGGCGACGGAGCGCTGGTCGAAGTCCGTGACGTGGGTGGCTGATCCGGGGTGGATCAGCCGGACGCTCTTGATGCGGAGGGCGTCGGAGGTGGGGAAGGCGGTGCTCTGCCCGCGCCGCACGGAGCCGGGACCGGGACCGAGCCGGGGCCGGTCGTCGCGGTAGAGGTAGGGCGGGGAGTACACCTCGATGCGCTGCTCGAAGGTGCCCGGCCTGGTGTTGTCCTCGTCGCCGAAGAGCGGGTCGGAGCCGAAGACGGCGACCCGGCCGTCCGGCAGCAGCAGGGCCTCGGTGTGGTAATTCCGCCCGACGGCGGGCTCGGCGGCCGTGCGGAAGGCGTTGGTCTTGGGATCGTAGAACTGGGCGGCGAGGATGTTGCTCTGGCTGCGGCCGCGGTAGTCGCCGGAGCCGCCGGTGGTGAAGACGGTGTCGTCCGGCATCAGCACGGTGTTCAGGTAGCGGGTGGCGTTCGGCAGTTCGGGGCCTTGGGCGAAGGCCGGGTGGGCCGCCTTGAGGTCCACGAAGGCGGTGCGGGCGGTCACCTTCTCCGACTCGCCGACGCCGCCCCCGCCGAACACCATCACCTTCTGGTCCTGCGCGGGCGGCAGCAGCACCGAGCCCGAGGTCTCCAGTGTGTCGGGGTCCTTGAGCCCGGGCACGGCCCGGAAGGTGTTGGCGGCCAGGTCCCAGATGCCGGGCGCCCGTCCCTTGTCGGCCGGCCCGTACCCGGCGTTGGAGCCGGAGTAGAAGACCTTCCCGCCGTTCATCAGGAACAGCGAGGGATAGGTGGGGAAGTAGCGGGTGGGCGCGGTGCTCCAGGTGCGGGCGGCGGGGTCGTAGATCTCGTTCTTGCCGGGCACGACCTGTCCGACGTCGTCCAGGCCCGAGGTGGCGAGCACCTTGCCGTCGGCGAGGGTGAGCAGGGTCGGGTACCAGCGGGCCTCGCTCATGGAGCCGACCTTGGTGTACTTCTCGGTGGCCGGGTCGAACTCGTAGGCGTCCTTGATCCCCTGGAAGTCCTTCTTGTCCAGGCCGAGCTTGTTGGCGATGCCGTAGAAGTTGTCGTCGTCCTTCCCGGACAGCCCCTGGATTTCGTACTGCTCGGTGGTGTTGGTGATTCCCTCGGGGCCCGCCTGGTCGGCCTCCACGTACACCCGCGCCTCGTTCGCGGTCACCGTCGCCTTCCCGGTGTCCGGGTCGATGCGCTTGTGTGCGGCGGGGACGTGGACGGGGAACTGGGAGCGGTAGGTCTTGCCCGAGGCGGACAGGAACGCGGTGCCCTTGGGGAAGGTGCGGTCCTGGTCGGGGTCCTCGTTCTTGACGAGCATGGCCCCGCCGGCCCGCTTCACGTCCCCGCCCAGGACTTCGTAGCGGCCGGTGCCGCCCGCGATGAGCACCTTCCCGTCCGGAAGCTGGGCGTGCCCGGCGCAGAACATGTCCTTGGGAGTGTCGATCTTCTTGAAGGTGTTGGCGACCGGATCCCACAGCGTGCTCTTGAACGTGCCGCCCTCGAACAGCTTCAGGTTGTTCCCCGATCCGGCGATCAGCAGCACCTTGCCGGTGCGCAGCAGCACCGCGTGGATCGAGTTGAGCTGGTAGGCGGCGGGCATCGCCACCACGTCCCAGTGCCCCCGCTCCGCCTTGTAGCCGTCCGTCTCGATCTCGTACGCGTGGTACCGCTCCGTGGCGAAGCCGACCACGGCGGGCGCGTTGAGGCCGACGAGGACGAGCACGGCCCCGGCACCCAGCCAGGTCTTGCGGGACTTCAGACGAAACGGACGCACGGGCATGAGGGACCTCCGGGGTGGTCGGACCCGATCGAGGCCGGGCGTCCGACAACTACCTCAGGGGCGCGCGTGAGTCCCCGCGACCCGCATATTGCACAGTGCAAATTAGCTCGGAGGGTGCATGGGGGAGGTGGAGGAGGGGTGGCCGGCCCCTGATTCGCCCCTCTCTGGCAGGCACGGTCAGAAGGTGGTCAATCGCGGTGGTGATGTGCCGCCTTCGGTGCTGCGCCGCTCACTTGACAGGGTGGTTTTGCATAGTGCAAATGTAGAGCGTGGTGACGGTGGACGACACGGTCCGGGAGAGAGAGGGGGGCATCTCGGTGAAGGCAGTGATCTGCGGTGCGGGGATCGCCGGGCTCGCTCTGGCGGGGCGGCTGCACAACGTCCTGGGCTGGCAGGTCGTGGTCCTTGAGAAGGCCCCCACGCCGCGCACCGAGGGCTGCATGATCGACTTCTTCGGTCCGGGCTACGACGCTGCCGAGGTCATGGGTGTCCTGCCGTGGCTGCGCGAGCTCAGCTACCCGATCACACAGGCCGACTTCGTCGACGAGTGCGGGCGGTGCAGGGCGAGTCTGAAGTACGAGAGGTTCGCACGTACTGTGGGTGGCCGTCTGCTCAGCATCATGCGCCCCGATCTCGAACTCGCCCTGCGCGAGCGGCTGTCGTTCGCCGTGGATCTGCGCTTCGGTACTTGCCCCGCCCGCATCGAGGACCGCGGCAACGGCGTGCGTGTCACCCTCACCGACGGTCGTGCGATCGACGCCGACCTCCTCATCGGCGCCGACGGCATCCACTCCGCCGTGCGCGGTCTGGTCTTCGGTGACGAGCACCGCTATGTACGCCGGCTCGGGCTCAACGCGGCGGCGTTCACCATCGACGACTCTGACCTGCACGCCGAGGTCGGCGACCGCTTCGTCCTTACCGACACCCTCGGCCGGCAATTGGGCCTGTACGCGCTGCGCGACGGAAAGGTCGCGGTCCTTGCCGTGCACCGCAGCGCCCGACCCGAGCCGCCGGCGGATCCGCGGGCAGCCCTGCGCGAGATCTACCGAGGGCTCGGCGGGGTGGTGCCGCGCGTCCTGGAGCGCTGCCCGCCCGCCGGAGAGCTCTACTACGACCAGGTCGCGCAGGTCGAGATGGACAGCTGGAGCCGGGGCCGCGTCGTCCTGGTCGGCGACGCCTGCCACGCGGTGTCGCTGCTGTCGGGGCAGGGTGCGTCGCTGGGGATCGCGGGCGCGTACGTGCTGGCCGACCAGCTCGCCCGCACTTGCAGCGTCGAAGAGGCGGTGGGGCGCTACGAGCACATCTGGCGGCCCGTGGTGGAGCGCGGGCAGCGCGCCGCCCGGGGCAGGGTCCGTTGGTTCGTGCCCGATTCGCCGCTGCGGCTGCGCGTCAGGCGGGCCGCCCTCGACCTGGCCGGCCTGCCCGGGGCGAGCCGCCTCATCGGTGGCCGCCTTGCGGGAGGGAGGCTTCCGTCCCTCGGTGAACTCGCCGCCACCTCACCGTAGTTCCATGCTCAGTGCCCACGCCCGGGAACTCCTTCGCCGATCTGCGAGGTCTCTCATGGCAGTCAGTACCTGCTTGTGAACCCTGGACTGGGCGTTGGGTGGTCTGGTATTGCGGTAGCCAGGTGCGTAGCGCGGAACCGAGGGGAGGAGGCGCTGCGGATGCTGGGAAGTGGTGTGAGGGATTTGGTGGAGGCGCTGATCAGGGGCCCGCGGGAGGAGTTGGGCGCGGGGTGGGCGGGTGAGGCCGCTGCCCGGCTGGGGTGGGACGGCATGGCGGTGTCGCTGGCTTTTGACGGGCCGGAGTTGGTGTGGTTCAGCGATGAGGTCAGTGCCCGGCTGGAGGATGCGCAGTTCACGGTGGGGCAGGGACCGAGCCTTGAGGCCGCCCGGGACGGGGCGGTGTGCCTGGTCGGTGATCTGGGGCTGGTTCCGGGTCCGCGGTGGGTGGGGTTCCTGTCCGCGGCGGCTGATCTGCCGGTGGCGGCGGTGTTCTCCTTTCCACTGCGGCTGGGAGCTTTGAAGATCGGTGCGCTGACCGGCTACCGACGCCGCCCGGGACGGATCGACGAGGAATCCGTCGAGAACGCGCTGGTCCTCTCCGACGCCGTGGCGGAGTTCCTCCTGCGCACCCTGCTGCCTCCCGCCGGGGAAGAGGCCGACGGACCGGGCGGGGCGGGGACGGTGGACCTGCACCGGGCGGAGGTCCACCAGGCAACCGGCAAACTCGCTGCCCAACTGTCGATCACTCTGGCGGCCGCGATGGCGAGGCTGCGCGCCGAAGCCTTCGCCTCCGGCCGCGACATCACCGATGTCGCCCGAGCCGTCCTCGACGGCGAACTGCGCCTGCAGGCCCACCCGCACCCCGCCGACCCCGGCAGGGGGAACACCGGACATGACGAACCCTGCTAAGGAGACAGGACATGAACGACAGCCAGGACCGGCGCCAGGATAGGAGGCAGGCTGTGGACGAGCCTCGCGAGCAACGGGTGGCGGACACCTTCGTCCTGCTCGCCGACACCCTGACCGACGACTTCGACCTGGTCGAGTTCTTCCAGACCCTGTGCGAGCGCTGCATCGAACTGCTGCCCGTCACAGCCGCCGGACTCCTCCTCGTACGCCCCACCGACAACCGACTCCAGCCCTGCGCCTAGGCACCTCCCACTCTCAAGCTGAGCGACCTGCTGGCTCTGGCCGCCACTCGCAGCCCAGCCGCCCACACACACCTCCACGCACAGCCCCTGCCCGCCGTCGACCTGCGCACCACCGACTCCCGGTGGACCGATTTCGCCGACCGGGCCACCAACGCCGGATTCACCTTCGCCACCGCCCTGCCCCTGCGGCTACGCGAACAGAACCTCGGCAGCCTCCTGCTCCTGAGCAATGAGCCCCAACCCCTGCCCGAACCCCAAGTGCGCCTCGCCCAGGCCCTCTCCGACGCAGCCGCCATCGGCCTGGTCCACCAGCGCA
Source organism: Streptomyces sp. NPDC001415 (assembly GCF_053597395.1). NCBI lineage: Bacteria > Bacillati > Actinomycetota > Actinomycetes > Kitasatosporales > Streptomycetaceae > Streptomyces > Streptomyces sp. NPDC001415. The sequence goes on from NZ_JBSFIE010000042.1 coordinate 38,268, forward strand.
CCCTCACCACCGCCCCACACCACCACCGTCCAGCTGCGCACCGCACTCCACAGCCGCATCGCCATCGAGCAGGCCAAAGGCTTTCTCAGCCATCGCCTGGCCACCACCCCCGATACCGCTTTCGACCTCATGCGGCGCTACTCCCGCAGCCGCGGACATCGCCTCACCGATGTCGCCCACCGCGTCCTCGACGACGGCCTCCTGCCCACCTGACCGGGGTTGCGCGTCGGGACCGGGGAACGCTCCAGCCCTGATGCGGGCTCCGGTTGCCGCGTCCGGCGCATTGCCGGACGGGGGCGGCGATGTGGTCGAGGCAGGCTTGGAGGCCGGCGCCGGGGTAGCGGTAGGGACGGCGGCGTCCCATCCCCACTGCTCGTTGCGGGCGCTCCAGCCGATCTGGATGGGAGGACGGCTCCAACGGCTCTGGGCGACTACGGACTCCGGCACGGTCGCCTCCTGAACCTCGGTTGCCCGTGGGGGCTCGGGCCGGTCAGGAGTGCAGACGTCCGACCCGCTGTCGGCAACCTAGCCCTCCGAGTGGTCATCGGCCGTTCAGGAGCGTCCCGTGAGGTGATGCCGTGGCCACCCGAGTGGCACCGGAGTGCCACAGGCGCCGAAGTGCGATGTCGGGCATACAGTTCGCCCCAGGTGCGCCGGGAAGTCTGGTCGGCAAGGTCGCCCGCCTGCCCAGGAGGACTCGCCCGTGCCGCAGCACCCGCCCGGTCACGTCACCGGCAAGCACCATGCCGTTCCTTCCCTGTTGCGCAGACTGCTCCGCCACCCCTCATCCGCCGCCCACGTGGTGGTCCATCTGCGCGGCGACATCGGAGGCAGCAATGCCCGGCAGGTCGGCGCACTGTTCGACCGCGGTCTGCGTGAGCGGCCGGACACTTTCGAGGTGGACCTGGTCCAGGTGCGCCACCTCGGCCCCGACGGCACTGTCCCGTTCTTCTCCGCTCTGAGAGCCTGTGTCTAAACCCCGCCCGGGCCCGTGGCGCCTGGCACGCACGCGCGCGGCGTTGCCGAAACGCCCTAGTAGCTCCGCTACGAGGGCCTTCCGGCGCCTTGCGATCGCACGCACCAGACGCCGCGGTCTGATCCGGGCGGGGTTTAGACACAGGCTCTGAGGAAGGCGCGCGCCGCCGACGCAAAGATGGTGCTGGCGAACGCCTCCGCCGAGGTGGCGGCGGTGCTGCACCGGGTGGGCTTCGACCGGGCCCTCGGGGAACCTCCCAGGCTGGACGGCTCCTGACCCGAACCCGAGGGGCAGCTCTGCTGCCGGCCGGGTGTCGGTCGCCGTGGACGCCGGTCGCGACGAGCCTGCGGCAAAGGGCGTACGCCGGGGGGCGGGCCACAAGGTCAACTGCTTCTCCACCAGGGCGCTTTGATGTCTTCTTAACGCGATGGCAGCGATTTCTTGACGTACGCTCGCAGTGGTGTGCCGGGAAGCCTGGTCGGCAAAGCAGTCCCTCTTTTGTCTTTGCCAGGAAAGGCACCTCGCCATGAGCATCCACGAGCCGGTCCGCCCTGCCGTCGCCCCGGCCCTCGCGGCCCGCGGGCCGCGCCGCTCGGTCCTCTTCTTCGCGTTCGCCTTCGCGGTGATCGCCGACCCGGTCTCCTCGGTCGCCTACGCCATCGAGGCCGCCCTGCGCGCCCTCCGTGGCGACCTGGCGCTGCTGCTGCCCACCATGTCCCTGGTGATCGGCCTGGTCGTGGTGGTCACCGCGAACTACTGGCAGCTGGTGCGCCGCTTCCCCAGCGGCGGCGGCGCGGCGGCCGCGGCCGGGCGGGCCTTCGGGCCGCGCTGGACCTTCCTGCCCATCGGCGCGCTGGTCGTCGACTTCGTGCTGACCATCGGGATCTCGATCGCGGCCGCCGCCAGCGCGGCGATCGCGCTGTTCCCCGCACTCGCCCCCATCCGGATCCCCCTGGCGCTCGCCCTGCTGGTGCTGGTGGCCGGGCTGACCTGGTTCGGGCACGGCGGCAGGCTGCTGTTCGCCGTGATGACCGTCCTGTTCGTGGCGGTCTCCACCGCCGTCCTGGTCCTCGGCTTCACTGCCCCGCACGCGATGGGCCATGCCGCGACCACGGCCGACCCGGGACACTCCGCCACCCTCGCTGTGGTGCTCGCCTTCCCGGTGGCGATGGCCCTGGCCACCGGCATCGAAGCCCCCTCCACCGCCATCGCCCAACTCGGGCAGCTCGACGACACCCACCGTCGGCGCTTCGGCCGCGGCACCCTCGCCCTGCTCCTGGTCATCGTCGGCGGCCTCACTCTGGCCCTGACCGCCCTCGCCGTGAACCTGCGCATCGGCATCCCCGGCGCCGACTCCACCCAGATCGCCGACATCGCCCACGCCGCCGCCGGACCGGGCTGGCTCTACGGCGCGTTCCAGCTGACCAGCTCGCTCCTGCTGCTCGCCGCCGCCAGCTCCTCGTTCCAGGCCGGACCCGGCCTGCTCAAGGCCCTGGCCGGGACCGAGAAGGCGCCGGGTGTGCTGCCGTCTGTCCTGGGACGCGCCAACAAGCACCACACCCCGTACTGGTCGGTCCTCGTCTACCTGGCCGCCGCAGCCCTGATCATCATCGCGGCGGCGGGGAAGGAGCAGGAACTCGTCCTCTTCTACGCCGTGGCCGTCTTCGTCAGCTTCCTCGTCGGGCTCATCGCCATGGCCCGCTTCGCCCGCACGGAGAAGAAGCAGACGCTGGCCTGGGTCAACGGCCTCGCGGCGGCAGCCGTCGCGTTCACCCTCGCGGTGAACCTGCTGCGCGGCTGGCCCATGCTCTCCCTTGCCGCGACCCTCCTCATCGCCGCCGGCCTGTACGCCCGCTGGGTCCGGGCCGGACGGCCCAGCGGCATCGAGGACGTGGAAAGCCGGGCCGAGCAGCCCGTGGAAGCCGCCAGCGGCAGGTGAGAACACCCCACTCCTTGGTACCAGTGGCTTCCCGGTCAGGGTTCCGCTGCACGACGCCGACCGGGCGCAGCGTCCTGTGAGCCGCGCGATACCTCACATTTCAACCATCCCGTTAGGATGCCGACCAATTGCGGCGGACCGATGGCATCGGTATCCACCGCAGCCGACGGGCCGCCACGCGCGGCACCGATCTTCACGTGCCCCGCCGGAGCCCCCGCCCATGACGACCATCGAGTCCTGGCTCGTATTGAGCCTCTCCGCCGTCCTCCTGCTGCCGGGCATCGCCCTGCTCGCAGGATGGGTTCCGGTTCGCGTCCGCCACCGCCCCGGGCCACTGCGCCTCCTGGGCGTGGCTGCTCTCGGCTGCTTCGCGGCTCTCCAGTGCGACACCGTGCCCCGCTTGTCCCAGACATCCCCCGGGATCATCTCGCTCTTCGCTCACGCCGGTCTCGCGCTCGCCGCAGTCGGCGTGCTCCTGGGTATCGCTTACGACCTGAAGACCGGCCCGTCACCGCACCACACCGCCCTGCGCTGACCCCCTGGACCGCCGACCCTCCCCGAGGCGTCTGTGCCGGGCACGCGGTCAGATCTGCCGCAGGGTGCCCATGTGCGCGGCGAACGCCGCCGGGGTGCCGCCGAACCCCGCGGACCATCTGGTGAAGCTCCGACGCCCCGGAATCGTTCCTGCTGAACTCGGCGACTGCCGCCGCGGTCGATCCGGCAACGGTCGCGAAACTGTCCACCAGTAGCTGGGTGTAGCGCTCGACGATGAGCACGCCCGGGTTCGCTATGTCGCCGAAGGTGCGCGAGCCGTGGTCTTGATGGATGGCCACTCCGACCACGACCCGCCCGAAGGAGGAGGCCAGTCCCACCTCAAGGGCACAGCGTTCTGTATCCGCTGCGAGGAGCGCTTTGGGCTCAGTCCGGCCAAGGGCGGCGCGTACTGGTACTTCTACTGCTCAGGCCGCCACCGAGGCACCGGCTGTGATCCGCCGTACGTACCGATTGATGAGGCCGACGAGTTGGCAGCCGAGGCGTACAGCCTCTTCCCAACCGCCCACGCGCTGGAGCTGCATCGAGACGACCTCAAGGCGCTGCTGGACGCGAACGCGGCTGAGCGCAAGCGAGAGGCCGATGTCCAGCGTCGGCGACTGCTCGACCTCAAAGATCAGAGCACGAAGCTCCTGCGAGCGCACATGGCCGACGCTGTGCCGCTCGACGTGATGAAGACGGAGCAAGACCGTATTCGGCAGGAGCAGGCACAAGTTGAGGAAGTCTTGGCCGGGTTGGAGACTGACCATAGCCAAGTGTTGGCGACGTTCGACAAGATCGTGAAGCTCCTCGCCAGCCTGAGCCCGGCCGTCTACCGCAGCCTGCAACCGGCCAGCAAGCGCACGTTGAACCAGACGTTCATGCAGCAACTGCTGATTGACCACCGCGACCACGGGCGACCAGTACTCCGGTTCACGGAGCTGGGCCAGGTCATAGACAGCGTCGCGGGCGTACCACCGTCGCAGGGTCTACAGCCGGGCCGGACCCTCGGGTCGGGCTCTGTGCCAGATGCAAAGAACCCGCAGCTCACCGGAGTGGCTACGGGTTCTAGTAACGCGCGTTTGGAGCGAGTGACGGGAATCGAACCCGCGCTCTAAGCTTGGGAATCTGCGATGATCTAGGGCTGATCCGGCCGCTGAGCTGGCGAATTAAGGGAATCGCGGGTTGCGTTGGTGCTCGGGGCGGGACCTTGATTCCCTGCGGCTCCCCGCTCGATCTGGTGCGGCTGTGGTGCGGCTTTGGGCCCCGACCTGAGCCGGGGCCCTGGGTGCGTCAGCCCTCCGTCGCGTCGTGGTTGTAGTCGTCGCGGGGGTCGGTTCCGTGGCTGCATTCCGGGCAGATCATGACGTCTTCGGGGTCGTCGGAGTACGGGTTAGGGACGAGACCGTCGTCGCACTGAGGGTCGGGGCAGGTCATGGTGTGCTCCTTCGAGGTCGGGGCCGTTGTCCTGATGGGCTTCGCCCAGCTCGGTTCTTGTCGGGCGTCAAGGTGGAGCACTCCACGACTGAACGACCTTGGCGCCCGACAAGGTTCGTGCTGCCCTCGGGCATCAGGACAGCGGTGCCGACCGGCGGCCACCCCCACCACGTCTCTCCCCGCGTCTACGCACCGGATCTCCGTGCTCAACCGCCGCATGCGGCCGGTCCGGCGGGCGTTGCCGACTGCCCAAGCGGTGCGAGGTGCGTTCACTGCGTGAGGTCGGCTGTGCGGCTTTGGCCGGTGTCCTGCCCGGTTTGGGGTTGAGCATGATCAGGGGGCCGTACGCTTGCTGGCCACTCGGGCAGGCTTCACCCCTGCCCGCAATGTGTCCGAGTGGCCCCCTGGTCTTGCTCAACGCGGGACCCGAACCGGGGAGGTGGGTAAAGCCGTGGAGCCGACCGTCCCCACCCCGGCCTTGCATTTCGCCCCTCATCGGGCGCGCCGGGCGACGGCGCGCGGCCCCGGTGGCGCAGACAAGGAGGGGCAGGCGCGACGGCGTCCGGCGGCGCCGCCGCGCTGTGCGCGGCACCTTTGACCCCTGCGTCAAACCGCTACGCGGTTCAGGAGGCCGGGAACGCCGACGCCTCAGCGTCCAGTGTGTGTTTCTCCCGAGCGTCCACCGTGATCCCCCGGTAGCGGCGCCCCTGGTGTTGTCGCTGCCTTCGGGGGCCACTCGGACGCATTGCGGGACGGGGTGGAAGCCACCGGGTGGCTGGCTGCGCGGCGGCGGCCGGGTTGGCGATGATCTGATGCACCACCCCGTCCCGTGCCCGGACGGTCGGCCGGGCAGCGAGCGCAGCGAGCCTTGAACCCGTAGAGAAGATTTCTACTCACTCCGGCGAGGCAAAACAGATCGCCTCTATCGCCTGGTTGTCACCGTAGGCATGTGAGGTCGCGCCTAGACGGACCCAGCCCAGTCGTTCGTAGAGGCGTATTGCAGCGGCATCCTTGGTCATCACCTCGAACACCATCTTCGTTCCTTGCTCGCGTCCGAACTGGGTTACCGCGCGCATGAGTTGCTCCCCGATACCCTTTTTCCGAGCCTCCGGGGCTACGAAGAGCCGGACAGGAACGGCGACTGCGCGTTCTGGGTCGTTGCTTTGGCTACGCCAAAGGTCTACCGCGTCCTCGCCGTTCGGGCGGCAGATCGCCGCATGCCCCACGATCTTTCCTGCGGACTCCGCAACCCAGGCTTTCAGCATCCCGGGGGGAGTGAGCCACTCCTCAGGCCGATCGACGCCTTCCACGGGATAGCCATCGGCGGCATGGACCCGGACTAGAACCATCGCGGTTTCAGCAATGTCGCTGTCCCGGCGTGTGCGAATTGTGAGGTCATGCTTATGACTCATGGCTTCCGCCCTCCGGATCTACTCAACAGGAACGTTGTAACTAAGCCCGTTCATGTCTGCGCGCATCACGAAGAGAGTGACTTCGTATGGATCGCCGTTTTGATCGAGGCTTGTATGGAGTACTTCAATTACCGGCACGCCTTCAGGGAGTTCGAGATGGCCTACTTCCTCAGGAGTGGGCATGCGCGCGGAGATCTCGTCATTGATCCGCGCCATCACATGGCCATTTTCTTCAAAGACGCCATGAATCCCGTACTGGTGCGGCACTTCTGCTTCTACGAGTCCGGTCCCTCGCGCGATTTCCCACGGAATCCAGGTTGTCACTCGGTATACGGGGTCATCATCGGCGTAGAAAACGTTCTCGCGTCGGAGTACAGATTTGGTAGTGGCTGAGACGTTCAGTCTTTGCGCGAGTTCGCGATCAGGCTTCATTTGCTTGATTCCCAGAACTTCGAAGCGGCCACGTTTTCCCTGCCTGGCGCATTCAAGAAGAAATGGCGACAAGCCTGTATCGCGATGCTTATGGGAGTACCTATCACTGCCGAGGCGGATCAGGGTTTGCTTTTTCCTGACGAACGCGCCACGTCCCTGTTGGGACGTAATGAGGCCCTCACGGCTGAGGATGCTAAGCGCTTCATCCACAGTGTTCCGCGCGGCGGCGTAGTGCTTGGCGAGTGCGCGCTGCGAGGGAAGTTGCGCCCCCGGCTCGTACGTACCGTCCCTGATCGCATTACGCAGATCGTCTGCGATCTGCTGGCTGCGCGGCCTGGTGTCTGCATCGGTGTTGGTCATGCCCACCTCTCCTGACTGGCTCTTACCACCCTACCGCCTGGCTTGAGCCAGTTGCCTCTGAAGGGTTGACGAACTGGCTTGAGCCAGTTCTACTGGTGGTGCAAGCCAGTTCAACTGGCCTGAGCCAGATGGGACTTGGCAGGCAACTCCACATCCGCCCTTACGAGGGAGTCCCGCAATGCCGTCCTTCAAGATCGATACTTCAACTGCCGTGGTGTTCGTGGCAGTTGAACCGAAGTTCAAGGTCATCAACAAGCAGACCGAAGAGGTCGCCGTGGACCGGGAGACCGGCGCGAAGATGATGACGGTCGGCCTGACCGTCGCGGACGAGGGTGAGGCGAACCTCTTGTCCGTGTCGGTGCCGGAGACCGGGGTCCCGGACGGGACCAAGCTCGGGATGCCGGTCAAGGTCGTCGGGCTCAAGGCCCGGGACTGGGAGAACACCTTCAACGGTGAGAAGCGGTTCGGGATCGCGTTCCGTGCCGTCGCCCTGATCCTGCCGTCCGCGTCCGCGAAGAGCTGAGCGTCGTGTCCGGGAGTGTGCTCTTAGCGCTGGTGGTCCTGGCCGTGGCCGCGTTGTGGGTGGCCCGGCTCAGGTTCCCGGCCGTGTACTGGTCGCTGGTCGGCCTGCCCGCCGCACTGTTCCGGGTGCTGTCGTCCTACCGCCAGACCATGGAGGCGTGTGACCTGACGGTCTCCCCGCCGTGGTGGCGTGTGTTCGGCAACAAGCTCTCTGGCGCCGAAGTGATCCGGCCCGGCATCCCCAGGATTCGGGGCATCCGCCCGACCACGACCGGGCTGCGCCTCCGATTCAGGCTCGCGGCCGGGCTGGCCCCGGACGATGTGGTGGTGTCGGCGGAACGGCTGCGGCATGCCTGGGGTGTCTACTCGGTGCATGTCCGTGAGGTCCGGCCGGGTGTGGTGGATCTGCGGATGACCGGCTTCGACATCCTCGACCGTGTCCGGATGCCGCGCCACCTGGCCACCGGGCCCCTGTCGGCCGTGGTCGGCCTGCGCGAGGACGGCCTGCCGTTCGTCCGGGACTACCGCAAGATCCCGCACGCCCTCACCCTGGGCGCGAACGACACCGGCAAGTCCACCTACCAGCGCTGCCTGGTCAAGGGTCTGGCTCCGCTGGGTGTGGCGCTGGTGGGGATCGACTGCAAACGCGGTGTGGAGCAGACCCCGTTCGCCCCGCGCCTGTCCGCCCTGGCCATCACCCCGGATCAGGCCGACGGCCTGCTGGACGCGCTGGTTGCGGTCATGGAAGACCGCTTCGATCTGCTGTGCCTGCACCAGGGCATCACCCCGGGCACCCCGCTGGAGACGATCACCTCCGACATCTGGGGCCTGCCCAAGCACCTGCGCCCGGTCCCGATCGTCGTGCTGATCGACGAGATCGCGGAACTGTTCCTGATCGCCTGCAAGGTTGACGCGGAACGCCGGGACCGCATGGTCACCCAGCTCATCCGGCTGGCCCAGCTCGCCCGCGCGGTCGGCATCTACCTGGAGATCTGCGGGCAGCGCTTCGGCTCGGAACTCGGCAAAGGCGCCACCGCCCTGCGCGCCCAGCTCACCGGCCGGGTGGTACACCGCTGCAACGACAAGCAGACCGCCGAGATGGGCCTGGGCGACATCAACGACCTCGCCGTGGCCGCCGCCACCAGCATCCCGGACAACCGGCGCGGCACCGCGATCGCCGGGGACTCCTCCGGCGGCTGGTCCCGCATCCGCACCCCCAAGACCACCCTGGGCGAAGTAGCCGCCACCTGCCGCGAGTTCGCGCACCTGACCCCGGACCTCCCGGCCCTGGCCCCGTGGCGCCCGGCTCCTCCAGTACCCGTCCAGAGCCCTGCTCCGGCGCCCGTTGAGAAGGCTTCGAGCACCCGGTAACACCCCGCTGCATCCCGGTCGGCGTGACCGTCTCGCGCCAGGTCCCTACCCGCTCCATGCCCGAAACCTAAAGGAGAGATCACCATGTGCGACTACTGCGAGGACTTCACCCGCACCGTCGCCCTGCTCGGTGACCTGGCCCTGTACGGCCACCTGTCCGGCGCGGACTGGGTGTTCATCGAGATCGTGGGCACGTCCCTGGCCGCGTCGCTGTCTGAGCCGCCGCCCGGCTTCCTCCCGCCCGGCTACGACCCCAACGACGGCCCCGAGTACCCCGGTCAGGGGTGGTGACCATGCCCGCCGCGAAGAAACCCACCGCCCGCCGTGCTGCGAAGAAGCCGACCCCGTGCCCGGACTGCCAGACCGGTCAGGTCCTGGAGTCCTTCCAGGTCGGCGGACGCAAGAAGCACACCAGCGCCGACAAGCAGGAAGCCCTGTGCCCGACCTGCCTGGGCACCGGCCAAGCCCCGACCGACTGAAACCCGGGACCGGGCGGCCGGAGCACCCATCCCCGCCCGGCCCTGGCCATCACAGGAAGGCACGCCATGAAGGTACGGATCACCATCACGCTGGACGTGGACGCCGAAGCCTGGGCCCACGAGTACGGCCTGGAACGGCGGGACGTGCGCGACGACGTCAAGGACTACGTCGCGCACCTGGTCATCGGCTCTCACCACTTCGAAGAGAAGACGTTCACCAAGGTGGAGTGGCGATGACCGCCCGCACGGTCCGCCCGGATGCCGTCCTGATTCAGGCCGTGATCGCCGGTGCGCTGTCCTTCGCCCACCTGCACGACATCGCCGAAGCCGCCGGACAGCACGGCTGGAAAGCCTGGGCCTACCCGATCAGTGTCGACCTGCTGCTGGTCGCGGCCTGGCACCGGCTCCGCACCCTGCGCACCACGCAGGAACCGACCCGCGCGGCCTGGACCTGGTTCGCCGTCGCCCTGGCCGCCTCGCTCGGCGCGAACATCGCCACGGCCGGGCTCCTGGACCTGTCGGCGGTACCGGCCTGGCTCCGCATCCTGGTCGCCGGATGGCCCGCCCTCGCCTTCCTCGGCGGCACCCTCCTCGTGCACACCCCGAGCGCCAGCCCCGAACCCCGGGCGCAAGAACCCACGGATTCCGTGGCGGTCATGCCCGTGCCGGCCGAATCGCTGCCGATCTCCGAGTCCGCCCCCGCCCTGCCCGCTGCCGCCCCGCTGGACGTGCCGCCCGCCCTGATCGACCACGCCCGCAAGCTCGCCGACTCCCACCGCACCGCGACCGGCCGCCCGATCGACGCCGACACGCTGCGCGCCCGGCTCGGCCTGCCCGGCCCGATGGCCGACCAACTCGCCGCCCACCTCACCTGACCGGAAGGAGCACCCGCCATGGACGTACCCCTCTGGCTCGCCCTGATCGTCGTCGGCTGGCTCGGCGTCCGCCTCGCCCGCCCCCCGGCCTGGCTGGTGATCGTGCTCCTGCTCGGCGGCTATCTCCTCGCCGACAGCTTCCTGGCCCCGGCCATCAACACCGCCGTCCACAAGTAACCCGCCCCGCAAGGAGATCACTCATGCTCAAGCCCAAGTACCCGCCCACCCAGACCTACACGGCCGCGCCGCTTGTCACTCAGCACGTCGCACAGCCTGTCCCCGGCCCGGAGGCACGCCGTCAGGCGGTGCATGTGCCGGTGCGTACGGGCGTCGGCGGACTGGTGCAGTCCCGGCCCGGCACCGCGCTCCTGGTGGTCTTCGGCGCCATCGCGGGCGTACTGGCCCTGGCGGCGGTCGCCGTGTCCCTGCTGCTGGCCGTCGCCGTCACCGCCGTCGCGCTCGCCGTCAGCGGGCTGGTGGTGCTGTTCCTGGTCCACGCCGTACGCGACGAACTCCACCGCTAACAGCCCTCCGGGCGGCCTCAACGACCAAGCATCCGCCGCCCGGACGGCCCCGATCTTCCCGATCCCGAAGGACCGACAAGGAGACCTCCATCATGCCCCAGCACCACCCCGGCCCGGCCCGGATCTGCCCCAACTGCGACGGCTTCGCCTCCGTCGCCATCACCTCCGGCGGACGCGACCGCAACGGCCACCTGCACACCGTCACCGCCCACTGCCAGACCTGCCAGGGCACCGGCACCGTCCCCAACCTGCGCGCCCGCCTTCAGGCCGCCGCCACGGCTGTCTTCCCGCTCCAAGGGGCCCACCAATGACGGCCACGCCCCCGGTCGGAGACCTCGCCTTCCTCGCCTCCCTGGGCACCATGCCCGGCCTCATGCGGCAACTGCGCGGCCTGGACGGCTGCGCCAACCCGATCCGCCTCGACGGACACCGCACCGAACACGCCCTCAACACCACCACGGGCGAGATCGGCCCGGTCCTGAGCCACCTCGACGCGGCCGACCTGCCCGCCGGACACCTCCTCGTGCGGTGCAACAACCGCCGCGCGACCCGCTGTCCGTCCTGTGCCGAGACCTACCGGCGCGACACCTACCAACTGATCACCGCCGGACTGCGCGGCGGCAAAGGCACCCCGGACACGGTGGGCACTCACCCGAGGGTGTTCGCCACCTTCACCGCCCCCAGCTTCGGCCCCGTCCATAACCGCCCCGCCTCCGGACGCTGCCGCTGCGGCACCCAACACAGTGCCGACGCAGACGAGTTAGGCACCCCGCTCGCTCCGGAGACCTACGACTACGACGCGGCCGTGCTGTGGAACGCGCACGCCTCCAAGATCTGGGCCCGCTTCTCGATCTACCTGCGCCGGGAAGTCGCCAAAAGGGCCGGACTCACCCAGCGCGAGGTTGCCGACCACGCCCGCGTCTCCTTCGCCAAGGTCGCCGAATACCAAAAACGCGGCGCGATCCATTTCCACGCCGTGATCCGCCTCGACGGCCCCGAAGGCGGCGACACCCCGCCCCCGCCCTGGGCCACCGCCGACCTCCTCACCGACGCCATCCGAGCTGCCGCCAAAGCCGCGCACGTGGACGGCCCGGTCCTCGACGGACGCGCCCACACCTTCGGCTTCGGCCGACAGCTCGACATCCGAACCATCCGCTCGGCCGACTTCGCCGCCGGGACCGAACTCAGCGACCGGGCCGTTGCCGCCTACATCGCCAAGTACGCCACCAAGGGAGCCGAGACCGCCACCGGCACCCTGGACCGGCCGGTCAAGTTCCTGGCCGAACTCGCCCGCCTGGCCATCCCCGAGCACGCCCGCCGCATGATCCGCACCGCCTGGGCCCTCGGCGCCCGCCCCGACCTCGCCCACCTCCGCCTCCGGGCCTGGGCTCACATGCTCGGCTTTAGGGGCCACTTCTCCACCAAGACCCGCCGCTACTCCACCACCCTCGGCGCGCTGCGCCAGGCCCGCGCCGACTGGCGACGCGTCCAGGCCACCAACGCGCACGCTGGCACCGGCCCCGCCCTCGACGCCGACGAAACCACCCTCGTTCTCGCCCACTGGGCCTTCGCCGGAACCGGCCTCACCCGGGGTGAGGAATGGCTCGCCGCCTCGATCACACCTGAGAGCACGGAAGGAGAGTACGACCATGAGTGAGACGACCTTGGATCGTCTGCTGACCGTCCGGCAGGCCGGTGAACTGCTGGGCGGAGAGCGCTACGTCCGCCGCCTCATAGAGGAACGCCGCATCGAGTACGTCAAGGACGACCGACGGGTGTTCATCCGTGAGTCCGTCGCTGTGGCCTACGTCGCGGCTCGGGTGGTCCAGCCGATCCCGCGTCGTCGGCAACTCCGGCAGCGACGGTATCGGAGGGCCGCCTGATGGCGAACAGCAAAGGCAGTCGTCGCCGTTTCGGTGCTGTACGGCAGTACCGCTCCGGTCGCTGGACTGCTTCCTACCTCAGCCCGGAGGGGCTGCGTGTCCGGTCGGAGGAGACCTTCGAGACCAAGACCGATGCCGAGATCTGGCTGTCCCAGACGGAAGCGGATCTGACCCGGGGCGACTGGCGAGACCCTGCTGCGGGTGCGGTGAACTTCGGTGTGTACGCCGCGACATGGGTGGATGAACGCGGCCTGGCGACGCTCACCGTTGATCTGTACAAGATGCTGTTACGGCTGCACATCCTGCCCACGTTCGAGGCCTGTGACCTGGACGAGATCACCGCTCCCCGGGTCCGGCAATGGAGAGCGGAGCGTCTCCGCTCAACCGGCGCTGCCACGACCATCGCGAAGGCCTACCGACTGCTGAAAGCCATCATGCAGACCGCTGTTGACGATGACTTGATCGGCCGCAATCCGTGCCGGATCAAAGGGGCGGGTATCGAGACTGCGGTAGAGCGCCCGGTCGCCACGGTGGAGCAGGTGGATGCGGTTGCCGAAGCCGTCGGGCTGCGCTGGCGGCTCATGATCTATCTCGCGGCCTACGGTCCGATGCGGCCGGAGGAACAGGCCGGACTGCGCCGCCGGGATGTCGACCTGGACGATCTCATCATCCGGGTGCGGCGGGCCGAGCCGGAGCGCATGAACGGTCGGCGGGCTCCCGGGCCCACCAAGTCTGAGGCGGGGACGCGCGTTGTCGTGCTGCCGGAGTTCCTGCGCCGTGAGGTTCGGCGTCACCTTGACTGGTACGCGCAGAAGGGGTCGGACGGTCTCCTCTTCGTCGGGGAGCGCGGTGCTCCCTTCCGGCGGACGACCTTTGGCCGGAGATGGCGGGCAGCGTGCGCGACGGTGGGTCTGCCGAAGGGGTTCCGGCCCTACGACCTTCGTCACACCGGACACACCCTGACGACTCGATCGGGCGCCACCCTGAAAGACACGATGGTGCGTGCCGGGCAGTCGTCCGAGAAGGCGGCCATGAAGTACCAGCACTCGGACCACGAGCGGCAGCGTCACGTAGCGGCCGGGCTGGACGGGATGGTGCGCGCCGACCGGGCTCAACGCCAGAAACAGCAGAAGCGGCAGAAGGGGCGCAAGAAAAAGGGGAAACGGCCCTAGTGGTGCGGCTATGGTGCGTGGCCGTCGAATAGGTCTGGACAACACAAAGGCCCCGGCTGGGGATCATGTCCCTGACCTGGGCCTGAGTATGTGGAGCGAGTGACGGGAATCGAACCCGCGCTCTAAGCTTGGGAAGCTTATGTTCTACCATTAAACTACACTCGCGTGATCGTTTCCCATGGGGAAGCGGTCGTCGCTCACTCTACCCCATGCTCGGCTCAGGCTCGGCCCCCTTCTCGGCCCTCGGCGGATTCGCCGGGGGCCGTCGCGGTGTCGTAGGCCGGGATCGCCGTGCGGGCGGGGGGAGTTGGGGCGTACGGTGGAGGGCGTGTGCGTGGCCGGAGTGCCGCGTGGGTCGCCGTTCCGTTCATCCCCTAATGTGGTGTTTTCTCCGTCCAGGCTTGTTGGGGAAGGGACTTGAGCGACTTGATGGACTCGTTGGAGCGCACCGTCGTCCGTTGCGCCGGAGGGCATGTCTTCACCACGGATTCGTTTCCGATGCAGCAGCTCGGCACTGGGCGGATCGGGCCCGGCCGGCTGATCCGCTGTCCTCGGTGCGCGCGGCTGCGTCATGCCGTGCCCGTATTGCCCGAACAGCGATAGCGCCCCCTTCAGCACTGGGGCCCACAGGCGCGCGGGCCGTCCGATTGGGGCGGGGCCGCGCGCCTTGCGTATCCTCGGGGAGTGCTTCTCTCAGACAAGGACATCCGGGCCGAGATCGACGCCGGGCGGGTACGGATCGATCCCTACGACGAATCCATGGTGCAGCCGTCAAGCATCGACGTGCGCCTCGACCGCTTCTTCCGGGTGTTCGAGAACCACCGCTACCCGCACATCGACCCCGCCGTCGAGCAGGCGGACCTCACCCGGCTCGTCGAGCCGGACGGCGATGAGGCGTTCATCCTGCATCCCGGCGAGTTCGTGCTCGCGTCCACCTATGAAGTCATCACGCTTCCCGATGACCTTGCCAGCCGCCTCGAAGGCAAGAGCTCGCTCGGGCGGCTCGGGCTCGTCACGCACTCCACCGCCGGGTTCATCGACCCCGGGTTCTCCGGCCACGTGACCCTTGAGCTCTCCAACGTCGCCACGCTTCCGATAAAGCTGTGGCCCGGGATGAAGATCGGGCAGCTTTGTCTGTTCCGGCTGTCGTCGTCCGCCGAGGAGCCCTACGGGTCCCAGCGGTACGGCTCCCGGTATCAGGGGCAGCGCGGGCCGACCGCCTCGCGGTCCTTCCTCAATTTCCATCGGACCCAGGTGTGAGCATGAACGACCAGAACGACGTGCGCGAGAACCTCACCTACGAGAAGTTCGGCGGCGCGATCCGCGAGCTCGCGCAGACCATCGCCGACGACGGCTACGAGCCCGACATCGTGGTCTCCATCGCGCGCGGCGGCGTCTTCGTCGCCGGCGGGCTCGCCTACGCCCTCGACTGCAAGAACATCCACCTGGTGAACGTCGAGTTCTACACCGGTGTGGGCACCACGCTCGAAATGCCGGTCATGCTGGCCCCCGTGCCCAACGCCATCGACTTCTCCGGCAAGAAGGTCCTGATCACGGACGACGTGGCCGACACCGGCAAGACGCTCAAGCTGGTCCACGACTTCTGCCTCGACCACGTCGCCGAGGTCCGCAGCGCCGTCATCTACGAGAAGTCCCACTCGCTGGTGAAGTGTGAGTACGTCTGGAAGCGTACCGATGAGTGGATCAACTTCCCTTGGTCTGTCGAGCCGCCGGTTGTGCGGCGTGAGGGGCAGGTGCTGGACGCCTAGTCCGGCCCCCAGGAACCGCGAAGGGCCCCGCCGGGTCGTACGACCGGCGGGGCCCTTCCACATACGTACGGCTAAATACGTACGCCTAGATCGTGCCCAGTTTGATCAGCGACAGCAGCGCGATCAGCTGGATCGCGGAGGCTCCCAGTGCCTTCGGCCACGGGAGGTCGTGGGACTTGCTCACCATCGAGGTGAACAGGGCGCCTGCCGCCAGCCAGGTCGCCCAGCCCAGGATCTGGACCACGCTGTTGTTGCCGCCCAGGAACAGGGCCAGAAGCAGGCGGGGGGCGTCCGTCAGGGACATGATCAGCATGGAGAGGCCCACCGTCGGCTGCCACGCGCCGTCGCCGCCCAGCTGGCGGGCCAGGGTGTGGGTGACCGCGCCGAGGATCAGGCCGCCGACCACGAACACGACGCCGGTGGTGAGAACCACCGGGACCGCCTTGGCCAGCGTGGTGCTGATGACGTCCTCGCGGGCCTTGTCGAAGCCGAAGATCGCCAGCATTCCGTAGAGGAACGTGATGATCAGCGCCGGGCCCCACACGGGGTAGTCCCGCATCTGCCAGAACGTCGGGCCCGGCCGCATCACGATGCCGGACAGGAGTTCCTTCCAGTGCAGGCGGGGGCCGCTCGGCGGGGCCGTGACCGCGCCCGCCCGGTAGGTCGCGCCGTCGCCGTACGGGTCCTCGCCGACGCTGAACGCCTGGGTGTGGCCCGGGTTGTTCGCGTACGGATCCTGGGCGGGGGCGTAGCCCTGCGGCTGGCCCTGGTCCTGACCCGGGTAGTACGACGGGTCGCCGAAGTACTCCGGCTCGTCCTGCTGCGGGTAGGGCTGCCGGTACTGCGGCTGCCCGCCCCCGTACTGCGGCCCCTGCCCGTAACCCTGCGAACTCTGCGGTCGCTGCTGTGCGTGCCCCTGCCCATGCCCGTACTGCGGCTGCTGGCGGTCGTCCGGCCACTGCTGTGCCGGTGCCTGCTGCTGCCCTTGTCCTTGCGGTTGCCGCGGGGGGCGGTTGTTGTCCCGGCCGCCGCGTCCGATCCTGAATCCAGCCACGAATCGAACGTACCTGTTCCGCCGGTACGCCAACCGGGGGCCGCCGGAACCGGGCGCCTTTGCGGCTGAGCTGTGACATCCCCTAGGGGAAGGGCTTCCCGCGCCTTTCCGTGTACGCGGCGGTCGGCGCTCTGTGGGCGGACGCATGCGGAGGGTGCGGAATTCCAGGCCGTTTTGGTTGAATTCCGAGCGATTTACACGGCTGCGTGCGAAGCAGGAGGTAGCCGTTACATTGCCTACGCATTACCCAAACATCGCACTCGTAACTTTGTTGATGTCGCCGCCACAAAGGGCCAAAGACACGACATAACACACAAGCTTCACGCTTCTTACGTTACGAGGAAGAGCACCCATGCGCGCCACCCGCCGTACCATCCGCACCGCCGCCATCGCCACCGGAGCCATCGCCGCTCTCGCCCTCCCGGCCGGTGCCGCCTTCGCCGACTCGCCCACCGCCCCGTCCGACCAGCAGGGCCGGCAGCAGGTGCTGCCGGGCAGCGAGGAGTCGAAGAAGGACCAGAAGGGGCAGGAGGAGCAGAAGGACCAGGTTCTGCCTGCCAAGGAGGACAAGGATGACAAGGGCGACAGCAAGAAGGACGGAGGCAAGAAGGACGACTCGAAGGACGGCCTTCGCTCCTTCCTGAAGTCCGTCAAGCTCGCGGACGGTTCGGTCGCCAAGGTCTACAAGCTCGGCCAGAACCACTACGAGGCCGAGATCTGGGCGAACGGCAGCAAGCTCGACACCCTCGTGGCCAAGGGCGCCTCCGCCACCGGCCAGAACAACGGGCTGTACGTCGTGCTGAACCCGGACGGCACCGTCACCTCCTGGGTCGACGGCGGCAAGAAGGACGACTCCAAGAAGAAGGACGAGTCCAAGAAGGACGACGAGCGCAGGAACGACGAGCGCAAGAAGGACGAGCGGAAGAAGGGCGACCGGAAGTCCGACGTGGTCTCCTCCGTGAAGATCACGATGCCCGACGGCCGCATCGCCAAGCTGATCAAGACCACCAACGGCCCGCGCGTCGAGATCTCCATGCCGAACGGGAACGTCCTCGGCTCGATCGACCTCAAGGACCCCTCGGTCCTCAACGACGGCTGGACCTACAAGATCGTCACCGCCGGCAAGGGTGTCCACAAGTTCGTCGTCATCGACGGCAAGAACGGCGGCAACAGCTGGGTCTACGACTTCGACGGCAAGCTGATCGAGAAGTACACCCTCCAGAAGGACGGCAAGAAGAAGCAGCAGGACAAGACCGCTACGGGCGTCATCCCCAAGGGCGGCGTCAAGGCCGGTGCCGAGGGTGTCGCGGGGGCCTCCTCCGACCAGACCCCGATGATCGCCGCCGGTGGCGGTCTGGCCGCCGCGGGTGCCGCGGGCCTCGGCTTCGCGATGCTGCGCCGCCGCGGCAGCCGGCGCTGACGCGTCCGCCGACCGACGCCCGTACAGCAGCCGCGTACAGACGCCCCGTACCGCAGCCGCGTACAACGGAAAGCGGCCGGTTCCGCCCTCGGGCAGAACCGGCCGCTTCCGTACGTCTGTGAACCGGTATTACTTCACCGGCTCGGGCTCCGGCTCGTTCTCCGCCTCGGCGGTGCCGGCCGGGTCCACGGGGGTCTTCACCGAGTCGAGGAGCAGCTGCGCCACGTCCACGACCTGGAGGTTCTCCTTGGCCTTCCCGTCGTTCTTCTTGCCGTTGACGGAGTCCGTCAGCATGACGAGGCAGAACGGGCAGGCCGTCGAGACGATGTCCGGGTTGAGGGAGAGGGCCTCGTCGACGCGCTCGTTGTTGATGCGCTTGCCGATCCGCTCCTCCATCCACATGCGCGCGCCGCCGGCGCCGCAGCAGAAGCCGCGCTCCTTGTGGCGGTGCATCTCCTGCTGGCGCAGGCCCGGGACGGCCGACATGATCTCGCGCGGGGGCGTGTAGACCTTGTTGTGACGGCCCAGGTAGCACGGGTCGTGGTACGTGATCAGGCCGTCGACCGGGGTGACCGGGACCAGCTTGCCCTCGTCGATGAGGTGCTGGAGCAGCTGCGTGTGGTGGATGACCTCGAACTCGCCGCCCAGCTGCGGGTACTCGTTCGCGATCGTGTTGAAGCAGTGCGGGCAGGTCGCGACGATCTTCTTCGCGGACTTGGGCTTGCGCGTCGACGGGTCTTCGTCGTCCTCGCCGTACGCCATGTTCAGCATCGCGACGTTTTCCTGGCCGAGCTGCTGGAACAGCGGCTCGTTGCCGAGGCGGCGGGCCGAGTCCCCGGTGCACTTCTCGTCGCCGCCCATGATCGCGAACTTGACGCCGGCCATGTGCAGCAGTTCCGCGAAGGCCTTGGTGGTCTTCTTCGCCCGGTCTTCGAGGGCGCCCGCGCAGCCGACCCAGTACAGGTAGTCGACCTCGGTGAGGTCCTCGATGTCCTTGCCGACGATCGGGACCTCGAAGTCGACCTCCTTGGTCCACTCGACGCGCTGCTTCTTGGCGAGCCCCCAGGGGTTGCCCTTCTTCTCCAGGTTCTTGAGCATCGTGCCGGCCTCGGACGGGAACGCGGACTCGATCATCACCTGGTAGCGGCGCATGTCGACGATGTGGTCGATGTGCTCGATGTCGACCGGGCACTGCTCGACACAGGCGCCGCAGGTGGTGCAGGACCACAGGACGTCCGGGTCGATGACGCCGTTCTCTTCGACGGTGCCGATCAGGGGGCGCTCGGCCTCGGCGAGAGCCGCCGCGGGAACGTCCTTCAGCTGCTCCTCGGTCGCCTTTTCATTCCCCTCCATGTCCTTGCCGCCGCCGGCCAGCAGGTACGGGGCCTTGGCGTGCGCGTGGTCGCGCAGGGACATGATCAGGAGCTTGGGGGAGAGCGGCTTGCCCGTGTTCCAGGCGGGGCACTGCGACTGGCAGCGCCCGCACTCGGTGCAGGTGGAGAAGTCGAGGATGCCCTTCCAGGAGAAGTGCTCGATCTGCGAGACGCCGTAGACGTCGTCCTCGCCCGGGTCCTCGAAGTCGACGAGCTTGCCGTTCGAGGCCATCGGCTGGAGCGCGCCGAGGGCGACGCCGCCGTCCGACTCGCGCTTGAAGAAGATGTTCGGGAAGGCCAGGAAGCGGTGCCAGGCGACGCCCATGTCGGTCTTGAGCGCGACCGTGATCATCCAGATGAACGACGTCGCGATCTTCAGGCCGGCGAAGAAGTACGTGAGGTTCTGCAGCGTGGACAGGTCCATGCCGCGGAACCAGGCGACCACCGGGTACGAGATGAAGAACGAGGCCTCGTAGGCGTCGACGTGGTGCTGGGCGCCCTCAAGGGCGTGCAGCGTGAAGATGCAGATGCCGACGATGAGGATGACGGCCTCGACGAAGTACGCCTGGCCCGTGTTCGAGCCCGCGAACCGGGACTTGCGGCCCGGCCGGCCCGGCCGGTTCAGCTGCCGGATGACGATCAGGGTGAGGATGCCCAGCGCGGTCATCGTGCCGAGGAACTCGACGAAGACGTTGTAGGGCGCCCAGTCGCCGATGATCGGCAGGATCCAGTCGGCCTTGAAGAGCTGGCCGATCGCGTTGACGATCGTCAGGAGCAGCGAGAAGAAGCCCACCGCCACGAACCAGTGCGCGACGCCGACGATGCCCCACTTGTTCATGCGGGTGTGGCCGAGGAACTCCTTCACCACGGTGACCGCACGCCGGTAGGGATCGGCCGTGCGGGTGCCGGCCGGCACGTTCTGGCCGAGCCGCACGAAGCGGTAGATCTGCACGATGGCACGGCCGAACAGCGCTACGCCGACCGCGATTAGGACCAGCGACACGATGATCGCGGCGAGTTGCATGAGGGGGCTCCTCGGGCCTGCGAGGTGGGTTACGGGGGACGGGCTCGATCGGATTACTAAGCAGTAACTTATCCAGTCCACCTGAGCGTACCCACTTCTACCGCCGCACTGTAGCCGCGCAAGCGGTGATCTGTGTCGCTCAGCGTGCCCTTGGTCGGCGCCGGATATCCATCGTGTTATTCACCACATATGTGGACATAACAAACTAACTTGTTGTCTGCAACTCGTCTGCCACTCCTCCGCCGCTTGTCCGTCACGACGATCGAACCGAATGGGCGTCCCCATGCCAGCTCCCGCCACGTACCTCGTCACCGGTGGTGCCGGATTCATCGGCTCGCACCTCGCCGATGCGCTGCTCGGCCAGGGCCACACCGTGCTCGTGCTCGACGACCTGTCCACCGGCGCCCGCGCCAACCTCGCCGCCTCCTGGTCCGATCCGCGGCTGCGTTTCGTGCGCGGCTCGGTCCTGGACGAGCGCCTGGCCGACGAACTCACCGCCCGCTGCGACACCGTGGTCCACCTCGCGCCCGCGACCGGCGCCATCGGCGCGGCCGCCCTGCGGCACGGCCGGCGGCTCCTGATCGCGGCGGCGGACGGGCGCGGCGAGGCGGCCGCGGGCGCCACCGTCGTACGCCACGGCGACACGGTCGGGCCGCGCCAGTCGCCCGGGCACGCCACCCTGCTGACCCGGCTCGTGCGCCGGGCGGTCGCGGGCGAGCCGCTGGTGGTGCACGGCGACGGCACCCGCGCGTACCGCTTCCTCGACGTCGCCGACGCCGTCGACGCGCTGCTCGCCCTGCTCGACCACTCCGGCGCCGAGGGCGCCGACTTCGACATCGCAGGCAGCGAGGAGATCACCGTGATGGCTCTGGCCGAACGCACCCTGGCCCGCAGCGGCGGCGCCTCCGTCGTCCGCCACCTCCCGTACGTCGTCGACCGCGTCCCGTCCGAGACGTACGCGAAGGCCGTCCTCCGCCCCCTCGACACGGAGCCGCTGCGCGAGCTGACCGGGTGGCGGCCCGCGCGCTCCCTCGACGACATCCTGGACGCGGCGATCGCCCGGGCCCGCGCCGAAGCCCCCGTCGTCCTGCCCGGTCTCCGAGAGCCCGCCGCTTCGCCGGCCGGGCAGCACCTCGGCTGAGGGGGCGGCCGACATGCTGCACGGGCTCGCGGCCGCGACGGCGGCCCTCGCACTGACCGCTCTGCTCACCGCACTGATCCGGGCCCTGATGCTGAGGTTCGGCCGCAAGGGCGTCGACACCACCCCGCACCTCGGCGGCGTCGCCGTCGCGCTCAGCACGCTCGGGGTGGCCTGCGCGGGGCCGCTGCTCGGCGTGGCGCGACTCGGCGAGGGGGTCGCGCCGCTGCTCGCCGCGGCCGGTGCGGTCGCGCTGGTCGGCCTGGTCGGCGACCTGAGGCCGCTGGGGCTACGGGTCCGGATCCTCGTGGAGGCCGTGGCCGCGGCCGTCGTCGTCACGCTTGCCGGGCTCTCGCCGGGCGCGGGGGCGCTCGCGGTGCTGTGGATCGTGTTCGTCACCTACGCCTTCCAGCTCCTGGACACCTCCGACGGCGCGATGGGCGCGGTCGCCGCCGTCACCGCGCTCGGCCTCGCCGTGTGCGCGATCGCCGAGGGGCGCCCCGGACACGGGCTGCTCCTGAGCGTGCTCGCCGCCGCGCTGACCGGCTTCCTCGTGCACAACTGGTACCCCGCGCGCATCCATCTCGGCGACTGCGGCTCCCTGTTCACCGGGTTCCTGCTCGCCTCGTCCGCGGTCACCGTGCACACCCGGGCGCCCGGCACGCAGATGGCCGCCGAACTCTTCACGCTCACCCTCGTCGTCCTCACCGACACCCTGCTGGTCCTCGTATCGCGGCGCTGCGCCCGCCGCCCGCTGCTGCGCGGCGGCGGCGACCACATCGCCCACCGGCTGCGGAAGTTGGGGTTCACACCGCAGGGCGCGGCCGTCGTCCTCGGCGTCGCGGCGCTGGCCGCCACGGTCGTCGGCCTCCAGATCCACGACGGGCGGATCGCCCCCGTCGCGGTGCTGCCGCTCGGCCTCGTCGTACCGCTCGCGGTCGTGCTGCTCCTGCGGGTGCCGGTGTACGGACCACCCCCGCGCCGCCGCACCCCGCACGCCCGCATCGCCAAGGAGAGCGCCGCCCCCTCCGTGGATCTCGCGGGGGGCCGGGGATGAATCCGGTCCGGGGTCTTCCGGGGACTCCCATGACAGCGCCCCTCCTGCGCCTCCTGCACCGCGCGGTGCGCCGCCTCGGTATCGACGTGGTCCGCCACCGCCCCGGCGGCCACGAACTGGTCCGTCTGCTCACCCGGTACGAGATCGACCTGGTCCTCGACGTCGGCGCGCGCCGCGGCGAATTCGGCGCGATGCTGCGCGCGGCCGGCTACCGCGGCCGGATCGTCTCCTTCGAGCCGCTGCCCAAACTCCGCGCCGAACTGAGCCGCCGCGCGGCCTCCGACGGCTCCTGGAGCGTGCTGCCGTACGCGCTCGGCGACCGCGCCGGCGAAGCCGCCCCCGATGTCTCCGGTCGCCCGGGCCCCGCCGACGCCCTCCTCCCGATGCCGCCGGGGAGCCACCGTGCGGCCGCCCCCCGCACCGCGTGCACCGGGGACGCCATCGTGGAGACCCGGCGCCTCGACGAGCTCTGGGAGCAGGTCACCGCCCCCGGCGAGCGGGTCTTCCTCAAGCTGGACGTGCTGGGGTACGAGGCCCAAGTCCTGGGCGGTGCGGGGGAGTTCGCGGATCAGATCCGCGGGGTGCGGATCGGGGCGCCGCTCGTGCCGCTCGTCGAGGGCGGCAAGCTCTTCGACGACCTGCTCGCGCTGACCCGGGACGAACTGGGGCTGACCCTGATGTCGCTGGCGCCGGGCTTCACCGACCCGCACGACGGCCGGATGCTCGCGTGCGAACTGGTCCTGCTCCGGGAGGACGCCTCCGCCTCCGACCCGTCGGAAGCGGTCCCGGCGCAGGTGGCTTACACCGCTTAGCCCGCGGCGGGGTGGAGCTGGTCGCTCCCCCAAGTTCTCGGCTTTGCTCGAACAGGGGGACCCCCATCGCGGCGGAGCCGCGAATGCCACAGCCCCGCGCCCCTTCCGGGCGCCCCTGCGGGGCACTCACCACCGCGCGCGCCCGATCGCCCCGCAGGGGCGTTTCAGGGGAGCCACCAGCCACGGACAGCCCGCGCTCGAAGGCCGCACGCGCATAAGCCGCACATAAAAGTTGAGCCCCCCAGACTCAGCTCTGTTGACCGCCCGGGGCGGATGAGGCATCCTTGAGCCAGTTCCACTCAAGTAGTCAGTTGGAGGAATCGAAATGGCACGTGCGGTCGGCATCGACCTGGGCACGACTAACTCCGTCGTCAGCGTTCTTGAAGGCGGCGAGCCCACCGTCATCACCAACGCAGAGGGCGCCAGGACCACGCCGTCCGTCGTCGCCTTCGCGAAGAACGGCGAGGTTCTGGTCGGCGAGGTCGCCAAGCGTCAGGCGGTCACCAACGTCGACAGGACCATCCGGTCGGTCAAGCGCCACATGGGCACCGACTGGAAGATCGAGCTCGACGGCAAGAGCTTCAACCCGCAGCAGATGAGCGCCTTCATCCTGCAGAAGCTGAAGCGCGACGCGGAGGCCTACCTCGGCGAGAAGGTCACCGACGCGGTCATCACCGTGCCGGCGTACTTCAACGACTCCGAGCGTCAGGCGACCAAGGAAGCCGGCGAGATCGCGGGCCTCAACGTCCTGCGCATCGTCAACGAGCCGACGGCCGCCGCCCTGGCCTACGGTCTCGACAAGGACGACCAGACCATCCTCGTCTTCGACCTCGGTGGCGGCACCTTCGACGTGTCCCTCCTGGAGATCGGCGACGGCGTCGTCGAGGTGAAGGCCACCAACGGCGACAACCACCTCGGTGGTGACGACTGGGACCAGCGCGTCGTCGACTACCTGGTGAAGCAGTTCCACTCCGGCCACGGCGTGGACCTGTCCAAGGACAAGATGGCCCTCCAGCGCCTCCGCGAGGCCGCAGAGAAGGCCAAGATCGAGCTGTCCTCGTCCACCGAGACCTCGATCAACCTGCCCTACATCACGGCGTCCGCCGAGGGCCCGCTGCACCTGGACGAGAAGCTCACGCGCGCCCAGTTCCAGCAGCTCACCAGTGACCTCCTGGAGCGCTGCAAGACGCCGTTCCACAACGTCATCAAGGACGCGGGCATCAACCTGTCCGAGATCGACCACGTCGTTCTCGTCGGCGGCTCCACCCGCATGCCGGCCGTCGCCGAGCTCGTCAAGGAGCTGACCGGCGGCAACGAGGCCAACAAGGGCGTCAACCCGGACGAGGTCGTCGCGATCGGTGCCGCTCTGCAGGCCGGTGTCCTCAAGGGCGAGGTCAAGGACGTCCTGCTCCTCGACGTCACTCC